>NVQL02000042.1 GCA_002400495.2 Alphaproteobacteria bacterium | reverse complement strand
TCGACATATTGCCTAAATTGCCAATCAACACATTGGTCAAAACTTTCAATCTGTTGACCAAATTAAATTGCTGAAATATCACCCCCACACCGACGCGAATGGCACGCGCGTCACTGGCAATCTTGCCGCGTGATTGCATGATATTGTCAAAAATAGTGATTTTCGAAACGCTGTTACGGTCAGCTTCAACAAAGCCTGCAATGTGGCGCAATAAGGTCGATTTACCCGAGCCAGAAGCCCCAATCAATGCCACCATCTCACCTTTTAAAATGCTAATAGAAACATCGTCCAAAGCCTTACCGTCAGACCCAAATGTTTTAGAAAGATGTTGAACCTTTATCGCTTCGCTCATAATGCACATACCCCGTAATATATATGCATTCAAGCTTAGCGAGGCTTTTTAACAGTTTCGTGACAGTCGTAAAAATGGCTGTATATATCGCTTAGGCGACATATTTCTCAACCCATAAAAAAATCGGCGAGAGCCCCACACCCTCACCGATTCTGTACTAGGCCGAAATTTCAGCCATTACACTGTTCCTATTGTATATAGGTAGATAATGGCATTTGCAAGTTATTAATAACGATTATTAGTTGTAATAATTATAAACTAGACCAACAGGTTAGCTAATCATAAACACGTCATAACGAGTAGATTTACCCTTAATTTGGTGCGATGGCGCCCGAATTCCCGCCATAAAATCAGCCTTTTGCGGCCATTTCAGCACCACACGTTTACTGGCATTATCAAGCGCCACTTGCATTAATTCTATGCTGTCCTCATCAGTGCCAACAATCTCGCGTATCAACCGCATTTCTTTTTTTACCAAGGCCGAATTTTTACGCGGCGGGTGCATCGGGTCAATCAAAATAATTTCAGGCTTTAGCTCTGGTAATAAAGTCTTGGCATCACCAAATAACAATGTCATGCGGCCCATAATTTCAGCCAGCATTTCATTTTCTTCTGCCGCCCGCATCATGCCTGCTGCCAATAAATCATGCATTTTTTCCGAGCGCTCAATCAAAGTCACTTCTGCCCCTAGGCTGGCCAATAAAAACGCATCACGCCCCAACCCCGCCGTGGCATCCACCACTTTGGGGTTTATGCCGCCTTTCATGCCAATGGCCTTGGGCAAAGCCTGCCCGCGTCCGCCGCCATATTTATGCCGATGGCCAACCGCCCCACCGACAAAATCAATCACCAATTCATCGCTCATAGCAGCGCGTCCAAACTATTCAACATATCCGCCCACAAAACCTCAGTCGGCTCAATACCAAGTGACAGGCGCACATAGCTGTCCGCCACATCATCCCCCCACCGCGCGCGCCGCTCAGCAGATGTATGCACCCCGCCAAAACTAGTTGCGGCTACAATATATTTTGAACCATCAATAAAAGCCTCTGCTGCAATCTGGTCTTTAAACGTCACACCCAAAATCGTGCCAAAAGCCAGCATTTGCGCCTTGGCCAAATCATGCCCAGCATGGCTTTCAAGCCCGGGGTAACTCACCGCCTCAACCGCCGCATGTGTCTCAAGCCGCGCTGCAATAATGCCCGCATTTTTGCACATGCGCTCATAACGTATTTCCAGCGTTTCCAACCCGCGATGCACCAACCAAGCGTCATGCGCGCCGACAATCGATCCACTAATCGTGCGCCATTCGCGTATGCCCTCCATAAATTCGGCATTGCGGCTGGCAACATGGCCAAACAAAGCATCACTATGGCCGTTTAACGCCTTGGTATCGGCCGAAACCACAATGTCAGCCCCCAAGTCTAGCGGCCTTTGCCCCAACGGCGTCATGGTGGTATTATCAACCATCAGCAATGCACCTGCCGCTTGGCATTTAGCCGCCATTGCGCGCAAATCACATATGTCCAATTTGGGGTTAGACGGCGTTTCAACCATCACCAATTTATAGTCATTAAAATCCCGACTGTCATATTCCAAGCTCGGGCATTCATCTATCAACACCCCCATTGGCACCAAAATCTTCTGCGCCACCAAACGCGAAACATAATAACCATCCGATGGCAGCAGCAATTTATCTCCAGGCCGCATTACCGTCAACAAAACCGCACTTATCGCCGCCATGCCTGATGGAAAAGCCACAACATCAGCATCCTCAAGCACCGCAATGGCCTGCTCAGCGGCACTCCATGTCGGGTTAGATACACGACCATATTGGTATTCACCTTCCGGCACATCAGGTAATTTATAAGTAGATGCTTGCACGATAGGTGGCGAAATAGGCTCGCCTGTGCTGATGGCATTTTGCCGATGATGCAGCATATTCGCCACTATTTTATTCAAGTTTAAAGTCATAATTAGCCTGCTCATTTGTTCAGGCCAATATATACAATACGGTCGGGCAACTCAATTATATTCCTACATAATTATAACCATCATCATTGACCAAAATCAGTAGAGATAACCGTTATCAAATCATCGCCTTCTGTGCCTATTGTTTTGCTAAAGGTCTAAAACCCCAAAAAAGGTAGTTGTTTTAATTGATGATATTTCAATGCCGCCAGCAAACAACGGCGCAATTCACCTTTGGCAAATTGTGCAGATGTTTTAAACATGACCACCCGATTGCTTTCATAATCAAATAAATCACCGTAAATTTCCTTAAAAGTTTCAACCAATCGAGTCTTACAATTGAAAAATATTTTCATCTGATCTGGGTGTTGGGATGAATGATCAATGCGGATGGTGCTGCCAGTTTTGGTCAAATAACTAAGCTGCCCCCATTTAAGAGTTTCCTCTATCACTAAGCCATGCTCGTTGCCTAACTCAAATATCAAACCCCGAATGTCCAGCAGAGCCGCGCGTGCTTCATCAGGGTAAGTGGCAAATTTATCTTTCACAGCGTCATCCATATACAGGCTTTCTTTCTAGCGGAATGGCATAATATATCACACTATCATCGGTATTGGGGTTATATTCCGCGCCATAAATCTCCAAATCCGCACCATAATTATGGCGCGCACCCGATGCAAATAACCAGCTAGAATAAATATAATTGACGCTGTTGTTGAGGCTATCAAAATGCCCATCATGCCTAAATTTGGCATAGGTGGTGGCGGGCAATTCAAGTTGGCTCATGCCCGCAGGTAATGCTGCAACTTGGCTAACCTCAACCGCCGCATAATATTCCAATCGATCGCTATTTTCAGGCGTTTGTTTAATGATGCCATACATGTTACCCGCAACTCTATGTTCAATCTCATCAATATGAGCTAAAAATTCTTCCCATAAAGGCGGCAGTTTTTCGGCAATGTTGTTTTTCTCCGAATCAACGCTAAAAAACTCCGTTTTCATGCCAATGAATAGTCTTTTGGGCAAGCTGTAAATTTCAGGAGTGAGCGATATATTCTGGTGAATATGACGCAAATATTCAGCATCAAATTTAACTTTCTGCACGGCCATATTGCGTTTTCCGAGCTTTCTTGCCGCATGTGGGCTTAGGTCAAAAATCTTTTTAAACGCACGGCTAAAGCTCTCTTGGCTGGCAAAGCCTGTGTCCATGGCAATCTCAATAATGCGCTCATCTGTGGTGAGTAATTTGTCCAATGCGTTAGATAGCCGCCGTGAGCGAATGTAGCTTTTTAAGGTTTCATTGGTCAGCGCTTTGAAAATACGGGCAAAATGCCATTGACTAATCGCCGCTTCACGCGCCACACGCGCCAGCGAAATATCTGCATCCAAATGCGCTTCAATATAATCCAGTGCCTTTTGCACCTGATGCAGATAATTCATTTTCTACTTATCCCTCGGGCGTTTCGAAAAAGCCCGTCATGGCGGTTAATTTACCCTCGGCATTATATTGCCCATAACTGACGCCTTCGCCGACTTTTGTGCCGTCACCTGTCAACATATCCCATTTGGCGATGGATTTGTCATGATGGGCTAAGAAATAATTGGTCACAAAATGCCCGCCGGCTATTTGTTGATGAAATTCCAACATATATTCTGTCAGTTCATCCCAACCTCGAGTTAAAGCCAATGGGTCAGTATAAACAACGTATTGTGCCAAACATTGTTTAAATATATCGTGCTTTTGCACTGCGGTTTCGGCTTTCCATGCCGAGGTATAAGTTTCCCATATGGTTTTAAAATCGCTCATTATGTCTCCTTAAGTTAAATGAGCCTTATTGTTAAAAGAGTTTCAAGTTTGAATTTTGATATTTTGTGCGTTTATTTAAAATTCTCATAAGCCAAGATAGCCGCAGCCAAATCCTCAAGCGCACAACCGACAGATTTAAACAAAGTGATTTCACTATCCGTTTTGCGGCCAGCCACCTCGCCGCGGCATAATTGATAAAGATCGGCCTTAATGTCTGTGGCGGCTATAACGCCCGCAGCAATCGGTTGCACGATGTCCCCACCCTCTTTTAAAGCTCCCACTTTAGTGTCGACAAAAATGCTGGCACTCCTCACGCACTCATCATCACTTTCGCGCATGTCAGGCGTATAAGCGCCAATCAAATCAAGATGCGCGCCCGCCTTAAGCCATGCGCCTTTTATCAAGGCCTGTTTGGATAAGGTGCAACAACTTATAATGTCAGCCTTTCGTGCCGCAGATTCTAAATCCTCAACCGCCACAGCGTTAAAACCATGCGCCTGCGCCAACCTAGCCAATTGCTCAGCTTGCGCAGTGCGCCTTGCCCATATTTTTACCTGTTTTATTGGCCTTATTGCACAATGCGCTTCTATCAAGTTAAGCGATAATTTTCCCGCACCGACAATCAATAACTCGCTGGCATCCTCGCGCGCCAAATAGCCCGCCGCCAATGCAGAAGCGGCGGCAGTGCGCCGTGCCGTGAGTTCGGCGCCATCCAACAAAGCCAAATTTTCACCCATTTTGGCCGAGGATAAAATATAGAGCCCGTGAATGGCGGGTAAGTTTCGTGTGCCATTATCAGGCACCACCGACACCATTTTCACCCCCATATATGCGCCTTCTTGCCATGCAGGCATCAATAAAAGTGTACCAGCTTGTTCATTTGGAATGTTAAATTGATGATGATGGCGCTGCGGCATTTCGCAACCGAGGATAAATTGCTGACGCAAAGCTTCAATCAAATCTAACCATGGCAATGCCAATTTTATTTGTTGCGCGTCAAAATTTAACATAGAATCAATTCCTTGCTGTATAGAACCTAAATATAGCCAAATAATGGATTAGAGGAAATATATGAAATATTTAATGAGCATCATAGTTTTTTTATTGATGACAACCCCAGCCATGGCGGTCGATCAGCAAGAATTGACATTTATGAGAGAATTTTTCAATGGCATTCAACAGAGAAGCTTTGATACCAACCGCGAATATTGCGGTTTTGTTGGCGTTGATGAAGATGGCTATTTAATCACCACCGAACCGACAAAAGGCGAGCCTGATGCTTGCTATGCCAAAGATGCACCAGCCGATTTTGATTATTTTGCATCCTATCATACACATGGTGCATTTTCGGAGGATGCCGATAGCGAATTGCCCTCATCGGATGATTTAATTGCCGACATTGCCGAAGGTATAGATGGATTTGTTGCCACGCCAGGTGGCCGTGTTTGGTTTAATGACAGCCAAAAGAAAACCGCAACCTTGGTGTGCGAGAATTGCGTGATGCGCGATCCAAATTTCAACGGCGATTTATTAGACCCAACAGAAAAATTCTATACAGTTGAAACACTTAAACAAAGAGATAACGATCAATAGTTTGCCTCTACTCTTCGCAATTCTAGTTTTTTGTCGTTGTAATATATAGCAATACCGCCTTGTTGAAGGTCATCTTTGGTCAGTTGCAAAGCAGCTTCGCATGGCGGGAAATCATAAAATTTGGCACTGATGATGATGGCCGAATTTGCGCATTCTTCAGCAAAGGCTGCGGCATGCAGCACAATGGTCAATTGGTTTTCACCCACTGGCAAGCCAGCAATTTCGCCAATGCATGCAATCTCATCGCATTGTAAATATTGAGCGTTGGGTTTTAGATCTTTGGCAAGCTTGTTATAAGGCTCGCCAACATAGTCAAGCCAGATTCTACTGTTAAATTTACCGCGCGTGCCGCTGAGTAAGTGATAGTGATTATCGGTGCCTTTTATCAATATATTACTGAGTTTATTGGCGTTGACATCGCCAATATAGATAATTGGGAAAGGTGCATAGAGTGGCAAAAATGGTAGAACTAGCAAAAAGCTAAGGCTCAAATAACGCCATTTATTTTGCCATATAATTAGCCATAAATAGGCCAATAACAAGATCAATAATATGTGCCAATTCAGCTTGGCAATATGCTCATTTAAATAGGTAAATTCTGCAATATAATCAGCCAATATATAAATATTTTCAATGATATAGCTGAGCAATTCAAATGAATATTTCTCCACCCCAAACGCCGATAAAATTAGCGACAAAATACCCAATGGCATGACCAATAAACCGAATATCGGCACGATGATCAGGTTGGCAATAAAGCCGCCCGTTTGCAGGGTGGAAAAATGATAAATCGATATTGGCATGGTCACCAATCCAGTGAGCAAAGGTATCATAAACCAATCGCGCAAGGTTAAGGCCAAGCGGCCGAAAGCGGTTTGGCGGGAGAATAATTTGAGCGCTTCGGCTTCATCATAATCGTGGTTTTTTTGCCATTCAAAATAAGCGATGATTACGGCGGTGGCGGCGAAGGACATTTGAAACCCAACATTCATAATCGAGCTGGGGGATAAAATAAGCATGAGCAGCAAAGCTAACGCCAGATTGCGCATGGTTAAAGCTTCGCGATCCAGCAAAACCGCCAACATAATTAGGCTGGCCATGATGAAAGCCCGCTCGGTGGCGAGGCTGCCGCCAGTCAGCAGTAGATAAAACAAACCTGATAATATCGATATAGAAGCTGCGGCTTTTTTGAGTGAAAAATTAAAAAATCCGAATGGGAATAAGGCCAGAAACATACGCATAAAATAAAACACCATGCCCATGGCAAAACCCATATGCAGGCCAGAAATGGCGAGCAAATGCGCCAAGCCAACATTGCGCAACGACAAATAACTTTGGCTGTCTCTATCCATTTTAATGCCAACCAGAATGGCCAGTGCCATATCTTTGCTGACACCGTTTAAGTTTTCGGTAATTTGACCCGCAAGGGTTAAACGTATGTTATAGAATATATTTTTTATTTTATGATACAGGTCACCACCCTGCTCACGTGGCATGGGTAGGTATTTTTTAGCCACCGAACCTACTGCGCCGATTGATTGATAAAATAGGCCTTGGCCAAAATCATAACCGCCGACAATGGCGGCATGGGGCAGAGGAAATAATTGCGCGGTGACTTTAATATCATCGCCAATTTGAAGATTATTTTGATGTTGTTTTAGGTTGAGGCGGATGTATTTTGGTAGGCTTTCTGCATCGATTTTCTCAATCGAATGGGGCTTTATTAAAACTCGCGAATGTTGATCGGAAAACAACTCAATATCGGTGACGATTCCTTGAATGTCGGTCTTGTATAAAGGCCGTTCTATGGTTTGGGTTTTGACTCTAAAATATTCAAAATTTGCGGCGAAAAAGCCCAAAAAAACCACTGAAAACAGGCAAAAAACTGCAAAAAAGCGTTGTTTTTGATGCAAAAACACCGCAAAAATGGCCAAAAAACCGCTAAAAATCACCAAATAAGCCTGTGAAACATGCAGGTTTAACGCGTGAAACATGACAATTCCAGCGGCGAAAAATGCAATCAACCAAATGAACCATCTTTCTTGCTCGCGCTCGATTTCGGCAATCATCCAATCTGCCGCATAAAAAATAAAGTCAGCAAATTTGGGTTTGGCATTGGATTGTTGCCACGCATATGCCGCTCGATTTGGTATTTGACGCATTGACCACCCCTTGAAGGGTAGTTTAGGCATAAATTTGTTGGCTGTAAATTCAAACCTGTGCTAAATCAAAGCCAACAGAATCTTATAAATATTGGAAATATAATGGCCGATCAAATTATCACCCGTTTTGCGCCCTCACCTACTGGTTTTTTACATATTGGTGGCGCGAGAACTGCTTTGTTTAATTGGCTTTATGCCCGCGGTCGGGGTGGTAAAATGTTGTTGCGGATTGAAGATACCGATATAAAACGCAACACGCCTGAAAATGTGCAGGCCATATTGGATGGTATGCGTTGGTTGGGTTTGG
Source organism: Alphaproteobacteria bacterium (assembly GCA_002400495.2). Taxonomy (GTDB): domain Bacteria; phylum Pseudomonadota; class Alphaproteobacteria; order Rhizobiales; family OSC116; genus OCS116. The sequence continues at coordinate 57,916 of NVQL02000042.1, read as the reverse complement.
AATGGGATGATGATGCGATTTCGCAAAATGGGAACATTAAGCGTCATCAAGAAGTTGTGCAGCACATGTTGGACAATGATTTGGCGTATAAATGTTATAGCAGCAAAGAAGAAATTGCGGCAATGCGTGAAGCGGCCAAAGCAGCCGGCAAGCCGATGATTTATGACGGCACTTGGCGCAACCGCGGCAATGCCGACGCGCCTGAGGGTATTGACCCTGTTATTCGCTTTAAAGCACCGCGTGATGGATTTACCATTATCAATGATGTGGTGCTGGGGCGAATTAGAATTGCCAATGAACAGCTTGATGATTTGATTATGCTGCGTGGTGATGGCACGCCGACTTATATGTTATCAGTGGTGGTGGATGACCATGATATGGGTGTGACGCATATTATACGTGGTGATGACCATTTGACCAATGCCACCCGCCAAGCTTGTATTTATGAGGCTTTGGGCTGGGATATACCTGTATTTGCGCATGTGCCGTTGATTCATGGGCAAGATGGGGCAAAGCTATCCAAACGCCATGGTGCGATGGGTGTGATGGCTTATCGCGATATGGGTTATTTGCCTGAAGCGATGCGCAATTATTTGGCGCGGTTGAGCTGGAGCCATGGTAATGATGAAATTATTTCGACCGACAAATTGATTGAGTGGTTTGATATTGATAATATCGGCAAATCGCCTTCGAAATTTGATTTTGTGAAACTTGAAAACCTGAATGCTCATTATATTAAGAATACTGATGATGCTGAATTGGTTGAAATTCTTGGAACTTTCTTGAAAGATACGGGTACTGGCGAAATTAGCCAACCTGAGCGCTTGCTTGCTGCCATGCCAGTTATTAAAGAACGTGCCAAAACCTTGATTGAGCTGAATGATGCAGCGCAATTTGTATTTGCTGCGCGACCGCTGAAATTTGATGACAAGGCGCAAAAACAGCTGACTGATGAAAATAGAGTTTTGATTGGTGGTTTGATTGCGAAATTTGGTGCAATTGACGAATGGACACGTGATAATATTAGTGAGTGCATTAAACAATATGCCGAAGAGGTGGATTTGAAACTGGGAAAAATCGGTCAACCTTTGCGCGCCATATTGGCAGGCACGACCAATGCACCTGGCATTTTTGACATTGCGGTTATTTTGGGCAAAGATGAAACTATTGGTCGAATTGAGGATATTGTCTGAAAATCTATGAAATTGGCGCGATTTGATGGTTTTTTTTCATAAAAATCGTTCAAAAACTTGTGAAATTGGGTATTTTCGTATACTAAGTAATGACAAGGTCTAAGAATCAAAAAATCCTAGTTACGCGTGTCGTCAGATTAGAATGATATTTAATTTGAATGGTTTAACTTTTCTTAACTATGAATGGGCAACGGGCGTTGTTAACATTTATATGCCAAAATGATGATTGCCATCAAAAATAAAAACAATATGACAGGAAACACTATGACAAATAAAAACGACAAATCCGCCACATTATCCCTTGGTGGAGAAGACTACGAATTTCCTGTCTACGAGGCTTCTGTTGGCCCTGATGTGATTGACATTAGCACTTTATATGCAAAAACTGATAACTTTACTTATGACCCTGGTTTTACATCGACTGCATCTTGTGAAAGTAAAATTACTTATATTGACGGCAATAAAGGTGTTTTGTTATATCGCGGTTATGCGATTGGTGATTTGGCTGAAAATGCCACCTTTTTAGAAGTTTGTTATTTGCTGCTAAACGGCGAACTGCCGACTGAAGAAGAAAAAGGTGAATTTGAGCATGCCATCACCTATCACACCATGTTGCATGACCAAATGGTGACTTTGTTTAAAGGCTTCCGCCGTGATGCGCATCCTATGGCGATTATGGTGGGTGTTGTGGGTGCTTTATCTGCATTCTATCATGATTCTACCGATGTAACAGACGCACATCAACGCCTTGTGGCTAGCCGCCGCTTGATTGCTAAAATGCCAACCATTGCTGCTATGGCTTATAAATATTCTGTTGGGCAGCCATTTGTTGCGCCGCGCAATGATTTGGATTATGCGTCTAACTTTTTACATATGTGTTTTTCAGTTCCGACTGAAGAATATAAAGTAAACCCTATTGCTGCTGAAGCTATGGACCGTATTTTCACTTTGCATGCTGATCATGAGCAAAATGCTTCGACATCGACTGTGCGTTTGGCTGGATCATCTGGAGCGAACCCATTTGCTTGTATTGCTGCTGGTATTGCTTGTTTGTGGGGCCCTGCACATGGTGGTGCTAACGAAGCTTGCCTTAAAATGCTGACAGAAATTGGCAGCGTTGACCGTATCCCTGAATTTATCGCCCGTGCCAAAGACAAGAATGACCCGTTCCGCTTGATGGGCTTTGGCCATCGCGTTTATAAGAATTTTGACCCACGTGCTACGATTATGCAAAAAACCAGCCGCGACGTTTTAAAAGAGCTGAATGTGAAAGACCCATTGCTTGACGTGGCGGTTGAGCTTGAGCGCATTGCGCTTGAAGATGATTATTTTGTAGAGAAGAAACTTTACCCGAATATTGATTTTTATTCTGGCATTACATTGCGGGCTTTGGGCTTCCCGACCAGCATGTTCACTGTGTTATTTGCACTGGCTCGTACGGTTGGTTGGATATCGCAATGGAATGAAATGATTGAAGACCCTAAACAGAAAATTGGTCGTCCGCGCCAAATCTATACAGGTGAAACATTACGTGATTTCAAACCTATAAATAAACGCTAGGACATTGCGTTTCTCAAATTTAAAGCCTGCAAACAAGTTTGCAGGCTTTTTTATTGTCATGAAATTGATTTTGATTAAGAATTTGGAGCCATCATCGCGCCGATTTCGGCTTCGCAAACCAATTTACCTTCTACCATGGCTTTGCAGCTAAACTTCCAAATATTGCCGCGTTGGCGGGTTTGGGTGACGTGGATGTTTAAGACATCGCCTGGGGTGACGGGTTTGCGGAATTTACATTTATCTATCGACATGAAATAAACCACATCAGGTGTGTCTTTAACACCTTGTGCATGCGCGCATATAGCGCCTGACACTTGTGCCATGGCTTCGACGATTAGCACGCCTGGCATGACAGGGTGACCCGGAAAGTGACCTTGAAAAAATGGCTCATTTATGGTGACATTTTTTATGCCTATGGCGGATTTATCGCCATCAATGTCTATGATTTTATCGACCAATAAAAATGGATAACGATGTGGCAGCAGATTCATAATTTGCATGACGTCAATGCTATCTAAAGCTTGGTTATCTGAATTTTCGCTCATGTTTGTTCCTTATAAAATTATATATAGAATTTACCACATAAAAAAATGGGGTCAACAAATGTTGACCCCAATTAACTTTAATGATGTTGGCTTTGGATTAATATCTAAACGCAAGGCCAAATTTGAATGGTTCTTCGTCATCAACATCGTTTTTACTTAGCACGTAAGCGTAATCTGCGCGAAGTGGACCAATTGGTGAGTCCCAAATCAAGCTAGCGCCGATTGATGTTCTGATTTCACTCTCGTTTGATAAAGAGCCTGCAACGGAGGATTCATATAATGTACCAGCATCGGCAAAACCTGCGATATAAATGCCTGCATCCTTGACAAGTGGTGTGCGTATCTCGAGAGTGGCGCCTGCGAATATTGTGCCGCCATTGGCCGATGTTGTTGAATCGCCTATGCGGGGGCCTAAGCCATCAGACGCGAAACCACGAACCAGATCGCCGCCTTTAAAGAATGTATCTTGTTGGCGCAAGTCGGTGTCTGAATCCCAAGCACTTACAGAGCCGGCTGTTACAAAGCCTGAAACCACAACGTCCTTAATCACTTCGAAATGGCCTGCGGCTTTACCGATGGTGCGGATATATTTAACATTGCCACCAAGACCAGCTAATTCAACATCGGCCTCTAATCTAAAGCCCTGTGTTGGTAAGATGAACTTATCGGTTGTATCTAGCAAAGCGTTAAGGCCAATTGCTGAAATATAATCAATTTCTGACTTTGTGGTGTTTTCATCACGGGTGAAATTATAACGGGCAGCTAAGCTGGTGAATTCGCCAACTGGTAAGCCAACTGTTGCACCTGCGCCAATTTTGAAATGTTCGTCATCGTCTTTTTCAGTATTGAGGCTGGCAAATATGTTAGTGCCAACTGAAAGGTTTTCGCCCATAAAGTGTGGCTCAGTGAAGCCGAAATAAGCTTCGCGGCGTACATTGTTATCATCACCGACTGACCATGTGAGTGAAGCGTTTAAATGCTGGCCTGTGCCCATTAGATTGGTTTCGGCATAGCTTAGCTCGCCAATTAAACCGTTTTGAGTTGAATATGCACCAGTAATGCCGATGCTGCCAGTGGCATTTTCGCTTACCTCAACGTTGAGAATTACCCGATCAGCGGCACTGCCAGCTTCTGTAGTGAAGAGAACACCTGTAAAGTAGCCAGACTTCATAAGACGAGCTTTGGCAGCTTCTAGGGCATTGATATTAAATACATCACCCTCGGCCACTTCTAGTTCGCGGCGAATGACTTGATCATGCGTACGGGTGTTGCCGACGATGTTTATCCGATCAATATAGGCGCGTTGACCATCTTCGACCGTATAGACAATGTCAATGGTTCTATCGATAGCGTTGCGGCTAATAATGGTTGTGACTTTTGCAAAGTTCAAACCTTTGCGGTTAGCTTGTTTGCGAATTTCTTCGATGCTGTCGTTAAGTTGCACAGCGTTATATACATCGCCTGTTCTGCCGCGTACGAGTGGTAATAATTCTTCTGGCGGGAGGTTAGAGAATGATGAATCGACATCTATCTCGCCAAACGTGTATTGTTCGCCTTCATCAACTGTGAAAGTGATGAAATATTTATTGCTGTCTTCATCTAGGTCAGCAAGCGCTGAAATGACACTGAAATCGGCATAGCCATTTTCGAGATAATGACGACGCAATAATTCGCGGTCGAAATTTACTTTGTCGGCGTTATAAGCGTCGGCACCTGAGAATAAATGCCAAATGGCGGCTTCTTTTGAAGACACAACGCCGCGCAATGTACCATCTGAAAAGATGCTATTGCCAACAAAGCTTACTTTTTGAATGGTGGCTGAGGCACCTTCGGTGATGGTGAAAAGCAAATCTGACTGGCCATCGACCTCGACAATTTTATAACTGACTTGCACATTGGAATAGCGCGAGTCGGTATATTTCTTTTTGATATTTGTAACCGCTTCTTCTACTTTATTAACGGTGTAATACTGACCTGCGCGTAGACTGATTGCTGAATTTAGCGTGCCAGAAGACAGGTTTTGATTGCCATTATATTTAATGGCATGAATGGTTGGGTTCTCTTCGACAGTGATATATACGCTATCGCCTTTGTAGGTGATGGTGACGTTTTTGAACAAGCCAGTTGAATATAGCGAAGCGATTGAGGCATTGATGCTGCCATCATTAATATCTTGGCCTTTTTTTAGCTCTAAATTGTTGAATATTGTTTCAGCAGTGACGCTTTTATTGCCAGCCAAAATGAGGTTTTGAGCATCAACTGCGAATGCAGTTTGATGCATTAAAAACGTACCAAAAGTTAGTGAAATTACTAACGTTATTAATTTTTTATAGCTTATTTTACTACGATTATTATAGTCATTCATATTTTACTCATTTGAAAAGAATCAATAATTCCAATACACTTTTACTAGGTTTTGAACAAAAAATAAAGGCAAGAATTTAGATTCGCCTATTTTTCATGGCTTATTAACGCAAGCTAGCCACTAAAGGTTAATTTTGGGTAACTTTTTAAAGGATGGATAGGATATCGTTAATGGTGACGAAGATGAAAAAGCCGAGCAAAAGTGTGACGCCCGCGCGCATTGCATATTCCATGTATTTAGGGGGTAAAGGCCTGCCGATGAGTGCCTCGATGAGATAGAATGTGAGATGACCGCCATCGAGCATGGGGATGGGAAATAGGTTAAACAGGCCGATGCCAACGCTGAGCAAAGCTGCCAGGCGTACCAATGGCAGAATGCCTTCTGACGCCAGTTGGCCTGATGTTTGGGCGATTTTTACGGGGCCACCAAGTTGTTTAATATCACCTTGTCCAACAAATAAATCTTTGATGGTGATGAGGGTTTGTTTGATGATGAACCACACCTCGCCCGTGCCTTTTGACACAGCATCTAGCAATGAAAGCGTGCGGAACTGGCGCTCATCAGCTGAGCTATTGTGGATAATGCCAATGCGGCCGATTTTTTGTTCATTGCCATATCTATCTGTAAAAACAAAGGGTTTAGGCGTTAAATTTAATGTGATTAACTCCTCGTTCCGATTGATGATTACGGAAATTTGCTTATCAGAACTGAACATAATGTGTTTTTGCAAATCATTAAACGAGCTGATTTCATTGCCATTAATTTGGGCGATGACATCGCCTGCTTGAATGCCTGCAAGCTCGGCAGCGCCGCCTGCTTGCACATCATCGACCCTTGGGGAAATAAACGGCTGACCGATGGACATGAGAAATACGGTGAATATGAGCACGGCAAAAATGAAGTTAGCCACGGGGCCAGCGACCACAACGGCGGCTTTTTGCCATAGGGGTTTTAGCTGGAAATAGACTTTCTTTTCAGCATCAGACATATGATTTGCAGCATCGTGATCGGCAAAGCTGGCTTCGTTGGCATCGCCCCAAAATTTGACATAGCCGCCGAGCGGTATGAGGCATAGCTTCCAGCGGGTTTGCTTTTTATCGGTAAAGCCCCAAAGCTCTTTGCCAAAGCCGATGGAGAAGGCCTCGACACGCACATTACACCAGCGGGCAACGAGGAAATGCCCCATTTCATGCACAAAAACAATGATCATGAGTACTGAGATAAAGCCGAAAATATATTGAAATGCACTGCTGCCAAAGCCTGTGAGAATGTTCAATATTTCCATTTAATTACCTTATTTTGGCGGTTATAATAATGATTTTGCAATGATTCGGGCTTGTTGATCAACCTCACATACATCATTTATATTGTCTGCATTGATGATGATGTCACGCGATTGCGCCAAATTTATGGTCTGTTCGCAAATGTCTGCGATGGCGAGGAAGGCGATTTCTTCGCGCAAGAAAGCCGCCACTGCCACCTCGTTGGCGGCATTGAGCACCGCGCCGCATGTGCCGCCCATAATGACTGATTGCTTGGCCAAATATAGACATTTGAAGCGTTGCTCATCGGCGGGTTCGAAATCTAGTTGGGCGATTTTAAACAGATCGAGCCGTTTGAAATCTAGCTTGAGGCGTTCTGGCCAGCCGAGCGCGTAGCTGATGGCGGTGCCCATTTCGGGCGTGCCTAACTGGGCGATGACCGAGCCATCGTGATATTGAATCAGTGAATGAATGATGGATTGTTTATGCACCACCACCTCGATTTGCTCTAGCTCGATGGGGAATAGGTGATAGGCCTCTATTAGCTCATTGCCTTTATTCATTAGTGTGGCGCTATCGATGGTGATTTTGGCGCCCATATCCCAATTGGGATGATTGAGTGCTTGTGCCAGTGTGATGTCTTGCATTTGCGCTAATGTGTGGGTGCGGAAAGGCCCGCCTGATGCGGTGAGGAGGATTTTTTCCATCTCGGAAGTTTGACTGCCTTGCAAACATTGGAACATGGCGCTGTGTTCGCTATCGACCGGGGTGACCACGCAGCCATGTTTTTGGGCTTCGGCGAGGAATAACTCGCCTGCTGTGACCAAGCATTCTTTATTGGCTAAGGCGACGCGTTTGGCGTATTTTAGTGAGGTGATTGTTGGTTTTAGGCCTGCATAACCTACGATGGCGGCCATGCAGATATCGACCTCACGCTCGGCGGCTCTGATCAGGCCATCTTCGCCGCAATCTGCTTCGATATTGTGCCCATTTAGTAGAGATTTGAGCTCGTCTAGCTTGGAAATATTGGCGATGACCGCGCATTCGGCGTTTAGCTCGATGGCTAATTGCGCTAACAATTTGACATTATTGCCGCCTGTGACGGCATTGACGGTGAATTTATCTGAATGTTGTTTGAGGACTTTGACTGTGGATAGGCCGATAGAGCCTGTCACCCCAAATATATTGATTGTTTTCATTTTTAATACCTACCAGATAAGTAGGCTGGCGGCCATTTGATCCATTGGACCCGCGAAGAATGCGAAAATAGCGGCTGCAATGAGTAGAAATATCTGGCCATCCATTCGGTCTAATATACCGCCATGGCCTGGCATGAAGGAGCCTGTATCCTTGACCGAAAAGCGACGCTTGATATAGCTTTCGAAAAAATCACCACATTGGCTAATGAGTGAGAAAATAACCACCAGCTTGATGATGGAGCTATTGAGTGGCACAGCGGTGAAATAGAGGAAAAAGCTGCTTAAAATGATAGAACCTAAGATGCCGCCGCCAACGCCTGCCCAAGATTTATTGGGGCTAATGCTGGGTGCTACTTTAGCGCCGCCGATGAACCTGCCCGCGAAATAGGCGCCAATATCGGTGCCGATGGTGATGGTGATGAGCCATATTGTGGCGGCATAACCAAATTCATCAGAATAACGAATGAGCAATATAGACAAGCACGCCCAGCCCGCATAAAGCAGACCAAAGCCAAACCATTTGCGTTTGGTTGTTGTTGAATAGTTGCGCCTTTTGGGCAGATCCATCCATTCTTTCATGCCGACATAACAGAATGCTGAGACCATGAGCAACATGAAGATGGAGCCGAAATAAATACATAAAAAAGCCGCTATAGCCAAAATTACAGCCGAAATGAGGCGGGTTTTTAAATCTAAAAATTGGTCGGCTGTTGACATAAGTGGCTCATTTATGGGTTGGATTGATGCTATTAAACTTGCATAATTTCGGCGTCTTTGGTTTTTAGCGCGTCATCGACTTGTTGGATATATGTATCGGTGAGCTGCTGCACTTGATCGCCTTGATCATGTTGTTCGTCTTGTGAGATTTCGCTGTCTTTTTCGGCTTTTTTGAGAACTTCCATGCCATCGCGGCGCACGTTGCGGATTGAAATGCGGCATGATTCGGCATATTTGGCGGCAATTTTGGTCATCTCTTTGCGGCGCTCTTCGTTTAGCTCGGGGATGGGAATGCGCAAATTATTGCCATCGACAATTGGGTTGAGGCCAAGACCTGCATCACGAATGGCTTTATCGGTCGCGTTGACAAGGCCTGAATCCCAAACCGAAACAGACAGCATGCGCGATTCTGGCACGCTGACATTGGCGACTTGGTTAAGCGGCATATCGGCGCCATAGGCGGAAACCATAACTGGATCGAGCATATGAATTGAAGCGCGGCCTGTGCGCAAACCAGAAAATTCGGTTTTCAGGTTGCTGATGGCGCCTTCCATACGACGTTCAATATCTTTAAGATCTATTGCAGACATAATGTTCTCATTTATAAAGTTTGTTCAATTGATTAAATGTTAAGATGTTTTGCCGCTATTGACAATGGTAAATGCGCCCTCGCCTTTTAATATACCCATCAAACCTTTTTCGCTGTTCATAGAATAAACGATGATGGGAATGTTATTATCACGCGCCAAAGCGATGGCGGCGGCATCCATAACTTTTAAATCTTTGGCCAGAACATCGGTAAAACTAACCTGTTTATATTTTTTGGCATTGGGGTTTTTGTTAGGGTCGCTGTCATAAACGCCATCAACTTGTGTGGCCTTAAGCAGAGCTTCACAGCCCATTTCGGCGGCTCTTAGTGCCGCACCTGTGTCGGTGGTGAAAAATGGGTTGCCTGTGCCTGCAGCAAAGATGACTACACGGCCTTTGCCCAGATGGGCGCGGGCGCGCGGGCCGACAAATGGCTCACACACTGTTGGCATAGGGATGGCGGATAAAACGCGGGTTGGGATGCTGAGCTCTTCGAGCGCATTGGCCATGGCTAGGGCGTTCATAACTGTGGCCAGCATGCCCATATAATCGGCATTTGAGCGGTTCATGCCTTGAGCGGCGCCTGCCACGCCGCGAAAAATATTGCCGCCGCCGATGACCAAGCAGATCTCGGCACCTTGGCTCCAAACCTGTTTAATTTCGTTGGCTATTTTATCGACAAAGGCCATATCTATGCCGAAATCCTGATCGCCCATCAACGCTTCGCCCGATAATTTGAGCAAAACACGTTTATATTTAAGATCGGGATTGACGGTGCGTTTTCTTAAAATTTCGGATTCTGACATGGGCGTGACTCGTGTTTTTATTTAAATTAAATCAAGTTAGCACATGCGATAAATTTTGGCACAAAAAAACCGACATCACATACATGATATCGGCTTTTAAAATTATTTTTTTATGAAGACTAAGCTTGGCCTGTTGCTGCTGCAACTTCGGCTGCGAAATCTTCTTCTTTTTTCTCGATGCCTTCACCAAGTTCCATACGTACGAAACCAGTTAGTTTCACATCAGCGCCAATATCTTTGGCGGCGATTTGAATGGCTTTTTCGACTGTGTTTTCGCCATCAATAACGAAAGTTTGTTGAAGCAAAACAACTTCTTGGTAGTATTTACGCATACGACCTTCGATCATTTTTTCGATGATGTTATCTGGCTTGCCAGAAGCACGAGCGGTTTCAACAAGCACATTTTTTTCGCGTTCAACAATCGCTGGATCTAGATCTGTTACATCCAATGAAGCTGGGTTTGTAGCTGCAATATGCATGGCAATTTGTTTGCCCAACGCATCTAGTTTAGCTGCATCACCAGTTGATTCTAAACCAACAAGCACACCTAGTTTACCAGCAACACCTGTGACAACGCTATTGTGCACATATGTGGCAACAACGCCATTGTTTACGCTCAACGCTGTGGCGCGACGGAAGGCAAGATTTTCGCCAATTGAAGCCACCAATGCGGTGATAAATTCTTCGGTTGTTTTGCCTGAATCAAGATATGCAGCAGATTTAATGGCTGCATCGTCACCATTATTAGCAAGCGCGATGTCAGCCACGTTTGCAGCCAATTTTTGAAATTCTGGGTTTAGAGCCACAAAGTCAGTTTCTGAGTTAACTTCGACCACAACCGCAGATGTACCAGACGCTTTAACAGCCACAAGGCCTTCGGCAGCCACACGGCCAGATTTTTTAGCCGCTTTGGCTAAACCTTTTTTACGCAACCAATCGACTGCGGCTTCCATGTCACCATCAGTTTCTTTAAGAGCTGTTTTACAATCCATCATGCCTACGCCTGTTGATGCGCGTAGTTCTTTTACCATACTTGCAGTGATAGCCATTTTCTTGAGCCTATTGTTAGAATAGCAACCACCCTTAAGAGTGGTTGCTAAATTTAAAATAATTTTCTGATAATTGGCATGTCATAATTGACACGCCAATTTAATTTATTTGCTAAGCTTTTTAGCTTGATCGATCCAACCTTCGCGCTCAATGCGGCCTTTGAAAGATAGCTTTTCGCCAAATTCTTCGACTTCAGCATCGTTCCAAGCGGCGATTTGAGCAAATGTTGTGATGCCAGCAGCGTGCAATTTTTTCTCTAGAGCGGGGCCAACACCTGAAAGTTCTTTCAAGTCATCATCACCAGCTGGTGCAGCAGCTTCAGCTTTTGGAGCGGCTTTAGCTTTTGGTGCTGCTTTTTCTTTTGGAGCAGCTTTTGCTTTTGGAGCGGCTTTTTCTTTTGGTGCTTCTTCAACAACTGGAGCAGCAACTTCTTCAGCAGCGGCAGGAGCTTCGATTTCTGCATCTGTAGCGGCTTCAACTTCTGCCACAACATCTTCAGGAAGATCGGCACTATCGCCAAGATCAAAACCAGCATCGCCATGGGCTTGTGAAATACCATCAAGCGCGGCACGAGCAATAAGATCGCAATAAAGTTCGATGGCGCGTGATGCATCATCATTACCTGGGATTGGGAAATCAATATCATCTGGATTACAGTTTGAATCCAAAACGGCAACCAAAGGAATGCCCAATTTTTTGGCTTCGGCCACTGCCAGTGATTCTTTATTTGTATCGATGATAAAGATAAGGTTTGGAATGCCGCCCATATCTTTAATGCCACCAATGGCACGATCAAGTTTATTTTGTTCGCGAGTCATTTTAAGCAATTCTTTTTTAGTGAGGCCATGGGCATCACTTTCGAGAATTTTGTTAAGCTCGTTTAGGCGTTTGATTGAATTGGAAACTGTGTTCCAGTTTGTCAACGCGCCACCCAACCAACGATGGTTGATGTAATATTGAGCGCAGCTTTGTGCGGCTAATTTAATTGGATCTGATGCTTGGCGTTTTGTGCCAACAAAAAGAACGCGGCCACCGCCAGCAACAACATCACGTACTGCTACCAATGCTTGATGTAGCAAAGGAACGGTTTTTGAAAGATCCATGATGTGGATTTTATTGCGGGTGCCAAAAATATACTGTTCCATTTTTGGATTCCAGCGGGATTTTTGATGACCAAAGTGAATGCCAGCCTCTAATAGCTGACGCATTGTGAAATCTGGTAACGCCATGCGTTTACTCCTGTTTTTCCGGTTTAACCTCCGCAGATTGTGAACTAATGTCACCGGAAGGGTCACTTGTACCCTTTTGATATCTGCGTGTGTGATGTGCGCTTTATAGCAGTATAATTGCAAAGCACAAGAAATAAATGCATTTAATTCAAGATTAAATGCACTCTATTTTTGTATGATTTTGTATGAAAGCTATTTTGCTGATTTGATGATTTGTTTAATCTCACCCAATTCGACTAAAACGCTTTTGATTTTGGCGTTTTTTTCCAACATAACGCGATCTTGCACTGTTTCCTCAGTAAGAGATTCTGATCGAGAAACATATGAAATAAGGTTAGATTCATTTGCAAATTCTGAAGGTGTTGGATTATCAACCTGTTTGCTCGCCACTAAATCGTTGGGCAAATTGATGCCGTGAATATTGGCATTGGATGCTTGGGCTTCGCGCCACACATTGGCTGTATAGACGACGCCTTTTGATGATAATATTTTTTGCACACCCTTGATGGTATACCCCTGATCATATAGAAAATATTTTATGCCCTGGATAAGATTAACATCTTGCGGGCGATAAAAACGACGGCCGCCGCCACGTTTCATCGGTTTAATTTGCTTAAATTTTGTTTCCCAAAACCGCAACACATGTTGTGGTACGTTAAGCTCAGTCGCGGCTTCGCTTATGGTGCGAAAAGCATTTGCAGATTTTTCCATTAAATTACACTTTTTTTTAAAAATTTATATATAATATACTAAGGCTTATTTCAACCCTAAGAAGGGATTAGACGTAAAATATTCGTCAAAAATAACATTAAATAAAGACTGCTATCTCCCCAATTTGTATAATGACTTAGTTTTATTTATGTGCCTGATCCACTTTGTCTTTAAGGACGTGACTAGCATGAAACACAACAACTTGCCTAGCCGTAATTGGCACTTCGACACCTGTTTTTGGATTGCGGCCAATGCGTTCTTTCTTTTGTCTGACTAAAAAATTGCCAAAAGAAGAAACTTTGACTGATTCGCCCTGTGATAAGGTTGTGCAAATTTCGTCTATAACTGTTTCTACTAATTGTGAGGATTCGCTACGAGACAAACCAATCTCTTGGTATATTGCTTCGCTCAAATCAGCTCTGGTTAACGTTTTATCCGGCATATTCCCTCCTATTTACCTTTAAATTAATAATATTTAACTTATGATAACACGCAAAACATATTATTAATACCATGTTAACTTGATATTATTGCTAAATATTAAATATTACAATAAAAATTTTTACCATCTAAATAACATGCTGCCCCAAGTAAAGCCGCCGCCCAATGCTTCGATCAAAATAAGATCGCCTTTTTTCACCCTACCGTCCTTGACCGCCTCGTGTAGCGCCAATGGAATGGAGGCGGCTGACGTGTTGGCATGTTTATCCACCGTGACGACAACTTTTGACTCATCTAGCTTTATACGTTTGGCCACAGCATCTAAAATGCGTTTATTTGCCTGATGTGGTACAAACCAATCAATATCATCAGACACAAGATTATTATCGGTAAGGGCTTGTTCGATAGATGCGCCAATTTTTTTGACTGCATGTTTAAATACATCATTGCCCGACATTTTGACAAAACCTTCTTTGCCTTGGCTTGGCCCGCCATCGACATAAAGCATATCTTCGTAGCGGCCATCGGAACGTAAATGTGAATAGAGAATGCCGCGATCGGCAATTGTGCCTTTGCCTTGTTGGGTCTCGAGCACCACAGCCCCTGCCCCGTCGGCAAACAACACACATGTTGTGCGATCCGTCCAATCGATGATGCGAGAAAAAGTTTCGGCACCGATGACTAGAGCTTTTTTGAAATTACCAGCTTGCAGCATATTATCGGCCACGGTGAGTGCGAAAACAAAACCTGAGCAAACCGCTTGCACATCGAACGCGCAGCCCTGAGTGATGCCTAGATTGGCTTGCACAGTGATAGCCGTGGCGGGAAAGGTGCGGTTGGGTGTGGCTGTTGCCAAGACGATTAAATCAATCTCACTGGCGTCTATGCCCGCATTTTTTAAGGCATCTTTGGCCGCCTCGGTGGCTAGATCGGAGGTCAGCATATCTTTATCGGCGATGTGACGTTGTTTTATGCCTGTACGCGCGGTGATCCACTCATCGGTTGTATCTACGGTTTTGGCCAGATCTTCATTGGTGACAATGTTGGGTGGTAAATAACTACCAGAGCCGATTATGACCGAGCGTTGCTTACTCATGCTTTGTCCTTGTTTTGCGTATTCTGTACCGAGATATCTGTGGCTTCGGTATCTTCGTCTTTATAAAAAACATCTAAATCTTGGCGAATCTCGTTGACCAGGTTGTTTTTGATCATTGCGGCGGTTAGATCGATCGCGTGGGCAAAGCCCAGATTATCGGATGAGCCGTGGCATTTGACTACAATGCCACGCAAGCCTAAAAACACGCCGCCATTGGAATTGTTAGGATCCATCTTTTGACGAAAGGTTTTGAGCGCGGGGGCTAGCAACAGATAGGCGAGCTTGGCGCGCCATGAACTGGTGAAAGCGTCTCGTAGCAATGTAGCCAATTGGCGGGCGGTGCCTTCGGCGGTTTTAAGTGCGATGTTACCTGCAAAGCCTTCGGTTACCACGACATCGGCATGGCCTTTTGAAATGCCATCGCCTTCGACAAAGCCGATATATTCTAGTGGCATATCCGAATCGCGCAATGTGGCGGCGGCGGCTTTTAAATCTTCATTGCCTTTAATTTCTTCTTCGCCGATGTTTAGGATGCCGACCCGAGGTTTTTCAATGTTGAAGACCACCCGCGCCATGGCTGCGCCCATAAAGCCGAAATCGACCAAATTTTCTGACGAGACATGCAGGTTAGCGCCCATATCTAGCACAATGGTTCGGCCAGTTATGGTTGGCCAAATGGCTGCGATGGCAGTGCGATCGATGCGGCGTAGAGTGCGCAAACAAAAGGTTGCCATGGCCATAAGTGCGCCTGTATTGCCCGCTGACACGGCGCCGCCTGAGACATCTTCATGGACGCTATTGATGGCTTGCCACATTGAGCTGACCTTGCGGCCTTGGCGCAGGGCTTGACGGGGTTTCATATCCATCGGGACGACAAAATCTGTATGATGAACTTCGCTATTTGCAGCGAGTTTTGGGAAAGGTTTGAGGCTGTTTTCGATGATTTGTTGATCGCCAAATAAATGAAAAAACAGATTATTATTGCGCGTTAAAGAAATATTCGCGCCATCTAAACAAGCCGATGGGCCTTGCTCGCCGCTCATTACATCTAATGCAATTATTATTTTGTCTGTCATCTATTAACGATTCTCATAAGAACGATTATAAACGTTAACGATATATTTTTTAAAAGCTTTTGCAACATTTTTACAGACATATACACTTATGCTTATCTAGTGTCAGCTGAGCGATGCGGGCTTATTTATCTTTGAGCAATTGGTTGAGATTGGCAAATGGCTTGTGGGTGGCTTTGGATTTTGGCTGTTCTTTGCCATCATCGTCAAGGGTCGGCTCATCCGCCATATTGGGTTGATTGATCTCGAATTTGCCATCTATGGCCAGAGATTCGAGCTGGCTATCGGGCTTTTTGGGATAAGGATCGAGTTGCAGCAACAATGTTTCGGCCAAATAATCGAAAATGTTTAATTGTCCATCGACCAGTGCTTCTGGTGGATCCATGTCGTTATCAATCATCTCGACTTCTTTTTTTTCGCCTGATTCGGGTATTTTTGTGCTGGCGAAAAACTTTTGATCGATCTTCTCATCCATAATTGTGTCAAACGAATCAAGTGAGATGACGCATTGCTCGGTGAGTTCGGCGGTGAATTTGCCCTCGATATGCACACCACCACGCCGCCATTGGCTGATGAGCAATTCGGCGGTGAAGCTTGCGACTTGCTCGACATTAATTTGGGGGGCTAACAATTTGAGCTCTTCGTTTGTGGCTTTTAATTTAAGTTCGAAGCCTGTTTTGGGCAGATTATCGACGATGAAAACCTGTTGCATATTTTTAACATGATATTGTTTCATTTCATGAATCCTAATTCGTATACTTAAAATTACAGACCAACAAATCATCGGTTGGTGTTTGATCTAGCCGCTTGATGACGTTGAATACATATTGTGCGATATGCTGCGCGCCCTGCTCATTGGTTTTACCATCGGCATAGAAATTACGCGCGATGACCTCGGCCAATTTTTCAACATCATTCTCATCGATCGCTGATTGATAAGCTGCGGCGCGGCCATAGAAATTTTCTAACATTTTTTGAATGCGTTTGGGCACGCCATCGGGTCCGACGCCAATCTCGCGTAAATTCACATCCATATTCTCTAAAAAGCAATCGAAGGTTTTTTGCTTGATGAATTGAACTTGATCATCATTATCTTGCATGCGGCGGAACAACATGAATATATGCAAAATAATGAGCTCAAAACGGCCATTGGCGGTATCGGGCGCGCCAGAGCTGCCATAAAGCATAGGATTGCGCGAGGCGGCAATAAGATGATTATATAGCGCGTCGGCGCGTTGTTTTTCTTGGCGTTCTCGGCCAAAATATATGCCTAAAAATTTTACCATTATTTATAACTCTTGGTTTCACCCAGCCTCTTAATATGCATATTCCAGATCATATATACATGTATCCGACCATAGCACCAAACCATGTATCTGCTTTTCATTAGCAAAAATGTAAAAAAAATGCGACTTATTTTCGTAAAAAACTGTTTATCATTGATTTTAATGAAAATATGACGCATTTTGCGCCAAACGCCACTGCCCTATTATTGCCCCTTTGTGTCACTAAATTATATGAATAATAGCCATACCGAGTAAATGAGTCACTTTATGAAACAGAAAAATACAAATAAAATTCGCGCCATTTTTGCTGCCGCTTTATTGGGATCGACCTTTATGTTGAGCGCATGTGGTACAGTTATTGACCAGCATGGTTATGTGGCACAAGCTGGGGCTATCGAAGACATTACGGTTGGCATGCCAGAAAGAGAAGTGACTGACATATTGGGTAGCCCTTCGGTGAAAACTAGCGCCAAAGGCTTGTCTTATTACTATATTGGCTCGAAGCAAGATCGCTACAGTATTACTGGTGCCAAAGAAAATGAAAGACAAGTTGTGGCGGTGCATTTTAATGGCAATAAACGGGTGAATAAAATTGCTCATTACGGCTTGCAAGATGGTGTGGTGATTGACTTTATTAGTCAAACCACCCCGACTTATAAGAAAGACCTGAACTTTATTCAGGAATTATTTGGTGGCACTGGTGCAACGAAATCGACAAGTAATAGTGCTGGTTTTGCTAGTGGTGACGCCATTAAATTCTAAGTCTCAAAGATTTTTAAAATAGCCGCTAAAACTGAGCGGCTATTTTTTTTGCCTAAACGGTTGTGGTTTTATCTTTGAAGTAGAAAGACGCCATGACCAATAATAGGGCGAAGGCGATGATCGGATAGATGATGACCGTGACGCCATCCCAACCCCATTCGTTGTAAATTTTACCTGAGGCAAAAGAGCCGACGGCTAAGGTGCCGAACACCATGAAATCGTTAAACGCTTGGGCTTTGAACTTTTCTTCGGCACGGTAATATTTGGTGACCATGGCTGTGGCGCCGACGAAACCAAAATTCCAGCCCAAACCAAGCAGCACCAAGGCCACCCAGAAATGGCTAAGCTCTACCCCCATAGCCGCCACCACGGCGCAACCTGCTAACATAACCAAACCAAGCATGATGACAGTTTGAGCGCCAATGCGTTGGATGATTTTGCCCGTGAAGAATGCCGGGCCATACATGGCAATGGCATGCCACTGAATGATGAAGGTGACATCGTCGATTTCATAGCCTTGGCCACAGCCCAATATGGCCAATGGTGTGGCGGTCATCACAAATGTCATGAGGCCATAGCTGGCCATAGCTGCGCCCACTGAAATGGCAAATAATGGTTGTTTGATGATTTCCAGCAAGGGGCGGCCTGTGTTTTTTCTGGCTTTGGCGGCTTCGTTAGGGATGTCGATGAGGCCGACTAATATAAACGCCACCAGTGTCACTGCGGCGGCCACAAGGAAGGTGCCAGCGATGAAATATGGCTCTAGTAGGTTTTTGCTGTAACTGATGATGGTTGGGGCTACTATGGGGGCTAGAACACCGCCAAACATAACCCATGAAACCGCCACGCTTTTGAACTTATCTGACGCGGTATCTGCCGCTGCAAAACGATAGAAGGCTTGGAATGAAGCCATAATGCCGATGAGGAAAGTAGACGCGCATAACAACCAGAAACTACTGATATAGATGGAATAAGCTGCCAACAAACAGCCTAATGTGCCCATGATAATGCCAACCCGAAAGCCTGACTTGCGGCCGATTCTTTGCATTAGCATGGACGCAGGAACAGACGTGAGCATTGAGGCCAACAAGAAGGCAGTGATTGGCAGAGTGGCGTTGCCTTTATTCTCGGCAATGCCATAGGCTACATTGGCGGCCAAGCTCATTACACAAAAAGTGGTGATGCCGCCAAGAGCAAAACAAAATGCCAAAATAATGGCATTGCGGCGCGCTCGGTTTTCATTTAGGGAAGAAGTTAAAGCTAAGTCAGTCATAAAATACCATTAAAAAATGTGGAATTAATTATTCATTAAACTAAAAATCCCACGACAACCACTCAATTGTATTGATCTATTGGATAAATGAGTTAAATCTATTTTCTAAAAACCAATTGAACCGCCTGGCTGAGCCATATTGGTAGGCCTATATAACTTTAATAAACAATTATAACCTATTTATAATAAACATTAATATGTATTCGTAAGGTGCGGTTTTTGGCCAAGGCTTGACTAAATTAAAATGTAATGAACTTCAATTTGGTTTTACAATTATTTTTTGAAAAATATTGGCTTGATGTTATTACCATTTGTGGGAGTGGCTTAACTCAAAATCTGCCATGTTTAGTGGTTGACCTGAATCAAATAATTCTAGCTTGCTGCCATCGGTTATATTGCCAATTTTTGTGAGGTTAAAATGCAAATTCTTGCTGTGTTTTTTTATGTCATCAGCATGTTTTGGATCGGCCGTGAATAATATTTCATAATCATCACCACCGGTTAATATTGCGGGCAACATGTCCATTTCATTTTGCAATATTGACTTGGTTTCTTCGCTGAACGGAATTTGGTCTACATTAACCTTAGCACCGAGTTTTGAGTTTATTAAAATGTTGTTTAAATCGCCAAGCAGGCCATCTGAAATGTCCATCGAGGCATTGGCATATTGTGAAATAATTGTTTGCAATTCGACCCGTGGTTCGGGGCAAAGATAGTGGCTGATGTGGCGGCTATATTTTGCCGTAAGGTTGGTTTCGCCTCTATAATCTGGATGAGCCAATAATCCTAGAGCGCCATCGCCTATGGTGCCTGAAACATAAATATCATCGCCTAATTTGGCGGTTGAGCGGCGCGGGATTTCACTATTTGATAGCAGACCCAAAATGGTGACGGTGATGGTGAACGGACCTTTGGTTTTGACCGTATCGCCGCCCAATAGGCTTAGATTAAAGTTACGCTGATCTATCGACAGACCATGAGCAAATGCTTCTACATAAGCTTCGTTAGCGTCTTTAGGTAAGGCCAAGGACAAAAAATATCCAAATGGCACCGCGCCTTTGGAGGCAAGATCGGATATATTCACTCTCAAAGCTTTTTGTGCCAAAATGGTGGGATCATCAGACGGAAAAAAATGCGTGCCAGCAACCAATGTGTCCATATTAATGGCCAACAAACCAGAGCCTAGATTGCCAAGTACGGCAATGTCATCTTTCAGTTCGTCAGCGCCCTTAGCATTTCTTGACAAAGGAGAAAAATATTTAGCAATAATATCTTTTTCACGCATGGCGACCTACGCCTTTAGTTTAATTTAGTAGAACATTCCTAACGCGTATAAGTTGTAAAATCAATAGAATAAATCATAATGAGCGAATATCTTTAGCAATACTATCTAACACGCCATTTATCATGTTGGTTTCGCGCCCATCAAAGAACGCTTTAGACATCTCAACATACTCATTTATAATGACTTTTGGCGGTATATCGCTGCGCTTTAACATTTCATATCCGCTGGCTCTGAAAATAGCTCGTAATGTTGTATCGATGCGTGCCATTGGCCAATCTTCGTTCAATTGCGAATGAATAGCGGTGTCAATTTCTTTTTGGTTTGCAACCATGCCGTGTAGTATGTCGGTAAATAGCTCTTTATCCATAGTTGAAAGATCAATTTGCATGCTGTCTTGACTATCGAGCTCCAATGCCGAAGGGCCACGGGCATTGATGAATTCATCAATAATAATGCTTAAATCTGTACCCGCTATGTCCATTTGATAAAGCGCTAAAACGGCTCCCAGACGTGCCAAAGAGCGCGCGGGTGGGGTTTTTAGTTTCTTTTCAGAAGTTGGGGTGTCTGACATTTATGTTTTCCATTAATCTATGTGGGTCAATTTAAATAATAAATTATTTGTATTGGGTTTTATTGCCTAAATTGTGCGCAATATAGCATTTTTAAATATCAAGTCTGCTAAATTCTGTGATCTTACACGAAATTTATCTTATCACTTCAATATGACGTAGATATTTAAGTGCTTTCATCATCAGCCAATTTGTTGATAATTTCGCCAAATTCTTTTGCTTCATGAAAATCGCGATAAACCGAGGCGAAGCGGATATAGGCCACTTCATCCAATGCACGAAGGCCATCCATAACCATTTGGCCGATAAGCTCGGATTGTATTTCGCTTTCGCCGCGGCTCTCTAGCCTGCGGGAGATGCCGCTGACCATCCGTTCAATACGGTCTTCATCGACATCGCGTTTGCGCAAGGCAACTTGCACTGATGCCATGAGCTTCTCGCGATCAAACGGGATGCGTCTGCCGCTTTTTTTGACTACGGTTAGCTCGCGCAATTGCACGCGCTCGAACGTGGTGAATCTGCCGCCGCATTCTGGACAGAAACGACGACGACGAATGGCTGTATGCTCATCCGTCGGGCGACTGTCTTTAACTTGTGTGTCGGTATTGGCGCAAAACGGGCAACGCATAGTCTATCCTTATTCTAAATCTTTCGAATGGGTAGCTTATGCGTGACCAATTCTATGATTTATGCTTCGTAGATTGGGAAACGACGGCATAGATCGCGTACTTTACGTTTAACACGCGACTCAACTTTGCCATTTCCTTCTTCACCATTCTCTACCAAACCATCGAGAACTTCAAGAATTAGCTCACCGATTGTTTGGAATTCTGCTTCGCTAAAGCCGCGGGTTGTGGCCGCAGGTGAACCCAAACGAATGCCTGATGTAATGGTTGGCTTTTCGGTATCAAACGGTATAGCGTTTTTGTTACATGTAATGTTGGCACGACCCAAAGCTTCTTCGGCAGCTTTGCCAGTTAGTTTTTTGGGGCGCATATCTACCAATAAGACATGGGTATCTGTACCACCTGTAATGATGTCTAGACCACCTTTTTGCAAAGTGGCTGCCAATTTTTGAGCATTGTTGACCACGGCTTGGGTGTATTGTTTAAACTCTGGGCGCAAGGCTTCGCCAAATGCTACGGCTTTGGCTGCTATGACATGCATAAGCGGGCCGCCTTGAAGACCTGGGAAGATTGCTGAGTTGATTTTTTTGGCTAGATCTTCATCATTAGTGAGGATCATACCGCCGCGAGGGCCACGTAGTGTTTTGTGGGTTGTGGTGGTGACCACATCGGCAATGCCGACTGGGTTTGGATGTTGACCACCAGCGACTAGGCCTGCGAAATGTGCCATGTCGACCATGAGTTTAGCGCCGCATGAATCGGCGATTTCGCGGAATTTGGCGAAATCTATTTCGCGCGGGATGGCTGAACCACCAGCAATGATAACGGCTGGTTTATGTTTTTTGGCTAGTTTGGCTACTTCATCATAATCGATGCGGTTGTCATCTTTTTTAACGCCATATTGAATGGCATTGAACCATTTGCCGCTTTGGTTTGGTTTGGCACCATGAGTTAAGTGACCGCCAGCATCTAGGCTCATGCCTAGAATTGTTGCGCCTGGCTCGATCATCGCCATAAGGGCGCCTTGATTGGCTTGAGAGCCTGAATGAGGTTGTACGTTTACGAAAGCCGCGCCGAATAGTTTTTTGGCACGTTCGATGGCAACATTTTCGACCACATCTACATGTTGGCAACCGCCATAATAGCGGCGTCCTGGATAGCCTTCGGCATATTTATTGGTGAGAACTGAGCCTTGGGCTTCGATCACGGCGCGAGAAACAATATTTTCTGACGCGATTAGCTCGATTTCTTCTGACTGGCGGCGATATTCTTTATCGATCGCTTTGCGGATTTCGTAATCACTATCGCTTACTGATTGCGAGAAGAATTTTGGAAACAACGCTTTGGCATCAATGGCTGAAGAAGATTCTGCTGCTGGAGCGTCTTCAGTTTTGGCTGCTTCTTCTGTTTTTTCTGCTTCGGCTGGAGCTTGTTCGGTTTTGGCTTCTTCTACAGGAGCTTTTGCGGCTTCAGGTGCGGCTTCGGTAGCAGTTTCTGTGCTTGCTTCTGCACTGGTTTCTGCGGCTGGAGCTTCAACTTCGGTAGCTTTTACTTCTGGGGTTTCGGTTTCTTTTGGTGTATCAGACATTTAGATGTCTCCCTCTAATATTAGGGGTTAAAGTTCAGGCTGAATAATGATTTTTGTTGGCGTAACTTTTCATTCAATTGAGCCTGTAATTGCTCAATAGCATATGTGGTTAAGATAGTTAAGTTGTTTGAGGGTTTCTGTGCGTTAAATAGTTTATAACCTTTTTATTATGGCTTTTGCTCGCAAAATTTCGCATGATTAAACCATGATACAATTATTTGAAATCACTGCCGCGAATATTCCGCTTTGGGCGTGTTTTGCCATTATTATATTTGCCATTATCTCCTATGCGGCAGAAAAAATTAGCCTCGAAGTGACTTCGCTAGCCATTATTGCTGCTTTTTTGGTGTTGTTTAACTTTTTTCCTGTGGTTATGGATGACGGCAAAACCTTATCTAGTGTGGATTTACTGGCGGGTTTTGCGAACCCTGCGCTGATTACAATTTTGTCTTTATTGGTGATTGGGCAAGCGCTGTTTCAAACTGGTGCGTTGGATGGTGTGGCGCAAATGGTATCGCGCGTAGGTGAAAAACACCCTCAGATGACCATTGCGATTGTGTTTTTAATTGCAGGCACGGTATCGGCATTTTTGAACAATACGCCTGTGGTGATTATGTTTTTGCCGATCATTATTGGCTTGGCTCGCAAGATAAAAATTGCCGAATCTCGCGTGGCGATGAGCTTGAGTTTCATTAGTATTCTGGGCGGGATGACCACTTTGATTGGTTCGTCATCTAACCTTTTGGCATCATCGATTATTGAGAAAAAGGGTTTACCAGCCATTGGGTTTTTTGATTTTACTGCCCCTGCCCTGATGTTGGCGGCAGTGGGTGCTATATATGTGATATTTATTATGCCGCATATATTGAAATCTAATGAGAAAGCTACGGATGAAGCTGCGGTTAACAGTGCGCGTGGTAAGCAATTTTTGGCGCAAATTCGGCTTTGCCAAGATGGGCCATTGATTGGCATGGAGAGTAAGTTTGGGTTGTTTCCTGAATTGAGAGACATGACCATCCGCTCGGTAAACCGTGGATATCAGACTATATTACCGCCGTTTGAAGATTTGACTTTGCGGGCTGGGGATGTGGTGATTGTGGCGGCGACAAGGGATATTTTGACGAGCAATTTTAATGATAAGAATAGTTTTATTCGAGCCAGTTTTGACTATGGCACAAACTCTACCACTGATCTTGACCCTGCTGATTTGACTATGGTTGAGGCGATTGTAGCGCCCGCCTCGCGGATGATTGGGCAGACGATTAATCAATCTAACAATTTGGCAGCCACTGGCGCTACGGTGTTGGGCATTCAACGCCGCAAGCGGATGATGCGCCAAGCGATTGATGAAATACGGCTTGAAGCGGGTGATGTATTGCTGTTGCTGGGGCGGCGGGCTGACATATTTGGCATGCGGACGTTTCGGGATTTATTGGTACTGGAGTGGTCGGCGGCGGATATGCCATTGCTAAGCCATGCGCGGCGGACTTTGGTTATATTTGGCGTGACCATTGCGCTGGCGGCGCTGAATATTGTGCCGATTGTGATCTCGGCATTTATTGGTGCATTGGTGATGATTGCCACTGGTTCGTTGAATATACGCCAAGCGACACGGGCGATTGATCGGAAAATATTTTTACTAATTGGTGCGGCGCTCGCCATGTCTACCGCTTTGGAGGCGGTTGGTGGGGCGAGTTTGATTGCTGATGCAGTGATTTCGAGCCTTGATGGATCGCCTATATGGGTGATTTTATCGGCTTTCTTTATTATGATTGCCATTCTGACCAATTTTTTATCTAACCATGCGACGGCTGTATTGTTTGCGCCGATTGCTTATGACACGGCGCTTAAGCTGGGGGTTGAGCCGCAGATATTTATCTATACGGTGATTTTTGCTGCCAATTGCTCGTTTGCCACGCCAATTGCTTACCAAACCAACCTGTTGGTGATGAGCCCTGGTAACTATAAATTCTTCGATTTTGTGAAGGCTGGTGTGCCTTTGGTGATTATTATGTGGCTGACATTTACGATTGCCATACCGTATTATTATGGGCTATGAATGGGTATGAATAAAAAGCTGGTTCAAAATCTTGATGACATGACATTTTACCTTACGGTTGAAGACCCATGCTCTTATCTTGATGGGCAAATCGAGCGCAAGATTTTTACCAAATTGGACGGTGAAAACTCCACTAAATATTTTGATTTATTATCGCAACGCGGGTTTCGGCGCAGTCAGAACATTGCTTATATACCTGCTTGTAAGACTTGTAATGCTTGTAAATCATCGCGACTTTTGGTGGATGAATTTCGCCTGAGTAAAAGCCAAAAACGGGTGTTGAGTAAGAATAAGGGGTTGACCCGTAAGATCTGCCCGCCGCACCCGACATCGCAACAATTTAAGCTGTTTCGCAAATATATCAAAAACCGCCATGGTGATGGTGAGATGAGTGATATGGATGTGATGGACTATGCCAAAATGATTGCTGAAACCAATGTGAACAGCAAAGTGATTGAATATTATGATGCTGATGAGGTATTGGTGGCAGCGGTTTTGACTGACATGATGGGTGATGGCGTGTCTATGGTTTATAGCTTTTTTGACCCTGATTTAGAGAAAAGAAGCATTGGCACTTATATGATTTTAGACCATATAGCTTATGCGCAAGATAGCCGCCTGCCCTTTGTGTATTTGGGTTATTATATAAGTGGTTGTGGCAATATGGCTTATAAAGACCGTTTTTTGCCGCAAGAGAGATTTGACGGCAACGACTGGAAAATGGTTTAGATTTTTTTGAAAATATTGGTTTTTATGAGTTGCCATTGGAAGCTTAGCTGGCTTGGAGATATGGTTTCGAGTTTTTTATAGACATCATCGCCCAAATTTTGCGCGTTTGTGAGAATCAATTTGGCGCGGATGAGTGGCAGGACGGCGGGAAATAGCTTTTTGTTGTCTAGATGTTGTTTGGCTTGTTGGTAATGATCTAGACCGAATTGAACGAAACTTCTAAGACTTTTGGGATCTGAGACTTCTATGCTTTTTAGGATGTCGCTTGGAATGAAAATTTGACCGCGTGATTGGTGAACTTTTAGGTAGGTTAGTGATTTTGCGACGGTGAAAGCGACGCCTAGATGGCCTGAAACATTGGCGAATTGTTTGGCGGCTAGTGGGTCGATGGCGGTGGCGGTGAGTTGCAGTAATGTTGAGTAGGTGTGGCCTGCATAGGCTTCGAAACTGGCTTTATTGTCCATTGGGTCGGCATAAAGATCGAATATTTTGGCATCAATTAGGTCTAATAAGGCTTTTTCTGGCCAGTTGTTTTGGTCTATCGCGGTTAGCAGGGATTCGGCTAGTGGGCTTTGGGCTTGTTTTTCGGTGATGACATCGCGCCACCATTGGCATCTGATTTCGCCTAGCATGGGTTCTGAGACTTGTGATGCAAGGCCATCCAATTCGGCGAAGAAGCTATATAGGACGTAGATGGATTTTTGGATGTTTTGCGGCATCAGGCTGATGGCGAGATGATCGAATTTGGCAATGTGGCTGCTGAGTTGGTGTTTTATGTCGGCATCTAGCATGGCTATTCAATCGCGATGAGAGCGGCGGCGATGCGCCTTTGCTCATCTAACAAGACGTTATAAGTGCGCACTGCATTGCTGGTTGACATGAACTCGATGACGATACCCGCTTGTTTGCACATTTGGCGGATGGGTTTGGGTGGGATGTACATTTTATCGCCCATTCCTAGGACTAGAATATCTATTGAATCGGCTTGTTCAATTATTTTGGTGAACTGGGTTTCGATCAGCTCATCGCCATCTTTGACAGGCCAGTTTGACATGGCCGCTGGCAGGATGAGGAGTGAGCCTTTATGGGACATATCGGCGAAGCGAAAGCCCCCATTTCCATAGCTATCTATGGCATATTGACCCGGTAAATGTAGCTGATCATCTGACATTTTATGACTTTAAGGGTTGGTGGCTTCGTTGGTGGTTTTATTTTTGCTCCAGTCGCGTTTAACGCCCAAGGCTAATAGGATGGGTGATGCAACGAAGATGGATGAATATGTACCAATGATAACGCCCCAAATCATCGCTAGCGACAGGCCTTTGATGACTTCGCCGCCGAACAATACCAAGGCCATAAGTGCCAATAATGTGGTGACTGAGGTTAGGATGGTGCGGCTCAGGGTGCTGTTGATTGACAGATCGAGTAGCTCTTTCATATCCATCTTTTTATATTTGCGTAGATATTCACGCACGCGATCGAACACCACCACGGTATCGTTGAGCGAATAGCCGACGATGGTGAGGAGAGCGGCGATGATGGAGATGTTGAAATCTAGCTGTAGCAATGAGAAAAAGCCGATGGTGATGGCGACATCGTGCACCAAGGCGACAACGGCGGCGATTGAGAATTGCCATTCGAAACGCATCCAGATGTAGATTAGCACCGCACCGATGGCTAAGAAAACGGCTATGATGCTGTCTTGTACGAGTTCGCCGCTGACTGTGGGGCCGACGACTTCGACGGCGCGATATTCGATTTGATCGCCATTGCTGATTTCTAGTGCGGCTTTGACGGCATCGATGGACGATTGGGCGTTGCCATCGCCACCAGTTTGGGCTTGGATTTTAATTAAGACTTCGTTGGGGGCGCCGAAGGTTTGTAGTTGCACGTCGCCTAGGCCGAGTGCGCCGACAGTGGCGCGCAATTGTGTGAGATCGGCGGGGCCATCTAAAGTTTGGATTTCGATGGTGGTGCCACCTAAGAAATCGATGCCATAATTTAGACCTTTGGTGAAGAATAGGCCTGCAGAGCCGACCAGCATAAAGATGGACAGAGCTAATGAGATATATCGAAAACCGATAAAAGGTATTTTGGTTCCTGCTGGAACAAATTTGAACCCTTTCATGTGATTTTCCTTTTCTGAATGAATGAAGATTATTGAGCGATTGAGATTAAATTGGAATTGATTTTGGACGTTTGCGTCTTATCCAAATTGAAACCATCAAACGCGTGACAACAAAGGCGGTAAACACCGAGGTGATGATGCCGATTGATAATGTGACCGCAAAACCTTTGACGGGGCCTGTGCCTAGATAGAACAGGATGACGGCCGCGATGAAGGTGGTGATGTTGGCATCTAAAATTGTGGTCAGTGCACGGTTATAGCCTGTTTCGATGGCGGCAATGGGGGATTTGCCTAGCAAGGCTTCCTCGCGTATGCGCTCGAAAATAAGCACGTTGGCATCGACCGCCATGCCGATGGTGAGCACAATGCCTGCAATGCCTGGCAGGGTGAGTGTGGCTTGCAGCATAGACAGTACGCCGACAATGAGCAGTAGATTGATCATCAGGGCGATGTTGGCGAATAGGCCGAACAAGCCGTATGAGAATAGAATGAATAGCACAACGGCGACAATGCCGACGATGGAGGCGATTTTGCCCGCTTCGACACTATCTGCGCCTAGGCTTGGGCCGACTGAGCGTTCTTCTAAAATATCTAGCGGGGCGGGTAATGCGCCTGCCCTGAGCAATATGGACAGTTCGTTAGCGCCTTCAACCGTAAAGTTGCCTGAAATTTGGCCTGAACCGCCGCGGATGGCGGTTTGAATGGTTGGGGCTGAGATGACTTCATTATCCAACACGATGGCAAATGGTTCGCCCACATGCGAGGCGGTGTAATTGCCGAATTTTTTAGCGCCTGCGGTATCAAACTTAAAGTTAACAATGGCTTGGTTATTTTGTTGGCTAAAGCCTGCTTGGGCATCAACCAGATTTTCGCCAGTTAAGATGGCGCGTTTTTTAAGCACATATAATATGGCTTTGTTTTCGATATCTGGCAATACGAAGCTATCGCTGGGGATGACGCCGTTTGGATTGGTTCGGCCATCAACTTCGTGGAAGGTGAGTTTTGCGGTTTTGCCAATGATGGCTTTTAGGGCATCTGGCTCGACACCTGGCACTTGCACCAAGATACGATCGGTACCTTGGGGTTGAATGGTTGGCTCGGTTGTGCCCAATTCATCAATACGGCGGCGGAGGATCTCGATCGATTGGGCGACTGCTGATTTAACCCGCGAGACGCGTTCTTCATCGGACAAAGCCACGCTGATGTTGGTATCTGAAGTTTGCGTGACCTCAATATCGCGCACTGAATTGCCTTGCAGCAAGCTGGTGGTGACAGGCTGGCTAAGGCCTTTAATGGCGATGATGGCATCTTCCATTTGCGTGGCATCACGCAATTTTAGAGTGACATTTTCATCAACCACTTTAAGGCCTGTATAGCCGATTTTTTTTTCACGCAAGCTTGTGCGGACGTCATCTTTAGTGGCTTCCATACGCTCTTCGATGATGACTGCGATTTGGACTTGCAATAGTAAATGCGAGCCACCCTTAAGATCTAGACCCAGATGTAATTTATTATTGGGCATAAAGCTGGGGAGATTTTGGCTTTGCTCATCGGTTAAGATATTTGGTAGTGCAAATAAGATGCCTGCCAAACTAACTAATGCAATGAGGGTGGTTTTCCAAGCTGAGAAATGCAACATGTGCAGGCTTTCTGATATTAAAGTGGCGAATGCCTAAACGAAAACAGAAAAGCAGCTTGGCTGATTGAGCCAAACTGCTTATTGATTATTTTTTTTCGGCAACAGGTTCGCCTTTAACGCGAACTTCTGAAATCATACCGCGTACGATGCGGACTTTTACGCCTTCGGCAATTTCGACAGTTAGTTCAGCGTCATCATTCACTTTTGCAATTTTACCAATGAGGCCACCACTTGTGACCACTGTATCGCCGCGACGTACATTGCCGATCATCTCGCGATGCTTTTTGGCCTTTTTTTGTTGCGGGCGGATGACCAAGAAATACATCACCACGAAGATGAAGATGATGGGCATAAATTGGATGATATTTGAATCCATGTCGAATTTCCTTAAACTTATTGATCACAATTAAAGATGATTACCCCCAATTGCTAATTAGGTGGAATATAACCTTGATTTTTAACTTTGCAACATGGCAGCTTGAAATAAATGGATTATCAGCATGTTTTTTAAGAATGTGATTGATAAATACCACCTGATGCAGTTAATTTAGGCAAAAAAAGAATATTGAGGGACAAAATGAGCGTGTATGAAGAATTGTTAAGCCAACTAACTGATGTGGCGCAATCGCTAAAACAAATTGCTGAGCAGCAAAAAACTGTGACTAAATTGGTGACCGATTATAGCGGTAATGGGTTTGTTTGGGAGGCTGATGAGCAATATTTGCGGCCGCTGGCTAAAATAAACGCCATCGACATTGAGCTGTTGCGCAATATTGACTATCAAAAACAAGTTTTGACCGACAATACGCGACAATTTGCCAAGGGGTTGACTGCCAATAATGTATTGTTGTGGGGTGCGCGCGGTATGGGCAAAAGCTCGCTGACCAAAGCGGTCTATGAGCTGATTGGTGCTGAATATGCTGAGTTAAAACTGGTTGAAATACACCGTGAGGACATTAGCAGCTTGCCGTTATTAATGCGGCAGCTAGCAGAGCGCGATGAGAGATTTATATTATATTGTGATGATTTGAGTTTTGATGCGGGGGATGACAGTTATAAATCGCTTAAGGCAATATTGGAGGGCGGCCTTGAGGGCAAAGCTGAGAATGTTATATTTTATGCGACCAGCAACCGCCGCCATTTATTGCCGCGCGAAATGATTGAAAATGAGCAAGCCAATGCGATTAATGTGCGTGATACGATTGACGAGAAAGTATCGCTGTCTGACCGATTTGGGCTTTGGGTTGGGTTTCACAATCCATCGCAAACTGAATATTTGGGCATGGTGAGTAATTATGCTGCGCATTTTGGCTTTGACATAACGGACGAAAAATTGCGGCGGGCGGCGCTTGAATGGGCGGCATCACGCGGGGGGCGCACGGGACGTGTGGCTTGGCAATTTATCACCAATTTGGCGGGGCAATTGGGTGTGAAGTTATAGGAATGAAAAAAGGATAGCCTGAGCTATCCTTTTTTTGATTCTGATATCTGACTTTTAGTTAGATGAAAGGTATTTGCGTGGGTTGACGGCTAGTGCGCCACGGCGAATTTCGAAATGCAATTGTGGTTTGGTTACATCGCCAGTTTGGCCTGAGCGAGCAATGGCTTGACCACGGCGGACTTTATCGCCTTTTTTGACCAAGATTGAACCATTATGTGCATAGGCTGTGACCCAGCCACCATCATGTTTGACCAAGATTAAATTACCGTAGCTTTTGAGGCCATTGCCTGCATAAGCGACCACGCCATTTTCGGAGGCTTTGACCACTGTGCCTGGAGGCACGGCGACGTTTAGACCATCGTTACGGCGGCCATCGGGTTTTTTGCCATATTCGGAGATAACCCGACCACTTACTGGCCAGCGGAAACGGCTCGAGCTACGCTTTTCGGGCTTGGGCAATGCCGCAACCACGGCTTTTTTGGCCACTGGGGTTTTGATTTTTGCAGGTGCAACAGTGGGAGTGGCGGCGACTGCGACTGCTGCGCCATTGACGCGAATTTTTTGGCCTATGCGCAAACCTTCGGCGCCTGTAAGGCCGTTTAGGTTTTTGATGACGTTAACATGCACGCCTTGGGCACGGGCAATTGAATAAAGAGTGTCTTTAGGTTGCACGATATATTCGCCTGCGACCGAAGATACGACAACGGCTGGTTGTACAATTTTCTGTTGCACAGGTTCTTGTAGCAAGGGCGCGAATGCTTTGGTGGCAACTGGTGCGGCAAATTTTTGCTGAGCTATTGATGTTTGCGGTAACGAGCTGATTTCGGCAGGTTGTGAATTTACTAATGTGCGCGGTGAATTGGCGATGAAGTTTGTGCTGCCTTTGCGCGGTAGGAAAATTTGCTGACCAATTTTAAGTGACGAATATTGATCGAGATTATTGGCTTGGCTTAAAGTTTCGACTGTGAGGCCGAAGCGCCGTGCGATGCTATATAATGTATCGCCCGTTGAAATGCGATAGGTATCTGGATTGTTATTGCCCATGAAGCCATTGTTAGACGTGGCCGCAGTTTGCACTAAATTGCTGCTTGGAATGGTGGCGGTGAATTGGCTATCAATTGCCCTTGGCATGACGCCAGCGACTTGGTTGCTAGAGGCTGTATTGACGAGCGGTGCTAAGTTGGTTTGTTGTACGTTATTAAATGCAACCTGTCTGTTTTGCATATCCAAACTGGCAAACCTAACCACATCTGAACTACAGGCCGAAAGACCAAAGACAAAGATTGTCGGCACTAAAAGACTTATGGATTTTTTTAAGGTGACGGCACTGAACAATTTTGAACACTTAAACATATGGATACTCATTACAAAAATATCTGAGATGACAGACAATAATTTATTACCAACTTAGATCAAATAATAGCAAAGCATTATGAAGGAGTGCTTAGCGAAGATGGTTAAAATTTGGTAAATATTAACAATTATTGGCTATTTTTGTTTGGCAATGCCTGGAACCAAGTGCGCGAAACGCACGGGGCATAACTCTTTACACTTTATGCCTGATGAGGTTTTTTTGACTTTGAGCAGGCGTTGGTCGCCGCCTATTGGACCTAACGGCAAGATCATAATGCCATCATTTTTTAGTTGCTCGATGAGAATGCGCGGAATGCGCTCGGCTGCGGCGGTGACAATAATGCGATCGAACGGCGCTTGGTGCGGCCAACCGAGCAGGCCATCGCCTGTCATGGCGGTGATGTTATGTAGATATAGGGCTTGAAAGCGAGCCTCGGCCATGCGGTGCAAAGTGTGATAGCGTTCCATGGTGTAAACGCGGCGGGATAACTTGGATAGGATGGATGCTTGATAGCCCGAACCAGTGCCGATTTCTAGCACTTTTAGGCGGTCATTTAGCTCTAATTGCTCGGACATATAGGCGACAATGTAGGGCTGAGAAACGGTTTGGCCGCATTCTATTGGCAAAGCGCGATCTTCATAGGCACGGGCGGCGAATGACGGGGCTAGGAATTTTTCGCGCGGGATGAGCTCCATAGTTTTGAGGATTTGAGGGGTCGAAATGCCGTGTTTGCGCAAGCCCATTATCATCTTGAGCTTTTTTAGGCGCTCTTCATCCTGATCGCTGATCGGAGCCGCGCGGTGGTTATTTGGGGGAATTGGGGCGCTTTGCGCTTTATCAAGAGCCATTCTTGCCTCTACTCTAAACTAATATTTCTAGCGCAGTGTAGACTATAATATTTAACTATTTATTAAAGATTTGTTATCTACGAATTATAAGTTTTTATTTATGAATTCATTCATTTTATAATTTGTTAAATCTTGGCTGATGGCGGTGACGGCGATGTAGTTTTGTTTGAGTGCTTCTAGCTCGCTATCTGGTTGTGGGTTGGCATCCATGCCTTTGAAATTAATCCAATAATAGTTGGAACCACGGAGGTTTTCGCGCTCATCGACAATGGCGAAACGGTCGCTGCGTTTGCCTTGTTTGCAGGTTTTAATGCCTTTGACATCGTCTGCCGAACAATCGGGATAATTGATGTTGATGATGTTGTTTGGGTCGAGCTGCATATCGAAAAGTTTTTGAATGAGTGCTGGTGAGGTTTGCTCGACCATTTGCCAATGGAGGGTTTTGTGATTGGAGCGGATGTTGCCCATGAGGCTGAGTGCCATTGACGGAATGCCATAGGAGCTGCCCATGCCAGCGCCTGCGACTGTGCCTGAAAGATGCATAAAATCGGCGGCGTTATGGCCACGATTGACGCCTGAGAGGATGAGATCTGGATCGGAATCTAATAATTTTTCGAGTGCCATGATGACGCAATCGGCTGGAGTGCCTTTGATGGCGAAGGTTTTTTCATCGCGCTTGGTGACATAGATGGGGTCGTGAATGGAGATGGCGCGGGATACGCCGCTCTGCTCATACATGGGGGCGGCGATCCAGACATCATCGCAGATTTCATTGGCGATTTTGACGATGGATTTGAGGCCGATGGCATCGATGCCATCGTCATTTACGATTAGGATTTTGTTTATTTTTGTCATTATTTTGCGATCAAGTTAACTGGCTTTAATGAGGGTTTTACCACCCATATATGACTGTAATATTTCGGGCACGACCACTGAGCCATCTTTTGTTTGGTAGTTTTCTAGGATCGCGACGATTGTGCGGCCGATGGCTAGGCCTGAGCCATTGAGGGTGTGGACATAGTGTGCGCCTTTGCCTTCGGTTGGTTTGAACCTTGCATTCATGCGGCGAGCTTGGAAATCGCCACAGGTTGAGACTGATGAGATTTCGCGGTACTGATTTTGGCCTGGTAGCCAGACTTCGAGGTCGAATGTGCGTTTGGCGCCGAAGCCTGTATCGCCTGAGCAGAGTTTGACCACGCGGTAGGCTAGGCCTAGGCGTTTTAGCACTTCTTCGGCGGCTTCTAGCATGAGCATTTGTTCGGCTTCGCTGTTGTCGGGGTGGACAATGCTGACCATTTCGACTTTGCTGAATTGGTGTTGGCGGATCATGCCTCTTGTGTCGCGCCCTGCACTGCCTGCCTCGCTGCGGAAGCAGTTGGAGTATGAGGTGAAGCGTTTTGGTAGATCAGCTTCGGGCATTGTGGTTTCGCGCACTAGGTTGGTGAGTGAGACTTCTGAGGTTGAGATAAGATATTTACCATCGGTGGTTTTGAACATATCTGCTTCGAATTTTGGCAATTGGTTGGTGCCGTATAGTGCGTTGGCATTGACTAGGAGTGGCACGACAACTTCTTCGCGACCGTAATCTTGAGTGTGTAGATCTAGCATGAAATTGGCTAGGGCGCGTTCAAGGCGGGCTAGGTCTGATTTTAGCACGACGAAGCGCGAGCCTGACATTTTAGCGGCGGCTTCGAAATCCATTTGGCCTAAAGCTTCGCCAATGTCGAAATGTTGTTTGGGTTCGAAATCGAATTTTGGCGGTGTGCCGACGCGGTGGGTTTCGACATTGTCTTCTTCATCGGCGCCGTCTGGTACATCATCAAACATAATGTTGGGTAGCTCTAGGAGGAAATCGTTGAGTTCATCGATGAGTTTGCGCTCGGTTTCTTCGCCATCTTGGATGGCTTGTTTGATTTTGGCGACATTGGCAATGGCGGCTTGGGCGGCGGCTTCATCGCCTGAGGCTTTGGCTTTGCCGATGGCTTTTGAAGCTTCGTTGCGCTGTGTTTGTAATTCTTGCAGGCCTGCGAGGTGATCGCGGCGGGCTTTATCTAGCAATATAGCTCTTTCGGCAGTGCCAGATAATTTGCGACGTGACATTGCAGCCTCGAACGCTGCTGGGTTTTCGCGAATCCATTTGATATCGTGCATAAAAGCCTCCCGATATTGTCGGCAGCGCGGAATCGCCGCCTTTATAAATTAGTTAAGTTGTAAGTAGAGAAAAATGGGTTGATTATCAACCTAATTATTCATCTTCATCGTCATCTGAATCATCATCAGAATCTTGATCGGCGCGCTTTTTGGCTCGGGATCGCTCGATGAGTTTAACTGCGAATATCGACAATTCGTAAAGCAGCAGGGTTGGGAAAGCCAAGCCGAGCTGCGAAATAGGATCGGGCGGAGTGAGAATCGCGCCGACTGCGAAGATGATGACGATGGCGAATTTGCGTTTGTCTTTAAGCCATGCAGAGCTAACCACGCCGATGCGCGCCAAAAGCGTGAGGATGACGGGCAATTGGAACATTAAGCCGAAGCCTAAAATTAGCGTCATCACTAGGCTTAGATATTCTGTGGCGCGTGGCTCGAGTTGAATTGAGGCCAAGCCCTCGCCGCCTTCTTGCTCCATACCGATGAAGAAATCCATGGCGAAAGGCATGACGAAAAAATAGACTAGAGACGCACCCATGACAAAAAGAATAGGTGTTGCAAGGAGATAGGGGATGAAAGCGCCGCGCTCGTTTTTATACAGGCCTGGGGCGATGAAGGCGTAAATTTGGAACGCGATGAATGGGAAACCCAATATCATACCGCCGAATAGAGCTAGTTTTAGATATACGAAAAATAGCTCTTGTGGCGCAGTGTAGATGAGACGCGCATTTTCGGCTTCGCCCACAGCACTGACAAATGGCACCAAAAGAATGTTATAAATGTCATTGACGAAAAAGCCGCAAATACAAGCAAACACCACCAGAACAAGGATGGCTTTGATCATGCGGTTACGCAGCTCATAGAGATGATCCATGATAGGAGCTTGGCTCTCATCCATTTCGGTTTGATTGGTATCTTGCTCTATTTCTGCTGACATATTTTTAATCGTAACTATTATTTAAGATGCGCTTTTAACCGCTTTTTTAATTGGGGCTTTGGGAGCCGTTGTTTTTTTAACTGTGGATTTTTTGGCGGCAGTCTTTTTGACTGGGGCTTTTTTTGCCACGGTTTTAGGCTTGGTGGTTTTTTTGGTGGTAGCTTTGGGCTTAGCCTTAGGCTTGGTTTTTGCCGCTATTTTGGCCTCGGGCTTGGCTGCGGCGGGCTTTGCTTCTGCAAATGTCGGATCAGGTGTCGCAAATGATGGATCGGGCTTATTGACCTTCATTGGATCATCAAAACTATCAACGCCCATATCCTTGGTCATATCTTTGGTCATCTTTTCGGCATCGGCTTTGAGCTGTTTAAGCTCTGAAATGTCGGCAACCTCTTCGACCTGACGGCGCACATCGCGCATCATGGTTTTTGCCTTGCGCAAGTATTTGCCCACGGTTTTAAGCATTTTGGGAATGTCTTTTGGGCCCACAACGATAACGGCAACCGCTACGATCACCATAACCTCGGTCCAACCTATATCAAACATAATTTACCTTGAACGGTTGAGTTTTATTTTGTGGCTTTTTTAACCGATTCAGAAGTCTCTGCAACTTTTTCTGAAACCGTGTCATGATCGATAATTTTTGCATCATCGGTAGACGGTGTTTCTTCATCGGCCATGCCTTTTTTAAAGCTCTTAATGCCTTTTGCAAAATCGCCCATAACATCAGATATTTTACCGCGTCCAAACAAAAGGAAAGCAAGTACGATAACGATTAAAATTTGTGTCCAACCTGGCATTTCAAAACTCCCTACATAGAAATATTTTATATTTAGCCAATTTACTGGCTTTTACATATAATGAATATAGTACATTGATCTGAGATTACCATATAATTTTAGTCCCCAAACGTCAAATATATGGGAATAACCTTGGTTAACGAGCTGTTTTTACGTGTTTTGTGCAAAGATGAAAAGGTTTTTGTAATTAAAATGCGCATTATACTCATCATTAATTTTGACCTGTTTTTCGCGTAGGCTGGTGCGCAAAATGAGCGTCTGCTGGGTATTGCTGACCTGTAAGTGTAATTCCGAAAATTCGCTATAGTGATTTATGTGGGTGATTTTGACCTTGATTTGGTGGTCATACTCGTCAGGATCATCATATGAAGCTAAATGTATATCATTTTGGGCAATGAGCAATTTGGCATGATTGTGGTTGTGGCCTAGATTGGTTTGTGCGCAACAGCATAGGTGTTGGGTCTGTAAATCGCCAAATGGGGTTTTAACCATGCCGTTTTCGATTGAGACATCTAACTCATTATAACGGCGTAAATAATGTGCGGCATAAATGCTAGCGGGTTGATTTAGTAATTGATCTGGGGTGCCCATTTGTTCGATCTGGCTGTCATTGAGTAGAATAATTTTATCGGCTAAGTAAAGCGCTTCTTCGGCATCATGAGTTACAAATATAGCACTGATGTTATTGGCTTTGATGAGTTTTTTGGTTTCAACACGTAGCTCGACCCTCAGGTGAGAATCTAGCCCTGAAAATGGCTCGTCGAGCAGTAAAATTTCTGGTTTTGTGGCCAATGTGCGGGCTAAGGCGACACGTTGTTGTTGGCCGCCTGACAGGGTACTGGGGTAGCTATCGGCATATTCTGTGAGGCCGATATAATCTAGTTGTTGCATGGCATCTTGACGGGTGATTTTGCCGTTTTTTATTTTGCCAAACATGATGTTTTGGGAGACTGTTAGGTGCGGAAACAGGGCATAATCTTGAAACACCATGCCAATTTGGCGGTTTTCTGGCGCGATGAATATATCCTCATTGACTACAATTTTGTCATTGATGCTGATGCTACCTGTATTGAGGGTTTCGACCCCTGCGATGAGGCGCAAAAGGGTTGACTTGCCGCTGCCTGAAGCGCCGAGTAGGCATATGATCTCGCCACGTTCTATGTTGAATGAAATGTCATTAAGGATGGTTTTTTCGGCATATTGATGTGAAATATTGTGCAGCGAAACATGGCTTGAATGATTGGGTTTTGTTTGATTTTTTTGCAACATGCTGTGGCTCTAATTTTGAATGATGCTTTGCACTTGCGGCAAAGATTTTATGGCGGCGATGCGCTCTGACGATATAATATATTGGTCTTTTAGCAGAATCTCAACCTCGAATTGTTTGTTTTCGCTGATGACGACTAGGCTGACCTCGCCTTTGCCGCCTTTTTTAAGCTGTTGTTTGACAAAATCGATGGTTTCTTTGCCTTCTAGGTAGATTTTTACGCTGGTTTGTAGGGATTTGCTGGCTTGTTTTTCTAATGGTTCGACGCTGTTGACACGTGGGCGGATTTGATCGCCATCGACATCGGCGCCAATGCCAACGATGACCAATGTGCCGACGGCTAGGTGTTCTTCGTATTTTTCTAGCACATCGCCAAACATGACCGCTTCATACTGGGCGCTGGCATCTGACAGGCCGATGAAGGCGAATTTATTGCCTTTTTTGGAGCGTTTTTCTTGCTTGGCGGTGATGGTGGCGGCGAGTTTGGCGCTTTTTTTGCCGCCAGCTAAGATGTTTTTGGTGAATTGCTCCCATGTGATGATTTTCATCTGTTTGAGCAAGGTGGCGTAATCATCGAGTGGATGGCCTGAAATATAGAAGCCTGCGGCTTTCTTTTCGAACTCCAGCACCTCTATATTTGTCCATGCTTTGACTTTTGGTAGCGGTAGTTTTTCGGCGGTTGATTGGTCATCGCCCATGGCGGCGAACATGTCTATCATGCCGACTTCTTTGTCATTTTGGCTTTTGTTGGCGAAGGCCATGATGGAATCTAGGCCGCTGAACAATTGTGCACGGTCGGGATTTAGGGCATCGAAGGCGCCTGTTTTGATCATGTTTTCGATGGCGCGTTTGTTGACGTGGCGGGTGTTTAGGTTTTCGCCGAAATGGGCGATGTCTTTGAATTTACCGACTTCTTGGCGGGCTTTGACGATGGATTCTACGGCTTGGCTGCCGACATTTTTTAGGGCAGATAGTGAGTAGCGGATTTTGTTGTTTTCGACGACAAAGTCTACTGCTGATTTGTTGATGTCTGGCGGTAAAACCTCGATGCCCATTTGTTCGCATTCTTGTTTGAACAGTTGTAGTTTATCGATGTTGCCCATGTCCAATGTCATTAGGGCGGCCATGAATTCTACGGGGTAATTGGCTTTTAGGTAGGCGGTTTGATAGGCGACTAAGGCGTAGGCGGCGGCATGGGATTTGTTGAAGCCGTAGCCTGCGAATTTGTTGACTAGATCGAAAATATAATTGGAGCGGCTTTTATCTACACCGTTGGCGACGGCGCCATCGTTGAAGATTTTGCGTTGACGATCCATTTCGGCTTGGTCTTTTTTACCCATGGCTCGGCGTAGCATATCGGCAGCGCCGAGTGAATAGCCGCTGAGAACTTGGGCGATTTTCATCACTTGTTCTTGGTAAATGATGACGCCGTGGGTTTCTTTGAGCACTTCTTCGAGTTTCGGATGTAGATAATCAGGGTCTTGGCGGCCATGTTTACAGGCGATATAGGTGGGGATGTTGTCCATCGGGCCCGGGCGGTAGAGGGACACCATGGCGATGATGTCTTCGAACCTATCGGGTTTTAGGCCGCGTAGCATGTCGCGCATGCCGCTGGATTCCAGTTGGAATACGCCGATGGTTTGGCCGCGTGCCATGAGGTCGTAGGATGGTTTGTCGTCTATTGGGATGGCGGCTAGGTCGACATGGATGTCGCGATTTTTGAGAAATTTTAGTGCGGTTTCTAGGACTGTTAGGGTTTTCAGGCCTAAAAAGTCGAATTTTACGAGGCCTGCTGGTTCTACCCATTTCATATTGAATTGGGTTACTGGCATTTCGGAGCGCGGATCGCGGTAGAGGGGGACTAGTTGTGAGAGTGGGCGATCGCCGATTACGACGCCTGCGGCATGGGTTGACGCGTGGCGGTATAGGCCTTCTAGGCTTTGGCCGATTTCTAGGAGCTCGGCGACTATTTCTTCGCTGTCGCGCTCTTCGCGTAATTTGGGTTCGGCGGCGATGGCTTCTGGCAGGGTCATGGCGCTGCCAGGGGTGTTGGGGACTAATTTACACAGGCGATCGACTTGGCCATAAGGCATTTGCAGCACGCGGCCGACATCGCGCAGTACGGCGCGGGCTTGTAATTTACCGAAGGTGATGATTTGTGCGACTTGATCGAAGCCATATTTTTTTTGCACGTAGGTGATGACTTCTTCGCGGCGGTCTTGGCAGAAATCAATATCGAAATCGGGCATTGATATGCGTTCGGGGTTTAGAAAACGTTCGAACAGTAAGCCCCACATGAGGGGGTCGAGATCGGTGATGGTTAGGGAATAGGCGACTAATGAGCCAGCGCCCGAACCACGGCCTGGGCCGACGGGGATGTGGTGATCTTTTGCCCATTTGATGAAATCTGACACGATGAGGAAATAGCCCGGGAATTTCATATCGTTGATGATTTTTAGTTCGAAATCTAGGCGGTCGTAATAGTTTTTTTCGGTGTAGCCTTCGGCGGGGCCGTGGAATGCGAGGCGGACTCTTAGGCCTGCTAATGCGTCTTTTGTGAGGGCATCGGCTTCGGCTTTTAGGGCGTCTTTGCCGCTGGAGCCAGTGAAATTTGGAAGGATTGGGTCGCGGGTGTGGGGGCGGAAATGGCAGCGTTGGGCGATCTCTAGGGTGTTTTGGATGGCCTCGGGTATATCGTCAAACAAGGCGATCATTTGTTTTGAGGTTTTGAAATAATGTTCGGGTGTCATGCGGAGGCGGTCATCGGCGCCGACTACAGTGCTTTGGGCGATACAGATTAGGGCATCATGGGCTTTATAATCTTCGGGCTTGTGGAAGAAGCATTCGTTGGTGGCGACTAGCGGGATGTTGTTGTCGTAGGCTAGTTTTACCAAGGCGGATTCGACTTTATTTTCCTCGGGCATGTTGTGGCGTTGGAGCTCGATGTAAAAACGGTTGGGGTATAGCTTGTTGAGGGTTTCGAAGAAGGCTTGGGCGCGGTCGGGGTTTTCTTCGTATAGGGCTTTGTTGAGGGGGCCTGAGGGGCCGCCTGAAAGTGCTATTAGGCCATCTGTGTGTTTGGCTAGAGTTTCTAGCGGGATATGTGGGGTTTCGTTGTCTGGGGTTTCTAGAAATGATTTGCTGACTAGGGCCATTAGGTTTTCGTAGCCTGTTTCGTTTTGGGCGAAAAGGGCTATGGAGGGGATTTCTTTGTGGCGTTGGGAGGAGGCTAAGCTGGGGGTATAGGTGCCGTCATCTAATTTTACGGTTAGGGTGACGGCGGTGATGGGTTGGACGGATGATTTTACTGATTTTTCGGAAAATTCTAGAGCGCCGAAAAGATTGCCCGAATCGGTTATGGCGACTGCGGGGGATTGATCATCGTTAGCGAGTTTGATGATTTTTTCTACAGGCAATGCGCCTTCGAGTAGTGAATAGGCTGAATGGGTGCGCAAATGGACAAAGGTTGGGCTGTTATTTTGCTTTGGTTGTTGGCTCATTTATTTGTCGCATGGTTATAATTTGGATGAAATTATACTAGGCGCTA
This sequence comes from Alphaproteobacteria bacterium, assembly GCA_002400495.2. Classification (GTDB taxonomy): domain Bacteria; phylum Pseudomonadota; class Alphaproteobacteria; order Rhizobiales; family OSC116; genus OCS116. Next base: position 15,798 of record NVQL02000042.1, on the reverse strand, counting down.
AATGTGATGAGGACAAGAATTATCGGAAATTATACGAGGGTAAATAATGTGCCACTGCTGAGCAGTGAGATGCCCCAGATGGAGACGCCGATCAGTAGGAAACCTAAAATATCTTTGGCATAATCTAAAACAGAAATATCACTCATAACTAAATCCTTATTGAACAAATTTGAATTCTGCCTTTATAATGTTCATGATTTGTTCTTTTGTCAATCGTTAATGTATAAGCTGTGAGTGTTTATCATTTTTATGTTTTTTATCAATGGGTTGGGTTGTGGGTTATTTTTCCACAAGCTGGCCATTTTCGAGGGTGAAGACGCGATCCATCTTATCGGCTAAGGCCATATTATGGGTGGCGATGAGGGCTGACATGTTTTGCTCGCGGGCTAATTTATAGAATTCATCATAGACTTGATCTGCGGTGCTGGGATCGAGATTGCCTGTGGGTTCATCGGCCAAAATTAGGGATGGTTTGATGGCGAATGCGCGGGCGATGGCGACGCGTTGTTGCTCGCCGCCTGATAGCTCGGCCGGGAAATGAGTGAGGCGGTGTGCCATGCCTAATGTGTCTAGGATTTCTGTCGCTTGTTTGTGGGCGGCGGCTTTGTTGTTGCCATTTAGGCGCAGTGGCACGGCGACATTTTCTAGGGCGGTGAATTCGGGTAATAGGTGATGGAACTGGTAAATGAAGCCGATTTCGTGGCGTCTGATTTCGGTTCTTTGGCGATCAGTTAGATCGTTGCAATGGGCATCATTGATGATGATTTCGCCTTGATTTGGGGTATCTAGGAGGCCTGCAATGTGTAGGAGGGAGGATTTACCGCTGCCTGATTGGCCGACTAGGGCTACTAATTCGCCTTGTTTGATTTCTAGGTTTAGGCCTTCGAAGATTAGCAATTCTGCGTTTTTGCTGCCGAAAGCGCGCTTGATGTTTTTAAGCGATAATATGGTTTTTTTTGTCATGGATTATTCGAACCTTAAAGCTTTAACGGGGTCGGTTTTGGCGGCGCGGTAGGATGGGTATAGGGTGGCCAATAAAGACAGAATAAGCGACGCGGCCACGATTGTGGTGATTTCGGCGGTTTCCATTTTGGCGGGTAATTCGGATAGGAAATAAAGCTCTGGCGAGAAGAGAGCGGTGTCGGTTAGGGCGGATACGAATTGGCGGATGCTCTCGATATTGGCGCAAACTAGTACGCCGAGCAAGAAGCCGAATAATGTGCCTGTGATGCCGATGAGGCCGCCTGTCATGAAAAAGACGCGCTGTATGGTGCCACGCCCTGCCCCCATTGTGCGCAGGATGGCGATGTCATGAGTTTTATCTTTGACCAGCATGATCATGCCTGAAATGATGTTGAACGAGGCGATGATGATGATGAGCATGAGGATGAGGAACATGACGTTGCGTTCGACCCGCAATGCGCTGAATAATGCGCCATTGCTTTGTTGCCAATCTACCATATATAAATCGAGCTGATTGGCTTGGGCTAGGCGGATGATTTCGTTTTTAATATAGACCATGTCGTCGGGGTCTTCGGTCATAATCTCGACGGCTGTGGCGTTATTTTCTTTGTTGAAATAGAGCTGGGCTTCGGCAAATGGCATGAGCACAACTTGGCTATCGAAACGGCTTTCGCCAACCTCGAAAATTGCAGCGACGATGTAATTTTTTTGGCGGGGTGATGTGCCAAATGGGGTGACCGAGCCATTGGGTGAGATGAGGCTGACGGCATCGCCGACATTGACGCCAAACTTGGATGCCATGCGGCTGCCAATGGCGATGCGGTCGGTATTATCGAAGCCATCCAATGTGCCATAGACGATTTTTTCGGCAATTAATGGGAAATCGCGGATGTCGTTTTCGCGCATGCCGCGGACGTAGACACCGCTATTTTCGTATCGGCCTGAGCCTAGGACTTGACCATCGACCACGGGGGCAGCGTTGGTGACGCCTTCTATGGAGCGGACGAAATCGGCGATTTGGTCAAATTCGGGCAAATCATTGCTGCGACCTGTTAGGATGATGTGACCATTCATGCCGAGGATTTTGGAGGTTAGTTCCTCGCGAAAGCCATTCATGACCGACATGACGATGATGAGTGTGGCGACGCCCAGCATGATGCCTAGGAAAGAAAAGCCCGAAATGACTGAGATGAATCCATCGCGTTTTTTGCCTTTGATGTAGCGAAACGCCAAAACGCGCTCGAAGGTTCCGAATGCTTTGTTTTGGCCTTTTTTAATGGTCATATATATTGCCCGTTCTTACTATTCTGTGCAGATTTTGGTGATGGCGGCTTCGGTGGACAGGCTTTGTTTTTCGCCTGTTGCGCGGTTTTTAAGCTCTACTGTGCCGTCTTTTAGGCCACGGGGGCCAACGACTAGTTGCCATGGGAGGCCAATGAGATCCATACGGCCGAATTTGCCGCCTGCCCGCTCGCTGGTGTCATCATATAGGACTTCGATACCTGCATCTGACAGTTCTTCGTAGAGGCTTTCGCAGGCTGCATCGCAGGCTTCGTCGCCTGATTTTAGGTTGATGAGGCCGACATAGTATGGGGCGACTTCTTTTGGCCAAATGATACCGTCATCATCGTGACAGGCTTCGATGATTGCACCTAGTAAGCGTGATACGCCTACGCCATATGAGCCTGATTGTAGGAAGATTTTTTCGCCATCGGGGCCTTGGACATAGGCATCCATTGGTTCTGAATATTTTGTGCCGAAGAAGAAGACTTGGCCGACTTCAATGCCGCGGGCGGTGATTTTTTTATCATCGGGGACTTTGGCGAATTCGGCTTCATCATGCACGTCTTCAGTGGCGGCGTATTTGCTTGTCCATTGTTCGATGATGGGGGTTAGGTCTGCTTTGTAATCGACATCTTCGGGTGGGGTTTCCATTTCTAGATAATCGCTATGGCAATAGACTTCGCTTTCGCCTGTTTTGGCCAGGACTATGAATTCGTAGGAAGCTTCGCCGCCGATGGGGCCTGTTTCGGCGCGCATGGGGATTGCGGTTAAGCCCATGCGTTTGTAGGTGCGCAGGTAGGCGACGAACATGCGGTTGAATGATTTCATGCCTTCTTCTTCGGTTAGATCGAAGCTATAGGCATCTTTCATGAGGAATTCGCGGCCGCGCATGACGCCGAAACGGGGGCGGACTTCGTCGCGGAATTTCCATTGAATGTGGTAGAGGTTGAGCGGCAGGTCTTTGTAGGATTTAAGGCCTGCGGCGGCGATTTGGGTGACCATTTCTTCGTTGGTTGGGCCATAGAGCATTTCGCGGTCGTGGCGGTCTTTAATGCGGAGCATTTCTTTGCCATAGGCATCGTAGCGGCCAGATTTTTTCCAGAGATCGGCGGATTGTAGGGTTGGCATTAATAGTTCGACTGCGCCTGCGCGGTTTTGTTCCTCGCGCACGATGTTGGCGATTTTATCTAACACGCGCAAACCTAGAGGGAGCCATGCGAAAATGCCTGATGACATTTGGCTGATCATGCCTGCACGTAACATAAGGCGATGCGAGACAATCTCGGCTTCTCTGGGGTTTTCTTTTGAAACTGGCAGAAAATATTCGGATAGACGCATGACTGACTCTCTTTAATGATTGGCTTTGTTAACCCATGTGTAGCTGCAATATTTAATAATGTGAAGCGACAATTTGGAAAAGCCCCCAAATGCCTAGAAAAGCCAAGTGGTTTTGAAGTTTTGCGCGAAATTATGGCGATAAGATGGTGGTTATGGCGGGGCAAATCAAGATTATGTGTTTTTGGATATATGGACATTTATGTTAGGCTATGGTTAGGAGGGTTTTATGATGCATATATTGAAGAATTTGGCGCGTGCGGTGACTTTTACTGGCATTGTGTTTTTGGGAACAGCTTTGGCTGATGCGAAGAGTGATTATCTCAGTGCGGTAAAACGCATTGAGATGGTGGCTAGCAGTGGTGCGGATGCTTTGAATTTAAACGAGATTTATGGGCTTGAAAGCATACCTGGAGAGATTAGGCGTTTGAGTGAGTTAAAGCGGGTTTCGTTGTCCTATACGCAGATATTGGATTTATCGATTTTGAAAGACCTGCCACTGCTTGAGCATGTTGAAATACGCGCAAATTATGTGAAAGACATTAGCCCGCTTAATGACATGTTGGGGTTGAAAAGCCTGAATTTGCGGCAGAATAAGCTTAGTGAGATTGGTGATTTGGCGAAGTTGAATGGATTGACTGTGCTGGATATTTCGGCCAATGATATTGTTGACATTTCGGCTTTGGAAAACCTGACAGAGCTTGAGGTGTTGGATATTTCGTTTAATGAGATTACTGATATTTCGGTATTGTTGAAACTGCCTAAGCTTAAGAAATTGAGCATTTCGCATATGGTGGTTGATGATGTTGAATCTATCGGGCAATTGACCACGCTTGAGGAGCTGAATATTGGCTATAGTGAGGTTGCTGATTTGGGCTTTGTTTTGAAATTGCCGAACTTAAAAATATTTTGGCATGAAATGGAGCGGGTGACGGCTGATAAGGTTATTTTTGATCAGTTATTGGCGCGTGGCGTGCGGGTGATCGCTTATTGATTAGATGATGTTGACTTCGCCATCGACATAATACCATTTTTCATCTTGCTTGATGAAATTGCTAATCTCGTGATGGGTTTGGTGTTTGCCTAGGGACTTGAAACTAGCGGCGAATTCGACTTGGCCTTGTGTATGTTTGCGGGTGCCGCCTATTTTGCTGATGATTTTTAGGTTGATATATTCGTTCTCTTTACTGCGTTTTATTATGTCGGCGGGGTTGATGGCTTTTCTGGCTTCTTCTGCCCATGTGGCTAGGATGTAATCTACATTGCCCAAAGTGTAGGCGGTATAGCGGCTGCGCATCAGGGCTTCGGCTATTGGGGCGGGTTTATCGCCTGAGATATAGCGATTGCAGCATTGGGCGAATTTTCGGTTTGAGCCGCAGGGGCATTGATCATCTGTCATTATTTATAGTCTTTAAAATCGGGCATGAAGGGATAATCATCTAGCGTGAGGCCGCTATAGGTGATGATCCAATAGATGAAGGCAACGATGATGGCTGACACTAGGGTTGTCCATAATACATTGCGGCCAATGCGGGTTTTGTGAGGGGCGCCTGCTGGGGTGCCTGGGACGATTTCGCCTGCTTCGGCTTGGGTTTTAACGCCGATGTTGGCAAGGGCGACAAAGGTGACCCACCAGACCACGAAAAATACAGCGATGATTGTGACGATTGACATATATTATACCTCTTCTAACTCGATGAGCACGCCGCCCATATCTTTGGGATGCATGAAAATGACTGGCTTGCCATGGGCGCCGATTTTGGGTTTGCCATCGCCCAATATGCGCACGCCATCGGCTTGTAATTTGGTGATGGCGGTTGCGATGTTATCGACCTCATAACAGATATGATGCATGCCGCCTACGGGATTTTTGGCTAGAAATGCTGTGATGGGTGATTCGGCGCCTAGTGGGCTGAGTAATTCTATTTTGCTGTTGGGCAGCTCTACAAACACCACCCTCACCCCATGCTCGGGCAAATCTTGTGGTGGAGAAACCTTGGCACCTAGGCTTTGGCTGTAGGTTTTAACCGCTTCATCTAGATTTGCGACGGCAATGGCCACATGGTTTAACTTGCCTATCATTTGGGTTTCCAATATTAATGAATCTACATATTATAGGTCTACAGATATTTTGACGAGAGATAAATATAAAACATGTTTTTTGAACGGTTTGAACAGGCATCTAAGCGGATTGTCAACCAATTGTGGCAGAATGACTATTTAACCAGCCCTGCCCGCGATGAAGCCATAGCGCTTTTATCGCCGCCGCTGGAATTTAAAATATGGGTTGAGCGGCTGTTATTGGTGCTGGGGGCTTTGTTTGTGACTGCCAGCATTATGCTGTTTTTTGCGTTTAACTGGGCGTACATACCACCATTTGTGAAAATGGGCGGCGTATTGGCGTTGATTGGTGTGTTGGCTGGGGCGAACTGGTTGTTGCTGGCGCGCGGGAAAAAATTTGCTGGCGATTTGGTGTTGATGGTGGCGGGCTTTATGGTCGGCGTGTTTATGGCGGTGTTTGGGCAGATTTACCAAACGGGGGCTGACAGCTATACGTTGTTTTTAACTTGGGCGATATTGATATTGCCGTGGGTGTTATTTGCCCGCTTTGCGCCTTTGTGGGTGATGTGGTTGGTGGTGTGCAATTTTGCGATGACATTATGGTGGGATATGGGGTTTTTGGACGCTTTGTTTGAAGGCGAGCATGTGATGATTTTGTTGAGCCTGTTTTATGTGATTGTATATGCTGCCATGCTTGTGGCGGTTAAAAAAGGCGAAGGCTGGTTGGATAAGAAGTGGATTAAGTTGCTGTTGGCGATTGGGATGTTTTTACCTGTGACTGGTTATGTTTTTGATGTGTTGATGGACATGCGCGGTAGTGATTTTGATGCGGGGTTCTGGCTGAGTGTGGTTATATTTGGGTGCGTTTATTTATATGAGAAACTTGTTCGGAAATCTTTGCCTGAATATAGCGTGGGCTTTTTTTGTTTGACGGTGATTGTGATATTTGGTGTGACGCGCAATATATACGAATTTGTAAGTGGTGAGTTTGGTGGCTTCTTATTGAGTGCTGGTGTGGTGATTGGGCTGTTTTATGGTGCATATAAATATTACCAGCATGCCACACGTGATTTTGAGGGCGAAATATTATGAAAACGCAAGATTTAATGAGGCAGCTTGATGGTGTGGATGCCGAAGAAATTGGGGCGATTGAGGGTGATGTGGTTGGGTCGTCTTTATTTGTGAATATTTTATTGTCGGTTGGGGCGTTTTTTGCCAGCTCGTTGATATTGATTGCGATATTAAGTTTTTTATGGGGCACGTTGACGTTTGATGAAGATTATTTTTGGATGCATTTAAGCTTGGTGGCGGGGCTGATGATATTTATGGGGTATAAGAGCCATTCGACTGGCAGTGTATTTGCATTGCGGCTTTCTACTTATTTTATGATATTTGGCAAGTTGGCGTTGATCGGGTTGGTGTTTGAGCGGATTTCTGCGATGATTGGCTATAATGATTTTTTTGAAAATTTAAGGTTATATGCGCCGTTGGCGGTGTTGTTGGCGATTGGTAATATGTATGTCGGCAGGATAAAACTTGAAATATTTACATTATTGGTGATTACCATTTGTGGGCTAAAATATGTGGCGCGGGATTGGTTGGGGATGGCGACTTATTTTGAGTTTGATACCTATTTGCCGTTTCCGTTTGATTTTGTGATTTCGAGTGTTTTGTGGATTTGGGCGGTGGTGATGTTGCTTAGATTTGACACGGAATATAAGAATCGATTGCCGTTTTATGCGCTGACATTGTCGCTGCTTATATTGGCTTATGCGGATGAAAGCCTGTTTACGCGAGTGCCTGAATTAATGATTGGGCGGGGGACGCAGATTGCTTATAACCTTTTGCTATTGGCGCCGAGTGTTTATTTGGCTTTGAAATTGCTGAAGAGCGCTGGTTATAGATTGAGCTGGCAATATATTGTGGTTTTGCTGTTGTTATTGGCGGGTGCTATTTTGCCGATTGATAATTTGTATATTATTTTATTCTGCTTTGTTTTTGGGTATAGCCGAAGAGATAGGTATGTGATTGTGATGGCTTATATTTTAACGCCTGCGTTTATTTATCAGCTTTACCATAGCTTTGACTTGACGTTGGACAGTGCCTCATTGTTGGCAATGGTGGTTGGTGTGGGGCTGTTGGTGGCTTGGGCTGTGGTGAGATATAGCAAATTTGAGAAGGTGGCCTGATGAAAAAATATTTGAATTTTGGCATGGCTTTGGTGATTATTGCGGTGTTTATATATGGCATTATGCAGAAAGAGACATTGATTGCTGAGGGTGATGTGGTTTATTTGGCACTTGCGCCCGTTGACCCGCGCTCGATTATGCAGGGGGATTATATGCGCCTGCGTTATGCGATTGAAAGGCAGGGAATTGGGTTTGATGACATGCCGAAAGCCCGTGCTGGGTTTTTACGCTTAAAGCTTGATGATGAACGAAAAGCAGAATTTGTGGGGTTTGATGAGGGGCAAGCGCTTGGTGCTGGAGAGGTTTTGTTTAAATACTCTAAAGTCCGCTCTGGAATTAATTTACAGCCTGACAGTTTTTTGTTTCAGGAAGGGTTGCGCACCACATATGCCGTCGCGAAATACGGCATATTTAAAGTGAGTGGTGATGAGCATTTATTGGTTGGATTGGCGGATGGCGATTTGGTAAAAATCGATCCATCCGCACCTAGTTCTGACTAATCAACATATGACAGCATGATTTGTACGATGGTTTTTTTGCCCCAGATGCGTTCGACCTGACGGCGTACACCGATGCGGAAGGCTTCGCGGGCGGCGTTTTCTTTTTTACGCACGCCGTTGGGCATGGCTTGGATGATCTCATCGACTTTATCAGCGATTATATCGAACATGCTGACGCCTTCATCATCATATTCTGGCAGACCCATAGAGAAAATTTCTGGCTCGGCGCGTAGTTTGCCTTTGCGGTCGAACACGATGGAAATTGTCACGATGCCAACAAAGCTTAGTTTGCGGCGTTCTTTAACCGGGCCATCCCATGCGGGAGTGAGTAGATTGCCATCTTCGTATATGCGGCCATGTTCGACTTCGCCGATGACTTTTGTTTTGCCCGGGGCTAGGCGCACCATGGTGCCGTTTAGGGCTTTTACGGTGTTTTTAATGCCTAGAGATTTGGCTAGTTTTAAATGTTCGCGGACGTGCATAACCTCGCCATGGACGGGGATTGAGGTTTCGGGTTTTAGCCATTCGTACATTTGGATCATTTCTTCACGTAGTGGATGACCTGTTACATGGACTTTGTGGGTTTGGCTATTGATGATGTTGATGTCGGCATCGGCCAAGGCGTTAACGACGTAGCCAACTGATTTTTCGTTGCCTGGGATTGTGGTTGACGAGAAAATGACTGTGTCGTTGGCGCGGAGTTTAACGGCGGGATGTTCGCCTTTGGCGATGCGGGCTAGAGCGGCGCGTGCTTCGCCTTGGGTGCCTGTGACGACAACGACAGTGTTGTTATGGGGTAATGTGTCGAAATCATTTTGATCGTAGAGATGCGGGAGGTCGCTGAAATAGCCTTCCTCGCGCGCTATATCGATGATGCGCCATAGGGAGCGGCCTGCGATGACTACGTTTTTATCTGCTGCTTCGGCGGCTTTAATGATGGAGTAAACACGGGCGGCGTTGGAGGCAAAGCTAGTGATAGCGATGCAGCCTGATGCGCCTTTGATGGCATCTGCAAGGTTTTGACCGACTTCGTGCTCGGTTGGGGATTGGCCTGAACGGAAGACATTGGTGCTATCGCCGATTAGGGCTAGGACGCCTGCTTCGCCGAGTTGTTTTAGGCGTTTGATGTCGGTGGTTCGGCCGATGACTGGATTGCTATCTAGCTTCCAATCGCCTGTATGCACGACTGTGCCTAGCTCGGTGGTGATGGCTAGGGCATTGGCTTCGGGGATTGAGTGGGTGACGGGGATGAATTCAACCGTGAAGGGGCCGACTGTGATGCTATCGCCTTGTTGGACGTTGATCATTTCTACATCATCGGCGAAATTGGTTTCGGCCAATTTGCGGGCGATGAGGTTTGTAGAAAATGGTGTTCCGTAGATGGGGACATCGAGGATTGGCCAGATTTTATCTAGTGCACCTTGGTGATCTTCGTGGGCGTGGGTGATGAAAATGCCGAGTAGATTGTCTAGCTCGTTTTCGATGAATGCTGTGTCGGCAATGATGCTTTCGACGCCCGGTTGGCTGTCATCTGCAAAGGCTATGCCTGCATCGACCATGATCCATTTGCGATTTTGTTTGTTGCCAAAGCCGTAGAGATACATGTTCATGCCGATTTCGCCGACGCCGCCTAGTGGGACGTAGAGAAATTCTTGTTGATTTTTTGAAACCATAATTTGTTTTATGTCTTTCTTTTTACTTACATTTATATGTGGCCGATGAAGATATCACCCGCCGTTATTTGATGAATTTTATCTGCTTCATCACGCAAAATTAGTGTGCCGTCATCATCCAAACTCTCGAATATACCTTGTATCGACTGGTTTGGTAGCCGTGCGGTGATTTTACCGCCGAGGCCTAGAGCATGATCTAGCCAGATTTTGCGAATCATCGCGAAACCTGCGCCATCAGACCACAAATCTAGGTATTTATCAAAGTTAAATATCATAGACGAAAGGGCTTGGTCAATAGTTGTATCTGCTTCTAGGGCTTTAAGTGAGGTTGCTGAGAAATCGCCATCTTTGGGAATATCGCCGATATTGATGCCAATGCCGACTGCTAGAATGCTATCTGGGTGGCCTTTGACGGTGCAGGATTCGATGAGGATGCCTGCTAATTTACGGCCTTGCACCAATATATCATTTGGCCATTTAAGCTTGACTGATTTGTGTTTATCGGTGGGTATAAATTCGCAAACGGTGCTGTGTACAGCTAAAGCCGCGACAAATGCCAGTTGTGCGACTTTGTGTTTAGGGGCTTTGCTGGATAGCAGAATTGTGGCGGTTAGGGTTTGGTTGGAACTGAGCCATGTGCGGCCATTGCGGCCGCGGCCTGCGCTTTGGTTTTTGGTGAATACAACCAGAGGCGCGTCTTGCAGGAAGCCTAAATCGCCCAATTGTGCCATTTGCATGGCTTGTTGATTGGTTGATGCCAATGTCTCGAATTCGGCTAATTGATAGCCTGTGGGCAGGTTAATGCCCATACTCAATTGAGGGACTGGGCGGCGGTTTGTGCCAGTTCAAGCAAGCTGCTTGGAAGAATGGTGAAAATAATTGTGAACAATGTGGCAAAGCCCAAGACTATTTTCAGCTCGATTGACATTGGGTCGAATGGCTCTTTGCTTTCTTCGAAATAAATGACTTTGATGATGCGCAAATAATAGAATGCGCCGACCACCGAGGCTAGGACGCCGACGATGACCAGAAGCCATAGGCCTTCGTTTACGGCGGCTGTGAAGACGTAGTATTTGGCGATGAAGCCTGCGAATGGGGGCATGCCTGTGAGTGAGAACATGAAGATGGTGAGTGAGATGGCGATGAGTGGATGGTTGCGCCACATGCCTGCTAGGTCGGAGATTTTCTCGAAACTATCGCCGCCGCGTTTCATGCCCAAGATACAGGCGAACACGCCGAGTGTGGTGATGAGATAGATGGTCATGTATAGGATGACGGATTGGATGGCGGTGCCTGCTTCGGTATATGCAGCTGCGCCGACTAGGGCATAGCCCATGTGGGCGATGGATGAATAGGCCATTAGGCGTTTGATGTTTTTTTGTGCGATGCCTGCGAATCCGCCTAGTACCATAGAGGCTAGTGCGACGAAAACGATGATTTGTTGCCAGTCGGCGCCCATTTCGATGAAGGGGCTATAGAGCACGCGGATGATCATGGCCATGGCGGCGACTTTTGGCGCGGTGGCGAAGAAGGCCGTGACTGGGGTTGGCGCGCCTTCGTAGACGTCTGGTGTCCACATATGGAACGGTACGGCGGAGATTTTGAACATTAGGCCAGCTGCTAGGAATGTAATGCCGAAGATAATGCCGATTGATGAGCCTTCTTGGCTGATATGCTCGGCGATTAGATCGAACGATGTGGAGCCAGTGAAGCCGTAGATATATGACATGCCGAATAGCAGCATGCCTGATGATAAGGCGCCTAGGATGAAATATTTAAGGCCTGACTCGGTGGCTTTGGTGGAGGAGCGGTTGAACGCGGCTAGGATGTAGAGCGACAAGCTTTGCATCTCGATGCCTAGATACAGGGTGAGCAGGTTGTTGGATGAGATCATGAACATCATGCCGACGATGGCGAATAGGATGAGGACGATGAATTCTGGTTGGTCTAGTTTGCGAGATTGTAGGAAGTTTTTAATCATCAGCAATGTGGCCGCACCGCCGAATAGGGTGAGGATTTTCATGAAGATGCTGTAATTGTCGTTGATTAGGAGGCCGTTGAATACGCGGGTTACATCTGTTGGTAGGGCATATGAGACGACGCCTGCGAGTATCATGAGACCGATGGCGAAGTTGGACACGAGACCAACCGACTTTTTACCCGCATAACCTGCAATCAGCAACGCGATGAGCGCGCCGACCACTAAGATGAGTTCGGGTAAGATATATAGAAAGTCGTTTTCAGTTGACATAATGTTATTCCTAAATCTCTAAATACTTAATGTGTTGTTGCGGCGGCTTCGCCAGCAGCATCCATAGTTTTTATACGTGGTTCGTGTGACAAGCGGCCTGCAGCTTCCATATCCTGACGGTTGTTTTCGATCAGATGATCGATCGAAACGCTGGTGACGTTGAAAATGGGTTGCGGGTAGAAGCCGAAGAATATTGTGATGCAAATCATGGGCACTAAGATGTATTTTTCGCGTTTGTCCATATCTAGAATATCGCGCAGGCTTTCTTTTTCTAGCTCGCCGAAGATGACGCGGCGGTAGAGCCATAGGGCGTAACCTGCTGATAAGATAACACCTGTTGTGGCGAATAATGCCATCCATGTGCTGACTTGGAACATGGCGGCTAGTGTTAGGACTTCGCCGATGAAGCCTACTGTGCCTGGCAAACCTACGTTGGCCATGGTGAAAATCATGAAGATGAATGCGTAGTAAGGCATGCGATGGACTAGGCCACCATAGGCTGAGATTTCTCTGGTGTGCATGCGGTCATAAATGACGCCTACGCAGAGGAAGAGCGCTGATGAAACGATACCATGGCTGAGCATTTGGAAGATGGCGCCTTGTAGGCCGATGGTGCTGGCGGTGAAAATACCTGCGGTTACGAAGGCCATATGGGCGACGGATGAATAGGCTATTAGCTTTTTCATGTCTTTTTGCATCATCGCGACTAATGATGTGTAGACGATGGCGATGGCTGATAGGACGAAGACGAATGTTTGCATGTCATCGCTGGCTTCGGGGAACATGGCTAGGTTAAAACGGATGAAACCGTAGCCGCCCATTTTTAGCGATAGGCCTGCTAAGATAACCGAGCCTGCGGTTGGGGCTTGCACATGGGCATCGGGTAGCCATGTGTGGAATGGCCACATGGGCATTTTTACTGCGAATGAGGCGAAGAAGGCTAGCCATAGCCAAGTTTGCATTTGGGCGGGGAATTCGTGATTGAGCAGTTCGACAATGTCGGTGGTGCCTGCATCCCAATACATTGCCATGATGGCGAGCAGCATTAGAACTGAGCCTAGCAAGGTGAACAGGAAGAATTTAAAGCTGGCATAGACGCGGTTTTTGCCGCCCCAGATGCCGATGATGAGGTATAGCGGGATTAAGCCGCCTTCGAAGAAAATGTAGAAAACTAGCAAATCGAGTGAACTAAACACGCCGATTAGGAAAGTTTCTAGCACCAAGAAGGCGATCATGAATTCTTTGACGTTGTTTTTTACGGTTTTCCAGCTTGCGAGAATGCAGAATGGGAGCAAGAAAGTGGTTAGGATGACAAACAGCATGCTGATGCCATCGACGCCCATTTTGTAATTTATATTGCCGCCGAGCCATGAGGCATTTTCGACAAATTGCATGTCGGCAGTTGTGTTATCGAAGAACACCCATAGCAATAGTGAGATCAGGAAGGTTGCTCCTGAGGTCATTAGCGCGATGTTGCGGATGTTGTTTTTTGATTGTTCGCTATCTTCTTTAATCAACAAAAAGATGAGCAATGCACCTAATAATGGAAAAAAGGTGACGATGGAAAGAATTGGCCACTCAGACATTAACGTGCCCCCCAAAGAATGAAATAGGTTAACATTATTGCCACGCCGATGAGCATTACAAAGGCGTAATGGTAGAGCAGGCCTGATTGGAATTTACTGACCCGTGCGGTGACTCTGAGCACCAATGATGCCAAGCCATCTGGCCCGAAGCGATCAATCACGCCTTTATCGACTTTTACCGATAGGAATGTGCCGAGTTTTTGTGCGCCTCTGACAAATAGGAAATCGTACATTTCATCGAAATACCACTTATTGAGCAGGAATTTATACATGCCGTTAAATTGTTTGGCAAGCATCACGGGGATTTGTGGTTGTTTGATGTAGAAATACCACGCTAGGACGAAGCCTAAGACCATCATGATGAATGGTGAATATTTTACCAAAGCTGGCACGCCATGAATGTCATGCAGGATGTGATTATTCTCGGAGGTGAAGATGGAAGATGCCCAGAAAACCTGTTGGCCATCGCCGATGAAATAGATGCTGAACAATATGCCTGCTAGTAAAGCGCCAGCGGCTAGAATATAGAGCGGGGTGAGCATGACGAGTGGGCTTTCGTGCACATGGGATAGCACATCTTTTGACGCGCGGCTTTTGCCGTGGAAGGTCATGAAGATGAGGCGCCATGAATAGAAGCTGGTCATTAGGGCGGCGACGACTACGGCGACGAAGGCATAGGTTGAGAAGAAGTTATGCGAGACGTAGGCGGCTTCGATGATGGCATCTTTTGAGAAATAGCCAGCGGTGAGTGGGAAGCCTGTGAGTGCCAATGTGCCGACCAACATCATGATGTAGGTGCGCGGGATTTTGGAGGCGATGCCGCCCATTTTGCGCATGTCTTGCTCGTCACTCATGGCATGGATGACGCTGCCTGCGCCTAGGAATAATAGGGCTTTGAAGAAGGCATGGGTGAATAGGTGGAAGATGGCGGCTTGGTAGGCGCCGACTCCGAGAGCTACGAACATGTAGCCTAGTTGTGAGGCTGTTGAATAGGCGATGACGCGTTTGATGTCGTTTTGCACGAGGCCAACTGTGGCGGCGAAGAAAGCGGTTGTTGCGCCGATGAAGGTGACGAAAGCCAAGGCGTTGGGGGCTAGCTCGAATAAAGGTGAGCAGCGGGCGACTAGGAATACGCCAGCCGTAACCATTGTGGCGGCATGGATGAGGGCTGATACTGGGGTTGGGCCTTCCATGGCGTCTGGTAGCCATGTGTGTAGTAGGAATTGGGCTGATTTACCCATCGCACCGATGAACAGGAGGATTGACAATGTTGTTAATACATCAAGGTCGTATCCTAGGAAGTTAAAGCTGTTGCCTACCATGTCTGGGGCGGCGGCGAAGACGGTGTCGAAATCTATTGAGCCGAAGACGTAGAGGACACCGAATATGCCGAGGGCGAAGCCAAAGTCGCCTACGCGGTTGACGATGAAGGCTTTCATGGCCGCAGCGCCTGCTGATTGTTTTTTGTACCAGAAGCCGATGAGGAGGTATGAAGCGACGCCCACGCCTTCCCAACCGAAGAACATTTGTAGGAAGTTATCGGCGGTGATGAGGGTTAGCATGGCGAAGGTGAAGAATGACAGATAGGCGAAGAAACGGACGCGATGTGGGTCGTTATGCATGTAGCCTATTGAATAGATGTGTACCAGGGACGACACTGTGTTGACCACTACGAACATGACAGCAGTAAGAGTGTCTACGCGGATGATCCAGTTAGCTTTGAAGCCTGTGATTTCTATCCATGTGAGGATGTTGACTTTGGTGTTGAGGGATTCGCCTTCGAAGCCAGAACCTAGGAGTACAACCCAGCTTAGGAGGGCGACAAGAACCATCACACCCGAGGTAAGGTATTCTGAGACTTTGGCATCGGAAAATCGACCAAAAAACCCTGCATATAACGATGCTAAGATCGGAAGAAAGACAATTGCTGTATAAATCATTGTCTAACCTTTCATT
>NVQL02000076.1 GCA_002400495.2 Alphaproteobacteria bacterium | reverse complement strand
TCGTCGGAGCAGCTCGGGCATCGCAATGGTCGCACCAATCGCCATCCCTGCCACGCTCAGGCCGTTCATCGCTGATATAAGCACCATCAGCAAAATTGTACCAATCGCCAAACCACCGTTCAATGGCCCCATCCACACATGGAACATATTATACAGGTCATCAGCAATGCCCGATTCAGACAACATAAAGCCCATAAAAATAAACAATGGCAAAGTAAGCAGCGGATACCATTTCAGCAATTTCATCGTGGCATTAAAGCCAAAGTCGCCACCACCATCACCATATAGAAGCAAAGCCGCAATCACTGCCACAGCACCAATCGCGCCAAATACCCGTTTGCCCGTGAGCAACATCACCATCATCGATAGAAACATTAATATGGCAATCATTTCATAACTCATGCTGCATCCCCTGTCACCGAAATCTCTTTATCCAATACAGTGGCAATGTCTTTAAAAAACACAGCAATGGTTTGCAGCAACATCAGTAAAACACCCAAACAAATTAAAATCTTAAGCGGCGCCATATAAGGTGCCCATGCGCTATAGCTGCGCTCGCCATATTTAAGCGCATATTCAGTGCTGCCCCAGCCGCCATAAAGCACCATACCAAGGTAAAAAATCAAAAACAGCACCGTAAACGCATCCACCGCGGCTTTGGTTTTGGGCGACCAATTGGCATAAAGCAAATCCATCCGCACATGTTCATCAAGTTGCATGGCATAGGGCCCGCCCAAAATATAATAAGCCACCATGGTAAATTGCGCCATTTCAAGCGTCCATAAAGACGGCACAAAAAACGTTTTAGATATCGATGAATAAAGCAAAATCCCCATCAGCAGGAATATCAGATACATGGCAAACCGCCCCACCCGATAACTGGCCTTCTCGACGTAGCGCACATATAATCTTATGGCGTTTGGCATTAAGTTTCCCCCACTAAATCACCAGCAGTTAACAAATAGCCAGCCAAAATTTCGGCCATTACCTCTTGCGCTTTGCCATCAGCAAGCAAATTATTGCGCACTTCAATCATCACATTGTGCAAACCATGTGGCAGGGCATATTCTTTTAAAGAATGCGTCACACCATCTTTGGGCCCATAAGGCACATTTCGCTCAAACTTAAACTTTGCATTATTTTTTGCCAAATCCAGCATGACATCCGAAAGCCGCGTGTCTTCATCGTGCAAAATACCAATTTCCACATCTCTATTTTTGCCGTAATATTTTCCAGTAAAGCTATGAATGGTAACAATAATGGGTTGGTTTTTATGGTTTAATTCATTTTCAACAACCGATGTGACCATATTATGAAACGGCATATAATATTTTGCCGCCCGCTCATCTTTTGCCGCTTGGCTTAAGTTTTTATTGCCAATAATTTCAAAAATTTCACTCTTTTCGGGTGTCGCACTTGCATCTTCTGGCGGGCGGTTGCAATCATATACCAAACGCGAAACTTGCTGCGCCACCAACGGTGCATTTAATTTTTTCATCAACAATCTGGCCAATGCCATTGCGCCCAAATCCCACCCAACATGGCTGCTAATGACCGATAGCTCAAGCCCCAGACCATTCAATTCTGGCGGAATGAATAAAGACGCATGCTCACAAATCAACAAAAATTTCGGCCGCGCGCCCTCGCCTGTATAAGCATTGTGCAACTTCACAACTGCATTTTCATGAGAGTCTGTAATTTCAATATTCAACGACATGACAACCTTAACAAATGGTTAATTTGTAAATATAATTTCAAAATTACCATCAAGTCAAGCGAGTTTTGTAATTATAATTTCATTTCTAACAATATATAGCCTATAATCGACTTATGAATGAGGAAACAAACCAAACAATTGCCGAACGAATCCGTAGCCAATTTGAGAATTTAACCAAATCGGAGCGCCGCTTGGCCGATGTTATGCTAGAAAACTACCCAATTTCAGGTTTGGGCAGCATCACCACCATTGCCAAATCAGCCAATGTTTCAACCCCGTCATTGGTGCGCATGGCCAAAAAATTAGGCTTTAATGGTTATGCCGAAATGCAGGAAAAACTGCATACTGAGCTTAAACACACCATCTCAAACCCCATCGCCAAACATGATAGATGGGCAGAAGGCACACCAAACACCCACATTCTCAACCGTTTTGCCGATGCAGTGATGAACAATATGCGCCAAAGCGTCGGCCAATTAGACGTCGCCGAATTTGATGCCGTTATAAAACTACTGATCGATAAAAAAAGCGACATTTATGTGGTTGGTGGCCGCATCACGCGCTCATTGGCCGATTATTTCTACACCCAAATGCAAGTGATGCGCGATGGCCTCACCCTCATTGCTCCCAATTCCAACACATGGGCGCATTATATCATCAATATGCAAGAGGGCGACACCCTCATTACGTTTGATATTAGACGCTATGAAACCGACATTTTGCATCTAGCCGAAATGGCTAAAAAGAAAAAACTCAAACTAATCCTATTCACCGATCAATGGGGCTCTCCCGTTGCCAAATATGCCGATCATGCATTTCATGCGCGCATCGAGGTGCCAAGCGCTTGGGATAGCAACATCGTCACCATGTTTATCCTCGAATCTCTGCTAGCTGGCGTGCAAAGCGCCACGTGGGAAGACACCAAACAACGCATGAAAACCCTAGAAACTCTGTTTGACCATACAAAACTATTTGATACTCAATAGATTCATAACTAAGGTATGATGAATCAACTGTTTATAGCTAAAATTATAAATTGCATCACTACCATACTAGTGTTAAACCTGATTAAATTACCAGAGGGTCAGAGATCTATGTCAAATATCATAAGCCAATTGCGCGCCGTTAAAACCGTTCCTGTCATTCGCACCAGCACTGCCAAAGCCGCCGAGCGCGCAGTCGACATTCTCAACGAACAAGGTTTCACTTGTTTTGAGCTGACCATGACCACGCCAGACGCCGTCAATATCATCAAGAACCTATCACAAAAATCAGGTATCTTAGTTGGCGCAGGCACGGTGCTAAACCAAGCCGATCTGCACGCGGTGGCTGATGCAGGTGCAAAATTCATCGTCTCCCCCGCCATTGTCGATGGCATGGCAGCAGATTGCCAAAAACTCGGCCTGCCCTATATGCCTGGCGCATCAACCCCCAGCGAGGTTTTACGCGCCCACACAGATGGTGCCGAAGTCGTAAAACTCTTCCCCGCAGGCCTGCTCGGTGGCCCCGCTTTTGTCAAAACCATGCTGTCCGTATTCCCTGATATTATATTTATGCCAACAGGCGGCGTAACGCCCGAAAATATGCTCGATTATCTAGCCGCTGGCGCGTTATGTGTCGGCATGGGCGGCAATCTGGTTAACGACAAAGCCCTACAAGCTGGCGATGATGATGTGATCCGCAAAGCCGCGCAACAAGTGCAAGCCATTTTGGCAGGAGCCACATCATGAACCAACCAGATATTTTATGCATGGGCGAGCCATTGGCCGAATTTGTCCGCCGTGATGACGCCATTGGCGAAAATCATGACCATGGCCCGTTTTACAAACAAGGTTTTGGCGGCGATACATCCAACGCAGTTATCGCAGCCGCACGCCAAGGCGCCTGCACTGGCTACATCACCGCATTAGGCGATGACCCGTTTGCCAAAAGCTTGATAGATTTATGGGGCAGTGAAAATGTCGATACCAAACACGTAGCTTTGAGTGAGGATGCCCCCACAGGCATATATTTTGTCGATCCCGTGCCTGATGGCCATGAATATACTTATTTCAGAAAAAACAGCGCCGCTGCTTTAATGACTGCCGATGACCTGCCGCTCGATTATATTGCCAGCGCCAAAATCCTGCACATTTCAGGCATCAGCTTGGCGATATCTCATAGCGCCCGTGATGCGGTTTTTGCCGCCATTAAACATGCCAAAGCCAATGGCGTTATGGTCAGTGTTGATACCAATTTACGGCTTAAATTATGGTCGTTAGAAGATGCCCAAACCACAATCCACCAAGCCATGAAGGACATTGACATCGCCTTGCCAAGCTATGATGACGCCACATTGCTGACCGGCCTCACTGATAATGATGAGGTTATTGATTTTTATCACGATTTAGGCGCAAAAATTGTTGCACTGAAATTGGGTAGTGATGGCTGCCGCCTATCCTGTTGCGATGAACGCCATGACATAGCCCCCTTTCCTGTCAATGCAGTCGATAGCACCGCAGCTGGCGATACATTTGGCGGCGCATTTTTAGCCGAACTGCTAAAAACCGACGATGCCAAACAAGCCGCAAAATATGCTTGTGCAGCAGCGGCCATTTGCGTCACCAATTATGGTGCTGTTAATGCCATACCGCACCGCAAACAAGTCGAAAAAATGCTCGAAACCGCCGATGATGGCAGTGCCGTGCAAAGCCTAAGCCTCGCCGCCAGCAGAATAAACGACCTACTCTAAACAACAACTTTATGGAATCTCGCTATGTTGCTGAATAAAAATAGATTATTCCCCACCGATTCAGACACCCGTAGCATTGCGCGACGCCTGTTTGGCGAGATTAAAAACCTACCCATCATCTCACCACATGGCCATACCGACCCAGAATGGTTCGCCAAAAATGAAAATTTTGTAGATCCTGCTCAATTGCTAATTGTGCCCGACCATTATATTTTCCGTATGTTGTTATCGCAAGGCATTAAACTCGAAGATTTGGGCATTCCCGACACCAAAGGCGTGACCAAACAAAAAAATGGCCGCAAAATTTGGCAACTATTTGCCGAAAATTACCACCTATTCCGCGCCACGCCCACAAGGCTTTGGTTAGATTATACCTTCCAAAACCTATTCGGTTTCACCGAACGCTTAACCGCCAAAAATGCCAACGATTATTACGATAAAATCGCCGAAGATTTAGCCAAAGACAGTTTTAAGCCTCGTGCTTTATATGACCAATTTAACATCGAATGTTTAAGCACCACAGAAACCCCGCTCGACCCGCTCATTCATCATCAGGCCATCAATGATAGCAGCTGGAGCGGCCGCGTTATTTCATCCTATCGACCTGACATTGTCATCGATCCTGACACCCCAAATTTCAAACAAAACATTCAAAAATTTGGCGAAATTACGGGCGAAGATATTGTCACATGGGATGGCTATTTAGCCGCTCATCGCAACCGCCGCGCGTATTTTAAGGCGCTTGGCGCGACCACCACCGACCACGGCCACCCGACCGCACGCACTGTCGATCTACCCAAAGACAAAGCCGCCCAGCTTTATGAAAACATCATCATGCAGCGTGCCTCTAAAGACGAAATAGAAGTTTTCCGCGCCCAAATGCTAACCGAAATGGCCGGTATGAGTTGCGAAGACGGCTTAGTGATGCAATTACATTGCGGCTCACACCGCAGCCACCATGCAGGCATTTTTAATCAATTCGGCGCCAATATGGGCACTGACATTCCCCAACGCGTCAATTATGTCACCTCACTCAAACCCTTACTCGATAAATATGGCTTTGACCCCAAGCTCACGCTCATCATATTCACCTTAGATGAAAGCACCTATTCGCGCGAACTAGCCCCATTAGCAGGCGTTTATTCGGCACTAAAACTCGGGCCTGCATGGTGGTTTTACGATGCGCCCGAAGGCATGTTACGTTACCGCCAGCAAGTAACAGAAACAGCAGGTTTTTATAACACTGTCGGTTTTAATGATGACACAAGAGCCTTCCCCTCCATTCCCGCACGGCATGATGTTGCCCGCCGTGTCGATTGCGCTTATCTGGCCGACCAAGTCGCACGCCATTTATTGGATGAAGATGAGGCTTTAGTATTAGCCCATGAGTTGACTTATGGCCTCGCAAAAAAGGCTTATAAACTATGATGCGTTTAACCTCCAAAAATCTAACGCAAGCTGATGCCCAGACACCCAATTATGACCGCTCAAAAATCAGCGTCGGTATTGTACATTTGGGTATCGGCGCTTTTCATCGCGCCCACCAAGCTGTTTATATTGACAGCTTGCTTGCCGAACAACCACAATGGGGCATATTGGGCGTGTCGTTACGCAGCAACACAACGACCAAAGCATTAAACCCACAAGACAATCTGTTCACCGTTGCCACCAATGATGCAAGCGGTCAAAGCAATCGCATCATTGGCAGTGTGCTTAACATCATCACCGCACCCGAAAACCCGCAAGCCGTTTTGGATGCCTTAACCGCAGAGGCCACAAAAATAGTCTCACTGACCATCACCGAAAAAGGCTATTGTCATGACCCCGCAACGGGCAATTTAGATGCCAACCATGCCGACATCATTGCCGACCTTACCAACCCCACAGCGCCCAAAACCGCAGCGGGTTATATTGTCGAAGCTTTGCGCATAAGGCGCAAAAATGGCACTGCCCCCTTTACCGTCCTATCCTGCGATAACCTGCCAATGAATGGCAAAGTCACCCAAAAAGTCATTTTGCAATATGCCAGATTATATGATGCCGATCTTGCCAAATGGATTGAGGCAAAGGTGACGTTCCCAAGCACTATGGTTGACCGCATTGTACCCGCCACCACCGATGACAACCGCACACAAATCAGCCAAGCTATAGGCTATGAAGATAAATGGCCCGTCATGGCCGAGCCGTTCAGCCAATGGGTGATCGAAGATAATTTCTGCAACACCCGCCCCGCATATGAAAAAGTCGGCGCACAATTGGTCGATAATGTTGAACCATATGAATTGATGAAATTACGCATGCTCAATGGCAGCCATTCGACCATCGCCTATCTCGGCTATCTAGCAGGTCATAAGACCGTCGCCGAAGTTATGGCGCAACCAAAATTCCAAACCCTAATCACCAATATGATGACCAATGAAATCATCCCCACCCTAGATTTACCAAATGTTGATTTACCCGCCTATCGCGACCAACTCATCGAACGCTTTAAAAACCCAGCACTCAACCACCTAACCTGGCAAATCGCCATGGACGGCTCACAAAAGCTACCACAACGGATTCTCGACACGATCCGCGCCAACATCAAAGCCAACCGCCCATATGACAGCTTGGCCAAATGCGTTGCAGGCTGGATGCAATATGCCAGTGCCTCAGACTTACAAGGCAATGAGATATTCGTCCGCGACCCATTAGCCGACCAATTCAAACTCATCGGCCAAGAGCCTGATGCCGCAACAATGGTCAAAGCCTATGCGTCCATCACTAGCATTTTCGACGCGCTCGGCACAAATGATGAATTCATCACCAAGGTAACGCAAGCGCTTATCGAGTTACGCAACTAACTCTGAGTCACTATCTATCCCCAATCACCCCTGCATTTCGGTGAGCGCGTCCAGTAGCCATTCGCAGCCCCAGTCAGCCTACGCGCGGCAGGCTAGAGAGCGCAGCGAACGCACGCAAGTGTCAACAGTGAGCTTAAGCGAACGTATAAATGAAGTACCTGAGTACAGGCAGGACTGCTAACTTTCTTATGTCTTTGCAGTGGCAAACGCAGGTTCAGTCGCCGAAACTCCTGCACAAACCATCCACATCACAACTTTTCAGCCATCACTGGGCAATCTCCTGCCTAAGCTCTGGAAGTTTGCATTTTCACGTTCGCCTTAAGGCTCTCTGTTAGCACTTGCGTGCGTAATCCCAAACAAGTTGGGCTTACTAGCTGGCCGCGCGTTCGTCTTCAGCGGCTGCGAACGGCCGAACACGCACTCACGGAAATGAATGGGAGTTGTGGATAGGACGGGCAGATAGAAACTCAGAGCTTGCTGCTAGTCAACAAAAAGCTCAGCATTGGCTTCGCGAATTCCTGGCAATGAATTCAAAATCTCACTCAAATGCAACCGCATCGCCGCCTCAGCCCGCTCAGGCGCTCGCTCCGCAATGGCTTTCACAATCAGCTCATGCTGCGCAATCAACGTTTTTATCGGCGTTTGGTTGCCCATCGAAAGATAACGCACTCTATCCATTTGCGCTTTCAAATTCTCAATAATACTCCATGCCTTTTGGCAGCCACCCGTTGAAGCAATCGCCAAATGAAACTCTTCGTCATGGGCTAAAAAGGCGGACATATCGCCAGTTTTTTCGTCTTCAAGCTGTTTTAACAGCAAATCATTCAAATTAGCAATGTCTTCATCCGTCGCCTCCATCGCGGCTTTCTTAACAATTGCCACTTCAATCGCCTCACGAATAAACCGCGCATTTCTCACTTCTTCTTCCGAAATAAACACCACAAATGTGCCGCGTTGCGGGCGAATTTCCACCAGCCCGACATCGGCTAATTTTATAAACGCTTCACGCACGGGTTGGCGTGACAGACCAAGCTGTTTGGCAACCTCTGCCTCGCTAAGCAGGTTTCCAGGCCGCAATTGCACTTGCACAATCGCTTGCTTTAAAATTTCAAAAACCCGAAACCCCATAGTCGATCGACGGCTATTGCCATGATCATCTTGTATAGCACTCAGTTCAAACTTTACTTTCATCTTGACATCCCTAATTTATCAAATATACTACCATACAAGTTAACGAAATGATATAAATTTCATGGCTTAATTTGAATATAATCTGGGAGGATACAAAAATGAAGTTAAAATCACTAAAATTATTAATGGCCACCGCAATTGGTGCCGTTATGGTAACTGGCAGTGCCCTTGCTGCCGACTTTACACTGAGCGTCAACACCGCTTTGGCAACAAATGACCCGCTATATGCAGGTTTAGAAGCCTTGGTAGAAAATGTTGATAAAGCCTCTGGTGGCCGTTTGGAAATTAAATTATTTCCAAATTCACAACTAGGTTCTGATGAAGACGTGCTTGAACAAGCTCGCGCTGGCGTGCCAGTAGCTGTGGTTGTTGATGGCGGCCGTTTGGCAGTTTTCCAAAACGAATTTGGCGTACTTGGCGCTCCATTCCTAGCTAGCGGCTATGATGGCATTCGTAAAGTGGTTATGTCTGATATGTTTGAAGGTTGGGTCGAAGACCTTAACTCTGGTTCAAACCTACAAGTGCTAAGCTTTAACTGGTGGCAAGGCGAGCGTCATCTGCTCACTCAAACCCCTGTAAAAGTACCTGCTGACCTAGCTGGCATCCGCATGCGGACACCTGGCGCACCTGTATGGATCGAAACCATCAAAGCCATGGGCGCCACACCAACACCATACCCTTGGGGCGAAGTATATTCAGCTCTAAGTGCCAATGCAATTGATGGTGCTGAAGCTCAAATTCCTGCCATCCGTGGTGCGAAATTGAATGAAGTGATTAAATACATCACCAAAACTGGCCATATCAACCTGATCACAGGCTTGGTTACATCTGGTGCTTGGTTTAACACTCTACCCGAAGATTTGCAAAAAATCCTACGTGAAGAAAGTTTCATCGCGGGCGACATTGCATCATATGGCACAAGAGATTCATTCGAAACCATCGAAGCTGAGCTGATTGCCTCTGGCGTGATCATTAACGAAGTTGATGTCACACCATTTAAAGAAGCCACAGCGCCTGTATATGACCTACTTGGTTATGGCGAATTACGTGATGTATTGCGCAAAATTGCTGCAGAATAAATCATATAATTGACAACAAACAATGGGCGGCTTATTGAATAAGTCGCCCATTAACTTATAAAATCTTAGGTTATTCTATGTCATCCCTCGTGGTTAAAATCGAATTTTTCATTGGCGCAACTCTGCTTGCCATCATTACCTTCTTAGTTTTCATTGCCGCAGTTATGCGCTTTGCTGGCTACCCCATTATCTGGTCGATAGATTTGGCCGAGTTATTATTCATCTGGTTATGCTTTACTGGCGCCGTACGTGCCATGCGCCTGCGGGCGCATTTAGGTGTCGATTATTTAGTCGCACGGCTTGGCCATAAAAACCGCCTGATCATCGAATCCATTTTAGCCATCATCTTTCTCGCATTCATGAGCGTCATCGCCGTTCAGGGCTATAAATTGGCTGTACTTAATAAAGAGCGGGTGTTTGGCGATAGCGGTATATCTTATTATTATGTCACCATTGCAGTGTCTGTCGGTTGCTTCTTTTTGTCACTAGCCATCATCGCCAATGCGGTCGAGGCGTGGCGCAGTCGCAACACTGATGACCCAGTTTTTATTTTCGCCCCTAAGCCATCTGATGATGGCACTACACAATTATAGGAGCGGCATATATGTTACTCATAATCATCGTATTTTTCGTTCTTCTGCTGGTTGGCGCACCTGTGGCCTTTGCCATTGGCGTGTCTGGCTTCATGTTTTTTCTCACCTCAGACATCATGCCGCTCTCCATTGGCGTGCAAAAAATTGCCGCCGTATCACAAAGCTTTCCTCTACTGGCTGTGCCTTTCTTTGTGTTAGCAGGCCACTTAATGAATGAAAGCGACATCACCGATAGATTGTTCAAATTCTCCCGCGTTGCCGTGGCGTGGATGGCAGGCGGTTTGGCGCAAGTTTCAATCATCCTTTCCACCCTTATGGGCGGCGTATCAGGCTCAGCCGTGGCAGATGCCGCGATGGAAGCCCGCATTTTAGGCCCGCAAATGCTATCCCAAGGCTATAGCAAAGGTTTCACCGCTGCGGTCATTGCCCTAAGCTCACTTATCACTGCCACCATCCCGCCCAGCATTGGCCTCATTCTTTATGGCTATGTCGGCCAAGTGTCCATCGGCCGCCTATTCATGGCAGGCATTGTGCCAGGTATTTTGATGATGTTGGTACTCATGGTCACCACTTACATCATCGCTAAAAAACGCAATTATATATCCGAAGGCGCAGAAAAACCCACCGCCAAAGCCTTAGGCCAAGCCGCATGGGACGCAAAATGGGCATTATTATTCCCTGTTTTGCTCATCGCCTCTATTCGTGGCGGCCTCTTCACCCCGTCCGAAGTGGGCGCGTTTGCCGTGGTTTATTCACTCATTGTCGGTATTTTTGGCCATAAAGTTTTAACTTTCGAAAAAATCAAAACCGCATTTTCTCACGCCGTTGCAGATATTGGCCTCATCATGCTGATCATCTTAATGTCAGGCATGATTGGTTTTGCCATCATCTTTTTACAAATGCCGCAAGACCTATCTAAATTCTTGCTCGAAGGCCTTACCAACCCCTATGCCATTGTGGCGGTTATTTTAGCCATCCTGTTTGTCGCAGGCTTGTTTTTCGAAAGCACAATTTTGGTATTACTCCTAACCCCTATCTTTGTGCCCATCATCAAACAACTTGGTTTTGACCCCGTGCATTTCGGCATTTTAATGATGACCATCGTCACCTTTGGTTCGATGACCCCACCCGTCGGCGTCGCCATGTATACGGTTTGCTCCCTGCTCAATGTAAAAATTGAAGAATATGTCAAAGAAGCCCTACCCTTTATGTTGGCCATTTTAGGCTTAGTGGCAGTGCTGCTTTTCTTGCCAGAAGTTGTCCTCTTCCTGCCTAATTTAGTGTTCAACCGATAGAAAGATACCCTATGAAACAAACATGGCGATGGTTCGGCCCTAATGATTTAACCAGCACAAGCGACATGCAACAAGCCGGCGTCGAAGCTGTGGTATCGGCTTTACACCACATTCCCAATGGCGAGGTTTGGACCAAAGATGAGCTAGACAAACGCCATCAGCAAATCACCACCAACCAACATGGCAAAGCAACTGGCCTGACATGGGATGTGGTCGAAAGCGTGCCTGTATCCGAAGACATTAAAAAACAAAAAGGCGATTGGCGCGCTCACATCGAAGCTTATAAAACCAGCCTCGAGAACATCGCCGCCTCTGGCATCGAAATCGTATGTTATAATTTCATGCCAATCTTAGATTGGACACGCACAGATTTAGTTATGCCGCTTCAAAATGGCGGCTCTTGCATGCATTATGATTATATCGACTTTGTGGCTTATGAC
Organism: Alphaproteobacteria bacterium; assembly: GCA_002400495.2. GTDB lineage: Bacteria > Pseudomonadota > Alphaproteobacteria > Rhizobiales > OSC116 > OCS116. The sequence goes on along the minus strand of NVQL02000076.1, from coordinate 63,067 downwards.
ATTCACATCCTAGCCCGCCCCAATGCCAAGGCCGATTTTCCTGATGAGATTATCGAGCAAGCCAATGCACGTTTTGCCAGCATGAATGATGACACGATTGCGCTGCTCACTAAAAACATCACCTTCGGCTTACCTGGCGCTAACGACACATTAAGCTTAGATGATGTCCGCAGCCATTTGGCCGAATATGATGACATTAATAAAGATAAATTACGCGCAAATTTTGTCGATTTTCTCGAACAAGTCATCCCCACAGCCGAAAAAGTGGGCATCCGCATGTGTTGCCACCCCGATGATCCACCATTTTCATTGCTCGGCTTACCCAGAATCATGTCGGTTGAGTCTGACTATAAATATATAGTCGAAACCGTATCTAGCCCTGCCAACGGCATTACATTATGCTCTGGCTCCCTCGGGGCAAGATCAGATAACGACTTAACTGGCATGATGCAACGCTTAGGCGAGCATGTACATTTCCTACATTTGCGCAATGTAAAACGCATCGAGCCAAGAGACCCCGATGGCATCAGAGGCTCATTTTATGAGTCCGAACATTTAGGCGGCGATATCGATATGGTCACCCTAATTGCAGCCGTTTTGCAACAAGAAGAAAAGCGCAAAGCCCAAGGCCGCGCCGATTGGAACATACCGTTCAGACCAGATCACGGCCAAGACCTGATGGAAGATTTAGGCAGAAGAGGCCAACCAGGTTATCCAACCATTGGCCGCTTGCGTGGCCTTGCCGAGTTACGCGGCATAATCACCACCCTTTCACACAAGCAACATGGCGTAATTTAAAAACAAATACTCTCTATTCACAATATTGTGTTGCGACAAACTTTTGTCACAATGCTAGGCTTAAGTATAAATGCGAATATACTTAAACCAACAAATATTTAGGGAGAATATTATGGATACCGTAGCCATTAGCCAAAGCACCGAGCGTCTTACTGCTGCCGATTTTGATCAAGAATTATTAGACCTTTACGATTTTTATGCCCATGGCAAAATCACCAAGCGTGAGTTTTTACATAGCGCGGGCAAATTCGCCGTAGGCGGTGTAACCGCTCTGGCTTTGCTCAATATGCTCAGCCCCGATTATGCACTTGCTGAGCAAGTCTCATTTAACGACCCCGATATTAAAGCCACTTACATCACTTACCCCTCACCCAACGGCCATGGCGAAGTGACAGGCTATTTGGTGCGCCCCGCAAATGCCACAGGGCCACTACCTTCTGTTTTAGTCATCCACGAAAACCGCGGCCTCAACCCGTATATTAAAGACGTGGCCCGCCGCGCCGCCAAAGCTGGCTTTATGGCACTAGCACCCGATGGCCTTACAAGTGTTGGCGGTTACCCCGGCAATGACTCCGATGGCCGCGATTTACAACGCACAGTTGACCGCGAAAAGCTAATGAATGACTTTTTTGCAGGCACTGAATATCTACTCAAAAGCGCCGACAGCACGGGCAATGTAGGCTGTGTTGGTTTTTGTTATGGCGGCGGTGTGTGCAATGCATTAGCTGTGGCCTATCCAGAGCTAAAAGCCTCAGTGCCATTTTATGGTCGCCAGCCTAGCGCCGAAGATGTGCCCAAAATCAAAGCCGCAATGATGATGCAATATGGTGAATTAGACAGCCGCGTGAATGCAGGCTGGCCTGACTATGAAGCAGCACTTAAAGCCAGTGGCACAAATTATGAAGCCTATATTTATGAAGGCGTGAATCATGGTTTTCATAATGATTCAACCCCAAGATATGATGAAAAAATGGCCGAGTTGGCATGGACACGCACCATTGACCATTTCAAAAAACATTTAATGTAAATAAATATGAAAGCTAGGCTAACCCCTAGCTTTCTTTTTTCTCTGCGCGGCCATAAACCAGCAACATGCCAATAATCACCGAACCATAAATAATTTGCCGACCCGCTTCGGGCATTTGCATCACTGATAACACCGATTGCAACAAAACAATCAATATCGCCCCAACAACAGTGCCAGCGAGTGTGCCTTTGCCACCCAATATATTAGTGCCGCCAATCACCACCGCCGCAATGGCAGGCAATAAATATAAATCACCCATACCTTGGTAAGCCTTGGCCGAATAGCCCGCCAATAATATACCCGCCATCGCCGCGCATAACGAACAAATCACAAAGGCCGCAATCAGTATAAGCCGCGTATTGACGCCAGAAAGATAGGCCGCAACCTCACGATTGCCCATCGCATATAAATAACGCCCCATCGGTGTGCGGTTAAGCATGAATATAATCAGCCCGCCAATTGCCGCCCATACAAATAACGCGGTTGGAATGCCCGCAATATAGCCTGTGGCTAGAAAATTCATAATCGGTGTTGATGCAGTTTGCGGCGCGTAGCCACCCGTATGCACAATCATCAAACCTTGCACCACGGTGTTAACACCCAGTGTAAAAATCATCGAAGGCACCCGCAAAAACGCCACGCCGATGCCGTTAATCAGGCCGATAATCAAGCCCGCAGTTAAACCTGCCAACATCGCACCATCACCACCAACTGCTGTGGCGGTCATCGCCGCACAAGTTAATGTCCACGGCACGGATAAATCGATATGCCCAAGCAAAATCACCACCATCATGCCCGTGGCAATTAATCCCAAAAATGAAGCCACTTGCAGCTGTTGCAACAAATAATTAGGCGAAAAGAACGGCATTGTGCCCAAATTAATCAGCGTATAAATATTGCCGACAATCAGCACCAAGACAATGAAACCAAGCGCATATTTTATCGGCTTGTCAATATTTTCTATCCATGATTTCATAGCTAGCTCCCAAACAGATTGAGGCGGTTTTTAATGCTGAACACCCGCGCAGCACCAGCGCTGACAGCAATCAACAAAATACTGCCTTCAAATAACGGTTGCAATAACGGGTCAGAAATAAAGCCCAACGGCCCATCAGCATCAAACACCCTGAAATTAAACGAGATTGCACGCAATGACATGGCACCAAATATAGAGCCAACCACCCCGCCGATGCCGCCATAAAGCGACGTACCGCCAATCACCACAGCCGCAATGCTGTTAAGCGTATAAGCCCCAGCTTGCGGAATATCAGCATTGCCACTGCCAGTTTGCAAGGCTAGATATAAACCGCCAATACCAGCAAACAGGCCAGCCAAGGTATAGGCTGCCAAACGCGAGCGATCCACATTCAAGCCCGACATATAAGCCGCGCCTTCGGCCGAACCAACGGCATAACAACCACGCCCCGTCACACTATTTTTAAACGGCACCCAGATCACCAAAACCACAATCACAATCAACACAACAGGCGTGGGTATAAGCCCTAAACTATTTTCGAACCATTCTGGCAAAGGCCATCCATAGGTGAAGAAAATCTCATTCAAATCAAACGTCGCAGCAAATGATAAATCTCCATCCACCTCACCACCTGGTGTGGGGCGCAAAAATAACGCAATGCCCATAAACACCGCACCCGTTGCCAAAGTCACAATGATTGGCTGCAAACGGCCATAAACAATGATACAGCCGTTGATAAAACCCGCTAAGGCAGCTGAACACAAGCATAATATTATGCCCAAAAACACTTCGGTTGGGCTACCATTCACCACATTAGAGGCCAACGCATTAATCATGGTCATTACCGAGCCAACCGACAAGTCCAACCCACCAGTGAGCACGGGCAAAGTCTGCGCCATCGCCACGCTGATCAATACAAAACTCTCATTGGAATTTTGTACAAATAAGCGGCTACTGCCACCTGCTGGATGCAAAAAACTATAAGTGCCATAAATCAGGCAAAAAATGCCAATGGCCAAAAACAACCGCCAATTGCTCGCCATCCATATCTTAAAATTACTCATGGCATCGTCCCTGCTTGTTGCCCCGATATTTCCATATTCAGCGATGCCGCCACAATATTAGTCTCATTAATCTCATCACCCGTTAACTCGCGAATAATCTCGCCCTGATAGAAAATCGACACCCGATCACAACAACCAATCAATTCATCATAATCAGTTGAATATAAAATAATGCTATGCCCACTATCGGCAAGATCGCGGAACAATTGGTAAAGCTCTTGCTTAGTGCCAACATCAATGCCGCGGGTTGGGTCGTCCAACAGCACAATTTTTGCGCCTGTCATCAGCCATTTGGCAATCACCACTTTTTGCTGGTTACCGCCCGAAAGCGTCGCCACGGCATCATCAACATTGCCAATTTTAATGCTCATTTTTTCGATCATTTCGGCAATCTTGGCCGCCTCAGCCGATTTGTCAATGATGAGGCCTTTGGTTAACTGATCAAGCGTGGCAATTGAAATATTATCCTGAATGCTCATCGGCAACATCAAGCCTTCGGTTTTACGATCTTCGGGTATCAAAGCAATGCTGCCGTCAGATTTTGCCTGTTTTGGGCTGCCCATAGCAACCTCTTTGCCATGCAATTTAATCTTGCCTTCATAACCGCGCAAAACACCAAATAACGCGAGCAATATTTCATGTTGGCCTTGGCCGTCTAACCCGCCCAGCCCAATAATCTCGCCTTCACCCAGCGTTAACGACACATTATTAAGTCGGCCATCCCAGCTTAGATTCTCTACTTCTAACACAGTGAGTAATTTATCATCATGAGTTGGTTTCGGCGGAAACACGCTCGAATATTCGCGGCCAATCATCATTTCAATGATTTCATCATTACTGCGCGCGCCCTTATCAAACGTTTCAATATGCTCGCCGTTACGAAACACCGACAAGCGATCGGCCAGCTCTTCAATCTCATGCATCCGATGCGAGATATACAACATGGTCAGGCCTTCTTCACGCAGACCACGCAAAATCTCATATACTTTTTCAACATCCGCCGCCGATAGAGCTGATGTCGCCTCGTCTAATATCAATAATTTAGGTTTGCGCCCCAATGCCTTGGCAATCTCCACCATTTGGCGGCGCGAAAGCGGCAGATTTTTCACCAATTCCCGCGGGTTGACATCAGCACAATTGACCCGCGCCAATAAGTCTGTCGCCACTCTTATTTGCTCAGCTTTATCAATCAAGCCAAAGCGATTGCGCGGCGGATCGGTGATGCAAATGTTATCAGCAACTGATAGGTCTGGTATTAAAGATAATTCTTGAAATATGCACACAACCCCATATTCACTTGCTTGGGTGGGGCTAGCAAATTGCTGCACTTGGCCAGCAACTTTTAATGTGCCTTCTGTTGGCTGTACCACGCCCGATATAATTTTAATCAACGTGCTTTTGCCTGCACCATTCTCGCCTAAAATGGCATGAATACTGCCTTTTTTGCAGCTAAAATCAACTTGGCTCAGCGCTTTCACGCCGCCATAACGTTTACTGATGCCTTCGAGCTGCAAAATCAAATCTGAATCATCGGCTCGCTTATGCGCAACTTGTTCAACCATTTATAAAGTCTCGGTGATATGCAAATAATTAACACGACCAGCCGTTAAAGCTGGTCGTGCGTTCTAAGGAGAGTGTTAGATTACTGAGAATCATCTTTGCTTTGTGCCATAATTTCAATCGCCGAAATATTCACGTCACAAGGTGGGAATTCATTGGCAGTGAAGAAGTTATCAGAAAGGTCTGACCAGAAATTCTCGCCATCCACCAAAGTGTTATAATCCGCAAACGGGATTGGCACAGAGATCAATTGCGGCATCACTTCGCCATTTAGAGCCGACAAAGCCGCTTTAATAGATATAGCACCCAAACCAGGAGTTTGCCCCATTGACAAGCCTTTTAGGCCTTCATCTGAATGCAAAGCAATTAATTTACGGAAACCATTTTCAGCTTCACCAGCAGTTGGCACAAACTTATGACCAGCCTCCATAAACGCCCGCACTGTACCGGTAGAGCCGCCTTGTGTGAACACAGCATCAAAAGAACCATGCACAGCCAACGCATCAGAAGTTACTTTTTGCGCTTGTCCATCATCCCAGTTACCAACCACTTCAATGATTTCAAATTCATTGCCAGCAGCTTCCATAATTTTGCGGAAACCTAAATGACGATCACGGTCAACTGAGTTACCAGCCAAACCACGCACTTCAAGGATTTTACCTGAATTACCAATATGTTTAATCAAATGATTAGCGGCCATTTCACCCATCAAAAGCTGATCTTCGTTGACCATCATCACCGCTTCAGTGTCCAGAATGTTATCAAACGGCACCAAAACCACATCATTACGATCAGCAATTCTAATCGCCCGATCAAAACCAGTTGGGCTCACCGCAATGGTAATAATCGCGTCATAACCTTGGTTGATAAAATCTTCAATCGCGCCCAATTGTGCAGCGGCATCAGTACCCGTAGATACAATTTTAAACTCTGAAATTTGCGATGCAATTTCAGGCTGTTCAACATAAGCTTTGGCAGTTTGCACCATTTGAATGCGCCAACTATTGCCAACAAAACCGTTGACCACAGCCACTTTAAATGGGCCTTCTTTCTTTTCCCATTGCATAAATTTGGTATCTTCTGCCCATGGTGTAAAGCAAGCAGGCAAAGCGCCTGGACCATCAACATATGTAGGGCCAGCAAAAGCGACACCTGTGACGCCAAGGCTGGCACATAATGCCAAACCAACAACGCTTGATTTCAATAAATTTTTCATAAATCTTCTCCCTCGTTTATAATTTCATACGATCCCTCAACCGTGGACATAGATTAATTCTTCCCGCCAAAAAATATACCGCACCACGCGCATTTGCACTGCGTCAATTTACCTATGAATATGCGGATACCCGCTTCTGCTCTATTTATTCTGCAGCAACCACTTATCAAGATTTTCTTGTTTGGCGGCAATGCCTTCGACATTCAGCAAGCCACGTGACAATGCAATCGCCACCGCACGGGTGCGCGAATTATAAATCGGCCCCAGCTCTGGGTCATTATTCTTAGCGTCCAAGCCCAATTTATCATAAAGATGTTTCAACCGCCCCTGTACACCACGTGTCGACATTTTGCGCATCGACGCAATCATCTTATCTGTCAGGCCAAGCGCAATGTCATGCAACACTTCAAATTCAGCATCCGTCAAACCCTCTAAACGATTCTCCGTGCGCAATTGCACGCCCCGCACTTCGCGGTCGATAATGCATTGATCCTGCAAAAACACGCCGCGCACCGCTAGCTCTAGGCTTTCTTCACTGGCCGATTTCAGCAAATAACCATAAACGGCACCTTTAGGCACAATCCGCGCAATACCGCGCACATAGGCTTCATCCGAATAATTAGACCAAAATAATATCCGTGTATCAGGCTCTAACCGCCAAATTTCCTTGGCCGCCTCAACCCCACTGGTGCGCTCCATCTGCAAATCCATCACCACGAAATTTGTACTATTTTTCTTAATAATATCAATCGCGACATCACCATCATCGGCCTCAAAAATCCGATCCAGCTCAGGCAAAGCATTCTCCACCGCACCACGTAAAAACGAGCGATGCAAAGCATCATCTTCTGTTATCAATATATCCATAAATCCCTCTTCTCACTCATTCACTGAACCACCGCTTCAAACGGAATGTCTAACACCACATGCGTACCACCAGCCTTAACTGGCAAAAAAGATATTTCTGCCGAAATTAACGCAGCCCGCACATTCATATTGCCCAAACCGCCGCTTGTCATATCAGCATCATTATCTATGCCCGCACCATCATCCATAATCTCTATCCGTGCGCCAGTTTCGGTCTTTGACATTTCCACCTTTAAATAGGTTGGTCGGCTATGCTTTACTGCATTGTTAATAGCTTCTTGCACAATCCTAAATATCGTGGTTTGCAGCGATTCATCAGCCGCATCTAAATATGCCTCAGTTTTGTCAATAACGCCAATCGAAATAGACGGCCTTATACCCGCCACCGCGCGCAACAATTGCGCTTCAATGGCTTGCGACAGGCCAAATAATTCTAACACGCCAGGCTTGGTATCTTCAATAATGTTACGCAATTCTTTAAGGCAGGTATCAATTTCATCTTCCAGCAATGCCAAATCATGCACATTCACCTCCTCGCGCCGCCGTAAGCGCGATATATGTCGCACGGTGCGGGTTAAATCGGCCAAGGTTTGGTCGTGCAAATCCATACCAATGCGCTTTCTTTCTTGCTCCATACCTTCGGTAAGCCGCAACGCGCCAATACGCAACATATTCTCACGGTTCAAAGCTTGGTTTTCAGCAATCACCGCGGCTTTGGCTTCCTCGCCTTGTGAGACAGCAAAAAAGTAAGTCGCCAATAAATCCGCAATATAATTGGCAACAGTCACATCGGTCTGGTTATATTTTTGCTTCTGTTTGTTACTAATATTTAATGTGCCCAACAATGAACCATGTGCATGCAGCGGCACAATGATGCGGCTATGCAACGCGGCTTCAAAAATCGGCGAGTCAAACGCCCCTTCAAAATGAAACCTCTCATCAATCAACGCATCATCAGTCAATAAAAACGGCAATTCACCTAGCAATACCGAACGCACAGGACTGTTAACAATCGTATGATTGCCTTTAATATTACGTCCCCACTCCGTCTCCATACCCACTTCATAAACCGTAAAATCTATGCCACTTGGGTTAATAATTGCCACATCCACATGGTCAAATTCAAACAATTCATATATTTCGCCCGCCACTTGACGCAGCACGCTTTGGTAATCTAACTGCCCTGCAATGGCATGCGAAATTGCCAATACACGGTCTAACAAAGCGTCTTTATTCAAACTGTCCATAGATGATAATCCTCAAAACCATCATACACAGTTAAGCTCAACAAAGAAGGGGATTTACATATTAAAAAAGCAATTTTCCGCTATACTTCATGCGGATACCCGCAGTGTCTTTTGCAATTAGCTGCATCAACAATCAGGCTATTCAGGCATACAATTGAATAAATCCGCATATTGTTTTATCAACCAAAATAAAAGCGAGAATAATGTGTCAGACAGTATAATCATTCACGATGAGCGTTTTGTAGGCCTCTATCTACCAACCGCAAACTTAGAAAAATTAGCCACTGGCATGTTGTGGGGCGAAGGCCCTGTTTATTTTCCGCATGGTGATTATCTGCTTTATAGCGATGTGCCAAGCAATGTTATGCATCAATGGACACCAGATGCAGGCAGCCGCGTGTTTCGCAATCCATCCAACAACAGCAATGGCAACACCCGAGATTTGCAAGGCCGCTTAATCACTTGCGAGCATCTAGCCCGCCGCGTCACCCGCACCGAGCATGATGGCAGCATCACAATTTTGGCCGATCAATTTGAAGGCAAACGCTTCAACTCACCCAATGATGTGGTCGTAAAATCCGATGACACCATATGGTTCACCGACCCACCTTATGGCATTTTAACCGATTACGAAGGCAAAACAGCCGACCAAGAACAAGCAGGCTGCTTCGTTTTCAGGCTCGACCCACAAACAAATGAGCTAACTGTGGTCGCCGATGATTTCGACAAACCAAATGGTTTGGCATTCTCGCCCGATGAAACAATTCTATACATCTCCGACACTGGCAACACCCATAATGACAGTTGCCCCAAATATATCAGAAAATTCGACGTTATAGATGGCAAAACACTCGCCAATGGCAGTGTTTTCACCCATATTGAAAACGGTTTATCCGATGGTTTCAGGCTCGATGTCAATGGCAATGTCTGGACCAGCGCAGGCAAATCAGTGCAATGTTTTGCCCCAGATGGCGGCTTAATTGGCGAAATTCCCATCGGCGAGCTTGTCGCCAATGTCGAGTTTGGTGGCCCCAAAGGCAACCGCTTATTCATCACCGCTTCTACCAGTCTATATGCCATCTATTTAGGCACTATAGGCGCGCAGTATAAGTCTTAAACCGTTCACCCAAGTTAAAAACCCGCAAGATTAACGTTAATTCACCTTTCAGATGTCTATTATTTATGTTATTTTACAATAATTCTTAAATTATACTATCTGATTGGAAAACTCATGACTCATCCTGCTCTATCTTCTGGTTCTACAGCCGTTATCACAGGCAGCGCATCAGGCATTGGCTTGGCCACCGCCGTGCAATTTGCCAAAATGGGCTTAAATGTTGTCATTGCCGACATAGGCGCTGATCGGTTAGCCCAAGCCGTAAAAACCGTTGCAGCCACCTCCGCAAAAGGCGCGGATAATGTCATGGCACACGAAACCGATGTCAGTAAAATGGATGATTTAATCGCCTTAGAAGCTGCCGTTCAACAACGATTTGGCGGCACAGACATTCTTATGAATAACGCCGCCGTTCAACCCGGAAGCGATATGCTCAACAAAAGCCAAACATGGCAACGTATATTAGATGTCAATTTACATGGGGTTATCAATGGCTGCCATGTTTTCGCACCCAATATGCTCAAACGCAAAGGGCCTTGCTTGATCATCAATACAGGCTCAAAACAAGGCATCACCACACCGCCAGGTGACCCTGCTTATAATGTCGCCAAAAGCGGCGTTATTTCCTTTACCGAAGCTCTGCAACATGAATTTCGCAATACAGACGGCGCGAATATCAGCGCCCATTTGCTCATCCCAGGCTTTGTATATACCCCACTCTCCTGCCCGGGCCGCACCGAGCTTCCAGACGACGCGTGGCTGCCAGAACAAATTACCGAATTCATGATCGCCAGCTTAGAAAAAGGCGATTTCTACATTCTCTGCCCCGACAATGATGTAAAACGCCCACTAGATGAATTACGCATGCGCTGGGCGGCAGATGACATCATCAAAAATCGCCCACCTCTATCACGCTGGCACCCAGATTATGCCGATGCCTATGCCGATTTTATTAAAGACATTTAAGGAAACACCATGACCAAGCCAACAATTTCCATCATTTCAGCGGGCGTAATGGGCGCAGGCGTTGCCGCAGCATATACAAATGCAGGTTATGAAATCACCACAATATTAACAGGCCGCAGCCCCGAAACCCTAGAGCGCGCCAAACAAGCCCAAATGCAAGACTGCCCAAATCTTGAAAGCCTGCTATCAGATTGCCAGATTTTCCTATCAATCGTACCGCCCGCTTTGGCCACCGAATTGGCCACACAGGTGGCAGAACAAGCCAAAGCCTCGCACCTTAAATTCACCTATGTCGAATGCAACGCCATCTCGCCAGATCACACACGAGAAATCGCCGAGCTGTTTAATGACAGCGATGTTAAATTTGTCGACGCAGGTATTATAGGCGGGCCACCACTGGTCAACCGTAATAAACCCTATTTGCCTTGTCTTTATGTATCAGGCGCCGATTGCCAACAGCTCAACCAAACGGCGGGCGCGGCTTTTCAAATCAAACAACTTGGTGATGAAGTTGGCCGTGCCTCAGGCATGAAAATGAGCTATGCTGCCATCACCAAAGGCATCAACAGCCTACTAGCAGGCGCACTTTTAACCGCCGATAATCTTGGCCTGTTAGATGAATTATTGGCCGAACTAGAATCCAGCCAAAATGAGACTTTCATCCGCGCCACCACCAACATTCAGCGCCTGCCTGCAGATGCAGGGCGTTGGGCGCCAGAAATGCGTGAAATAGCTCAAACTTTTGAGTCAGTCGGTGTGCCAAATGGTTTTCATCTCGCCGCCGCAGACATGATGCAGATTTTGGATGCGTCCCCCTTTGGCAACGAAACCCGCCAAACCCGTGACACAAACCGCACAGCCAAACAAACCATACAAGGTCTTATTCCGCGTAAATAATGTCCAAATCTGCCTTTTGAGCAAAGCTCCCAAACGCCTGATTGGGTGCAACATCAGTGATTAATTTCATAGCATTCGACAAGCAAAAAACATTATATGTGGCACGGCTGCTAAATTTGTCACCATCAGCCAAAATATAGACGCTTTGAGCGCGCTTTGTCATGCAGGCATTCAGTCGCGCTTCATCCGCATCATAGCTAGACAACCAGCCATCATCAGCAATTGCACTCGCGCCCAAAAACAACTGATCAAACCACAAGTCATCAATCATCCGTTCTGCCAATGGCCCGACAATTGACATATTTTCTGGCCGAATGCGTCCACCTAATAAATTTACCGAAATTTCAGGGATATACGCCAATTCCTGCGCCACAACCACCCCATTGGTAAACACCGTCAACGGCATGCCCAGCAATTTTATACGCTTTGCCAATTGCAATACCGTCGTACCCGCATCTAAAAATATCGTACTGCCGGCAATTATGTTTTTTGCTGCCTCTGAAGCAATCGCTCGCTTGGCCAGCAAGTTGGCGCTTTCGCGCGCATCAAAAGCCACCTCATCTTGAGCGCCACTAGCGATTCTAGCCGAACCATGCAAACGCTCAATAGAGCCTGCTTGTTCCATTTCAGCCAAATCACGGCGCACTGTCGCCAAAGAAGCGCCCAAAACATCAGCTAAGGTTTGAACCGGCGTTTGGCCTTTTTCAAACAAATAATTGCGGATCATGTCCTGACGATTACTAATCAAAATCACACGCCTCCGAATAACCGCTCAACACCGTGCGTACAGCCGCAATAACCAGGCTTTTTGCACTAGCCTCCTCACCATTTATAGCCATATCCGCATATTGGCGCGGTAGATATTGGCTAATCAATGTTTCAGCAATTACGACTCCATCCAACGCAGCAAATAACCGATCCACCGCTTGCAACGCATCGGCATCTGTCCAATAATATCGAATGCGGTCACTATAGCTATAATGGCGCTGTACATATTTTTCTGCCGCAGTGCCCTCATAATAATCCTGCCAATATTCTGGCCGATTCAGCATAATTTGTTCCATTTTAGCAGGCAATGTGCCCGCTTCATAACCATTACAAACAATACCCGCAATTTGGTCAAGCCCATAATAAGCCTCACGCAAAGCAGATGTCAGCCCAGGGCCAACTTTAAGAATAGCAAAACCACCAGCAACCAGTTCTCTCAATGCTTGCGCGGTTTGATAATCAGTCGAATGCGCTTCAAACACAATATTTAGGTTTAGTGGACGCCATGCGGATAATAATTGCGCGTCGAATACTTTAAAATGAATGACATTGGCATGGCCAAACTCAACCCCAGGCTGCACAACCAAACCGATTGAGCGCGCAAATGCATTTTCTAACCCTGCTGCCGCAAAAGCTGCCTTATGTAGAGACAATGTTTCAGTTGCACTAATGGATGTCGTCACCTCTAACACATCCAATTCTTCAGATGCACCACCTGGCACTGGCACTTCAGTGCCAATAATATAAGCTGGCAAAGGATGCCCATGAACCCGTGCAGTAACTTCAGCCGAAGCAGCCAGTTCAACAGCACGTTCAGCGATTGTTGCCGCTGGCAATGGGTTTTCATCATCGGCGCAAGCCATGCTAGCATCCAAATAAATCTTCGAAAAACCTGCCGCAGCATAAGCCGCCGTCATATCAATGGCCTTTGCCATCGCCTCATCAGCCTTTAAATGCCGCCAAGGGTTGGGGCCTAAATGATCGCCGCCAAATAAAATATTATCATGCGCAAACCCTATATTTTTAGCAATTTTTAGCACAAAATCTTTAAAATCTTGTGGTTGCATACCCGTATAACCACCATCTTGGTTCACTTGATTACAAGTTGCTTCAATCAGAGCCACACTATTATTTGCAGCCGCTTCTATTAAAGCCGCTTCAATCACCAGAGGGTGCGCGCTGCAAACCGATGTTATGCCGCGGGCAGCTCCATCATTATGCTGCTCTGGCAAATCAAGTAAATATTGTAACGCTTGGTTCATTCGCCATCCTCCAACATCACAACTTTGGTTAAATGGCGTGGTGCGGTCGTATCAATATTATGCGCCAAGGCATAACGCTCACCCAATAATTGTAGTGCTGGTAATATTTCTACACCCGCAAGGTCGCCGTCACTTGCAACATTCAACTCGACATCACCTGCCCCACCAAGCCCCAACACCCAAGCGCCTTTGGCCTGTAATTCTTTCACCAAAACTGCTTCGTCCTCAGCCGTATCAGAATGGTAAAGCATTATAATGGCAGTGCGCTCATCAACCAAACTCACTGGCCCATGCCGATATTCACCAGGGTGAAACGCTTGCGTATAACAGATAGCCATTTCTTGTAGTTTAAGCGCGCCTTCCAACGCCACACCGTAATTTGCGCCGCCACCCAAAAATACAAAATGCGTACGTCCCGCATAATCGCCAACTGCCACAGCATCTATCGCCGATACCAATTTTTCAGCCCGCTGTGCCAGTTCATCATCAATTCTCAGGCCCGCCAAAGCATAACCAGCCAACAACATAAGGCTGGCCGAGCAAGTCATCACAATGCCCTCTTCTGCATGGGTTACAAATTCAATCTTCACATCAGATACTGCACTTAATGATGAGCCAGGTTCACAAGTAATGCCAATCACTTTTTGCCCGCGCGTTTGGCTTATTTTAGCCGCTTGCACAGTTTCAGTGGTTTCGCCACTGCGCGACAAAGCAATCACTTCAATATCGCTCATTTGTTGCGGCGCATATGCCTCGGGCCGCACAATCCATTCACCAGCAGGCACATCAATGGCTCTAAACCCCGCAGCATTAAGTGCTGATGCCACCGAAAGCGCTAAATTATAAGATGTGCCACAGCCGACAACCACGCGCAAAGGCGAGTCATCTACCAATTTCGCGGGCATTTCTGCCTTTTTCCAAAAACCAAATTGGCCAAAAATACTGTTTAAAGTTGGGTTCGCCATGCAAAATCCTCACAAGTTTATCGCTGTTAAACGACACTATATGAGGCAAAAAAATCAATGTCAATCACATATTTGATTGTTTTTGATCGATTCAAGCCATTTGTTTGATTATATTAGGAATCTCACGAAGCTGATTAAACAATATATCAGCGCCAGCCTTCTTTAGCTTTTGCTCATACCCATCATAACAATGCGAAGCGCCATAAAACCCAATAACTGGCATTTTGGCATCCACCGCGGCATTAATGCCATGAGCGCTGTCTTCAATCACTATGCATTCTGCTGGCAATACATTATGCTGCTCAGCCACATGTAAATACAGGTCGGGCGCAGGTTTGGGTTTTGGCACCATGGAACCAACATAAAGCCTATCTTCACTAAAAAAGCGATTTAATTTGGTAATTTCCAATTTGCTTTTAAGGCCAGCAAGCCGACTATTAGAGCCAATACACAACGGCAAATCAAGCTCAGCTAGCATTTCCACCGCACCAGGCAGTGGCACTAATTGATCACGATAAGCCAAGTGTGTGTTTTCTTTAACTAAATTTAAAAATTCATCAACATGCGCTTCGCCAACATCCTCGGCCAAATGCCCGCGCATTACGGTATCATGCATACCGACAAAACGTCTTAATGTGGTGTCTAAATCGGTTTTTACGCCATACTTACGTAGCGCTTCGGTGGTCACTTGTCCTGCAATATATTCACTGTCGACCAGCACACCATCAAAGTCAAAAATTATAAGTTTAATCGTCATTTTAGCCACATTTCGCAAGTTCAAGTTACTTGTCAAGTAAAGCACACATATGCCAAAGTCAAGCAACTCAGCATATGCATATAGCCTAAATAAAAATTGGTATGGAGCGATTAAATCTCACTTTAATAAATCAATTATCCAAACAAACTCGAATTCGATGTCCATCAAGGTCAAGCGCTACAAATGTCAATCCAAAAGCCGCTTTCATTGGTTCTTGTTCAATTTCAACACCCATGTATTTCCATTTTTGATAAGTGTCACGCACTTTACTTTCTTCCGAATACATAAAACAAAATTCCGATTTATGACCCGTTCCACCCGATACAAAACTATCAGCATGAATTGACCATAAAGCCAAGCTAATGCCGTTCTCAAACGTAAAAGCAACATATGGGGGGAACGCAGTGGCAGCTTTGCATTCAAACAACTTTTCATAAAAAACCTGACTTACAATTGGGTCTTTTACATATAATATAAATAAATTTGGAATCATTTGGCTATCTCATTTAAGTTAAAACCACTTGATAGCATCTGTGATGACCAATATATGTCAGCACTCAATTCATATAGCTAAATCCAAAATTTCTGCAAGCACCGAAACCGCTAAGGTTCGGGCATCCCTCACCGATTTTATCAAGCCTATCGGCCCATATAATCGCACCAAATCTTCAGATGAAGCCCCAAGCTCTACCAAACGCGCAATACGAGCTTCATTGGTGCGCCGACTGCCTTGCGCACCGATATAAAAAGCTTCGGTTTTAAAGGCTTGTTTAATAATCTCAGGTTCCCAATCATGGTCATGAAAAAACAAAACAATCGCCGTCCATTTATCTGCTTGCTCAATTTGTGGAATGTTAGTGCTAACCAAATGCTGCGTAAAACAGCCATTATTTTGGGCAACTTCAATGGTTTCTTCATCAGGTGAAAAGAGAATATTCTGATAGTTTGATACATTCACCAAGCTCGCAAACGTACTGGCCTCAGGCCCTTTTCCAAAAACTAAAAATTTAATTTCTGGCATAAATTTTATATAAAAATCATCACCAATAGATTGGGTTTCGCAGGTTTCAACTAAGCCAATTTGACCCGTTTTTACATTCACCTTAAGGCTGCATTCTTGGCGTGAAAGTAAATTTCTATGTAATTTCTCCAAAGCCTCAATGTCAGGTTTCGGAATCAACAAAATATCTAAACCACCACCACAAGGCAATCTTATGTCAATAAACCGCGAGCCTTCGCCATAGCGCAATTGCACGGTTTTTCCATCCACCAACGCGTCTTTTGCATAAATGGTAAGGTCAGATTCAATGCAGCCCGAAGACAAGCTGCCAAGCCGCTTGCCACCTTCAAAAAACACCATGCTCGCGCCCAAAGGGCGATAAGCAGGCCCATCAATACCAACAATAATTGCCATCACCGCAGCCGATGGGTTTCTTAACATCGCGCCAACTTGCTCAATGATAGAGTGAGGCGCGCCAATTTCATTTTCATGTTCGGAACTATATGTAATATCTAACAATTTCATCACCTAACTTGACATGGCATAAATAATCGCACCAATAATAACAATGCCGCCAATGACAATTGGCTTCCAATTCATACCAGACTCTGATTTTACTTCAGCAGGAATTTGCGCCGCAGAACCTTCACTATTTTCAACAATTTCACCAAATTTTTTGAAAAACTGACTTGCCAATTTTTTAGAGGTTGAATCGATTAAACGCCCGCCCAATTGAGCAAATTTTCCGCTCACCACAGCGCTCACTTCATAATTAAGAATGGTCGCACTGCCATCTTCTTCCAAATTCACATCGACTGTACCTTTTACCGAGCCAGCCGAACCACCTTTGCCTTCGCCCGTCAGCGTGTAGCTAACAGGAGGATTTAAATTTGAAAGTTTTATAACCCCTTTAAATTTGGCTTTAACCGGGCCGACTTTTAGCACCACTGTCGCGGTCATGTCAGTTTCAGATGTCATTTCCAAGGCCTCGCAACCAGGAATACATTGGCGCAAAATTTCAGCATCATTCAACGCCGCATAAACAATGGCCCGCGAAGCATTGATTTTTTGTTGATCTTTAAGTTCCATATCTAGTTTCCTTATTTTAGATTTTTATTAACAGCATATGGGGAATGTGTACTGATTTGCCGCGACATTGGCATATTCTTCAGGCGTGTCTATATCGGCAATATAAGCGGCGCTTGAAACAGAAAATTTGCAAACATCAGCAGGTCGTTTTTTAGTCAGTTGGCGACAGCCCGCATTCATTGAGCCATTGCCAATCTCTGCATTAAATTTAGCAGGCATTATGATTGGGTTGCCACGTTTATCTCCAAAATATGGAATGATAATCTTTTGTTTTTGTTGCTGCTCAAAGGCCCCAACAAGTTGCTGATATTCCAAGCTGGTAATTTGCGGCATGTCCGCCAAAGCAATCATGACATCGTCATTTGGCTTGCCGATATTTTGGTATGCTACCTTTACGGTGCCCATCTGCCCTTGCTCAAAATCAGAATTATGAATAAATGCGACATCCAAACCCGCAAGCGCTTCTTCAACCTTATCCGCCGCAAAGCCAGTCACAATATTCAATTTGCCAATTTTGGCTTGAATGATGGTTTCCACCACATGGCGCACAATTGGTTTGCCAAAATAGGGCAATAACAACTTATTCTCCTGCCCCATTCGGCGTGAAAGCCCCGCCGCGAGTAAAATAATTTGCAATCCAGTTTGCTGTCCTGTCATGCTCCATCCCCCGCAGTTTTCCGATAGTGTGCCACCATTTCGCTCATGATTGCCAGCGCTATTTCCTCTGGTGAAACCGCTCCAATATCCAACCCCGCTGGCGCATATAAATTTGAGAATAAAGCTTTATCATCATCAGTTTCAGCCAAAACTTTCTGCTTCAAACTCACCAGCTTTTTAGTGCTACAAATCATAGCTTTATAACCTGCCGAACTGTGCAGCGTGGCAAGCAGAGCTTTTAAATCTTGCTTGCCTTGCGTGGCAATGACAATTGAATCTTCAGCAGTAACCTGCCATCGGTCAAATTCATAATCCTCATAATATTCATCAGCCCCAACAATTTTAGCCTGATCATCTTGTGCAGCAATGACAACAACCCTACGGCCAAGATCCTTAGCAAAATTAAGCAATGATTGCGCAATTGGCGACGCGCCGCAAATGAATAATCTTTGTCTGGCACTCATGGGTTCTAAAAAGAAATCAGTTGTCCCACCGCTGGCACAATGCGAGACAAATAACTGCATATCGCTTAACTCGTCATCCAAGCTTTGCTTATCTTTAGGCGCAACCCGAATGAGCTTAGGCGTGCCGCTTTCTAAACATTCCAAGGCATTGCGTTTGACCGCCCCCGTCACACAACCACCACCAATAAACCCGTGCATTTCACCATCCTCAGTGATAACCGCTTTTGTGCCAACCACAGCGGCTGTCGAACCAGAGATATTAATCACCGTGGCGATACAAAAACTCTTGGATTGCTGCCGTAATTGTTCAATGAGATTTAATATTTTTTGTGTAGTTGTCATATTCCTATCCTTACAGTCGAGCCAAATAGGGTTCAATCTTAGCCAAGGATGCCGCCGTATTGGCAGCAAAAAAATGATCAATATGCGGCAAGCTAGCTTGCATGGCAGCGGTGACAGGCTTATAATTTTTCCAACCCAACAAAGGGTTTAACCAAATAATCCGACATTTTCTTCGCTTAAGCTGCTTAAGTTCACGCGCCATTTTCTCAGGCGCACCAATGTCATAACCATCGCTTAGAATAATCACCACAGTGCGGTTATTCACCGTCTGTTTGGCATAATGTTCATTAAACACCGCAAGGCTTTCGCCAATTTTTGTACCACCGCCAAAACCATGCGAAAGCAGTGATAGCTGGGTCATGGCTCTGAGCGAGTTTTTATTTTTAATCGCCCCCGTGATGCGCACCAATTTAGTATGAAAAAGATAAGCATCGCTTTCCATCCACGAGCAAACCAAGCCCTTAACAAATTGCAGAAAAAACCGACTATAATGCTTCATTGAGCCTGAGACATCAAGCAAGGTAACAATTCTAACCGGCCTTTCTGGCGCGGTTTTCATGCGCAAATCAATCATCTCACCACCATGTTTAAGATTATCTCTAATGGTGCGTCTTAAATCAATTTTTTGACCCCGTTTTTGGCTAATATAACGGCGACTTTTGCGGTTGCGAATGGCCGATGCCAACCGATAAGCCAATTGCTCAGCTTCGGCAATCTCTACAGGATCAACAAATTGACGAAAATCAGTTTTAAATAAAACGCTCTTGTCAGCCGCAATCAGCCGCCCCGAAGCTTCGCCATCTAAATCTTGTTTTTTAGTGGCCTCGATTTGCGGAATATCAGACTCAGCTTTTTCTTGTTCACCATCAAGATGATCTTGCCAAGGTTTTGATAGCTTTTTTGCGGCCTTATTGTCTTGAAGTGATTTTTGCGAAGCTTTTTGAAGTTTCGATTTCACTTTGCCACGTTCAAACCAATAGGCTTCAAACAAATCATCAAATCTCAGCCATTCTTCGTGCGTTTTGGTCAGTAAGATTTTTAAACAATTGCGGTCTGTAGTCAGATTACCTCGCGTATCAACAATGCTATTTAGAGCCTGCTGCGTATCTAAAACCCCCAAGCCAAAGCCATTAAACCTCAAATGCTCAATAAATTCGACCATGCCAATTAAAATAGGGTTTGAAGGAACGGTCATATTCACACTGCCTTACCAATAAGCCGAGACGTCACTTCAACCTGAATGGATCTTAAATCAACTTCGGTCTTTAACAAGCAAATGAGGCTTGATTGAATTTTGTCTAAATCATCTTGCAGGTCAGTAATGTTTAAACTGCACAGCGCCGCCGCCCAATCTAGCGTTTCGGCAATTCCAGGTATTTTATCAATATTTTCTTGGCGCAGCGCCTTAACAAATTTCACAATTTGCAACGCCATATCACTCCCAATATTTGGCATTTTAGCCAAAATAATTTGCAATTCTTGCTCTTGGGTCGGGAAATCGACATAATAATACAAGCAGCGGCGGCGCAATGCATCTGATAGCTCACGCGTGCCATTTGAGGTTAAAATCACATAGGGTATAGATTTGGCTTTAATGGTGCCCAATTCAGGTATGGTCACCTGAAAGTCAGATAATATTTCGAGCAAATAAGCTTCAAACTCCATATCCGCACGGTCAATTTCATCAATCAACAAAACAGGCGGTTTGTCTTGACTAATGGCTTGCAGCAATGGCCGTTCCATTAAAAATTGTTTCGAGAAAATATGGCCTTCAATATCTTCAACATTAGTGCTGAATTTTTCAGAGGCTTTGATCGATAATAATTGCTTTTGATAATTCCACTCATAAATACTCGAGGCGGCATCCAACCCCTCATAACATTGCAAGCGAATTAACTTCGTATCTAATATAGCGGCTAATATTTTGGCAATTTCAGTTTTGCCAACTCCCGCCTCGCCTTCTAACAATAACGGGCGTCTAAGGTCGAGTGACAATTTCAATGCAATGGCTAAATTTTCATCCGCAATATAATTTTCCTTCTCCAATTTATCTTGCAGATCAGTTAGTTCATTCATATAAATCATCCAAAAAATTAAGCATTGGCCACATCACTAGATGGCCAATGCTCAATATTAAATATTACCCAGTAAGGCCTAAGCTTTGAGCTGTTTTCCAAACACGCCAATGGTCATGCGGCATTTGGGTATGCGTCAGTCCTTTATGCGCAAAAGCATCATGCACCGCGTTTGACAGCGCGGGCACACCGCCAACATTGGGGCTTTCACCAACGCCTTTGGCACCAATTGGGTGATGCGGGCTCGGGGTGACGGTAAAGTCAGTTTCCCAAGTCGGTGTTTCAACCGCAGTCGGCAGGAAGAAATCCATCAAGCTACCGCCAGTGATGTTGCCATGCTTGTCATAGCTAATGTCTTGCCCCATCACTATGGCCAACGCTTCAGTCAGACCGCCATGAATTTGGCCTTCAATCACCATTGGGTTGATGCGCGTACCGCAATCATCAAGTGCATAGAATTTCCGCACATCGGCAACGCCCGTATCAACATCAATATCGACGACACTAATATAAGCACCAAATGGATAAGTCATATTTGGCGGGTCATAATAAGACACGGCTTCTAAACCAGGTTCTAAGCCAGGAACGGCCAAGCTGTATGCAGCAAAAGCAATTTCCACCATGGTTTTGTGCAGCTCAGGATTGCCCTTAACTTGGAAACGATCAATGTCCCATTCTAAGTCACCTTCATGCACTTCAAGCATATAGGCGGCAATCATTTGCGCTTTGGCGCGAATTTTACGCGCCGCCATCGCGGTCGCAGCACCAGCCACAGGGGTTGAACGCGAACCATATGTACCAAGGCCGTAAGGCGCGGTGTCAGTATCACCCTCTTCCAACGTAATGGCTTCAGCAGGAATGCCAATTTCCGATGCCACAATCTGCGCAAAGGTCGTCGCATGACCCTGCCCTTGGCTAATCGTACCAAGTCGAACAGTGGCTGAGCCAGTTGGGTGAATACGGATTTCGCACGAGTCAAACATACCAAGGCCAAGAATGTCACAATTTTTCACCGGGCCAGCGCCAACAATCTCAGTAAAGAATGCCACACCAATGCCCATCAGGCTGCGGGTTTCGCCGCGCTCAAATGCAGCACGATTTTCAGTTTGTTCAGCCCGTAAATCATCATAATTCACAGCTTTTAAAGCTTGCTCTAATGCAGTGTGATAATCGCCAGAATCATATTCCCAACCCAATGCAGAATTATACGGAAATTGTTCTTTCTTAATGAAATTCTTCATCCGAATTTCAGCAGGGTCCATATCTAACTTACGTGCCAAAATATCAATCATCCGCTCAATCAAATAAGCCGCCTCGGTCACCCTAAACGAGCAACGATAAGCCACACCACCCGGCGCTTTATTGGTATAAACACCATCAACCGACACATGAGCCACAGGAATATCATAAGAACCTGTCACAATGTGAAAGAAACCAGCAGGGAATTTTGTAGGATCAGCACAAGCATCAAACGCACCATGATCAGCCAACACATGTGCCGATAAACCCGTAATTTTACCATCTTTAGTCGCAGATAATTTACCCGTCATATGATAATCACGCGCAAAAGCCGTAGCCATTAAATTCTCAATGCGGTCTTCAACCCACTTAACAGGCTTGCCCGTAACGATTGACGCAACAATTGAGCAAATATAACCGGGATAAACCCCAACTTTATTACCGAACCCGCCACCAATATCAGGCGAAATAATGCGGATTTTATGTTCTGGAATGTCGGTAATTAACGCGGCAACAGTCCGTACCACATGCGGCGCTTGAAAAGTACCCCAAACGGTAAGTTTGCCAGTGATTGGATCCATCGATGCAACCGAGCCACAAGTTTCAAGCGGGCAAGGATGCACACGGTGATAAGTGATCATCTCCTCAACCACAACATCAGCTTCGGCTAGGGCTTTTTCTGTGCCCTCTTTGTCACCTTCTTGCCAATTGAAAATATGGTTGTGATGTTTACGTGTGCCGTGGGCGCCTTCCATTTTGTCTTGAATGTCTTCGCGCAATACAGGCGCGTCATCATCCATGGCTTTAAAGGCGTCATTAATCACTGGAAGTTCGTCATAATCAACTTCAACCAGTTCAACACCATCAGCAGCGGCATATCTGTCTGTCGCCACCACAAAAGCCACTTCTTGGCCTTGGAATAACACTTTTTCTTCCGCCAACACAGCTTGCACATCGCCCGCTAACGTCGGCATATAATGCAAATTAAGTGGCTTTAAATCAGCAGCGGTTATCACCGCCAGCACACCCGGCACGGCCAGCGCCGCTTCAGTATTAATAGACTTAATGCGCGCATGACCATAAGGACTGCGGACAAAATCACCAAACAACATGCCATCCAATTTAATGTCATCAACATAGTTGCCTGCGCCTTGGGTAAAGCGTACATCTTCAACCCGTTTGCGAGAACTGCCAAGGCCTTCTAATTTTTTAACGCGTTCATCGCGCGAAATCGGAGCTTGTTCATTCATATTATTCTGCTGCCTCCTGTTGGGACAATTCAGTTGCGGCAACCTGAATCGATTTGACAATATTTTGATAACCCGTGCATCGGCAAAGATTGCCCGAAATTCCATAGCGAATTTCAGTTTCAGTCGGGTTCGGATTTTCTTTCAACAGACGATAAGCCCGAACAATCATACCGGGGGTACAAAACCCACATTGCAAACCATGATTGTCTTTAAAAGCAGCCTGCAACGCATGTAATGTGCCATCTGCATTGGCCATACCTTCGATAGTTTTGATGGTCGTGCCATTGGCTTGACCCGCAAATATTGTACAGGCTTTAACCGATTTACCATCAAGATCAACCGTACACGCACCGCAATGGGTAGTGTCACAACCAATATGCGGGCCTGTTATATTTAACTCTTCTCTTAATATATGAATAAGCAAAGTGCGCGAATCGACATTTACCTCGACATCTGCACCATTGATATTCATTTTAATATCTAATTTTTGCATTTTCTCAAACCTTTGTGGGGTTATATTATTGGGCGTTTTTAACAGCTTGCTGAATGGCACGTTGCACCATAATGCCCGTGACATGAATGCGGAACTCACGCGGTCCACGACTATCTTGAGCAGGGTCAGCAATCGCTTTCGCCGCGTCCATAGCCGCTTTTATAGCTGGCTCATCAACTGACGTACCCACCAAAGCCGCGGCCGAAGCCTCAGCCCAAAGCGGCGTATCAGCAACATTAGTAAGCCCGATCGAAGCCGAAGTGCAAATGCCATCTGCCATAGTGAGCACAACGCCAGCCGCAGCCGTGGCATAATCACCAATTTTACGCTTTTGCTTTTCATAGGCAGAGCCATGTCCCGCAGCGGGTGCGGTAAATTTAATCGCCGTTAAAATTTCGTCATCGGCACGTTCAGTAAAATAAGCCGTTTCATAAAAATCACGAGCTTTCACATCACGTTCACCATTTGGCCCAACCAGTGTATAAGTGGCATCCAACAATTGCATAACCGCAGGCATATCATTGCCAGGGTCGCCATTGGCAACATTGCCACCAATAGTGCCAACATTACGAATTTGCGGGTCAGCAATTTGCAAAGATGTGGTTTGTAATATAGGGCATTTTTCGCTAAGTGCGCTAGAGGCAATCAGCTCAGCCTGCGTCACCATGGCACCAAGTGTTATTTGGTCGCCTTCAACCGAAATAGACTTAAGCGAACTAATGTCTTGCAAATCAATTAAATATTCTGGCACTGCCATGCGCAATTTCATCATCGGGATGAGGCTGTGACCTCCCGCCAATATGAGTGCATCATCACCAAACGAAACAAGCAAGCCTACGGCGTCACTAATTGTCGGTGGTCTATGGTATTCAAAACTACCTGGTATCATATGTCCCTCCCCAATAATTATCTACGTAATTATAATTTTTTAGAGTTTATAAAGTCTCTAATATGAGTAGACCTTTGAACCATTCTAAAAAGGAAGCACAGAGCAACGATTGCCGCTCGTTTTTAACGAAATGCAGTTATTTTGCGCCAAATGCAGGGGAAGAATCGCATTAATTCGCTTGCAGCATCTTCTTAAACTCGTGAATGCGCGAACGAGAGATCGGGATTTCATCTTGATTGTCATTATTCACCACGCAATAAGATTTATCACCACGGCGCTTAATGCCTTTGATATAATCCTTATTCACAATGTAACTGCGGTGAATGCGAATGAATGACAAGGGGTCTAAACAATCTTTAAAACGCGAGATTGACCACGGGCAGAAAAGCTCTTTCGTGCCATCATCAATATATGTGTAATGCCCACTAGCGCGAATGAAATAAACCTCACCCATAGGAAGGTATCTCTGTAAATTTTCTTGCTCATAAGGAATTTGAATTTCTTGTACAGGCGGCTCATCAGCTGTCGGCATATCAACAGGGGCTTCCACCTCTTCACTCGTGCCAGCACCAAATACCTGCTTTTCGGCAGGAACCACTAAAAGTAAAAACAAACAAGATAAAGTGAATGACGAGATAGCCACCAGTAAAGCCAATTGTTCGCCATTTAACAGTGAAAGCGCTAAATCTGCCACCGCATCATTTTTACTCATCATGGTAAAATGCATAGCAGTGTGATGAATAGCAGACATTGATAAACCCAAAATAATCGCCCCTAAAACGGTATTTGAAAACGACCTTTCGCCACCATAGGCAATCTTCATCGCCAAAATAGAAGACAAAACACCCACAATAATGGTGATCACCACACCCAGTGGATCATAAACAATCACCACATTCGCAGAAATGGCATTCATGCCCAAATAATGCATACCAAGAATGCCAGCACCCGTGATGATACCCGCAATAAAAACTTTAGATTTTGTGCGCTTGCCAAAATGCAAAAACAAAAAAACCACTTCAATGGCTAAAATCGCCATCAATGCCGACAACAATGTAAGCACTGGATCATAACTAATAACAACAGGAAGTTTAACCGCCAACATGGCAGTAAAATGCATTGACCATATGCTAACCCCCAATACAAAGGCAGCCTGCACAACCCGTATTTTACGAGCTGCTATATCAAAATTTCGAAGGTTGGATGTTAAACGTAATGTTGTAAACGAGCCTAGAATTGCAAGCGCAAAAGAAGCAATAATTAATAGCGGAGAATGACTCATTTCCATCATTGTTTACACTCTAAGTAATACGACTTGCTAGGGCATTATATTGCAAGGACTAAAATAATTTTTTAGTAGTGATTAAAATTTCTTACCTTTTATCATAGTTAATAGTGAACAAAAAGTCATTTCCTTTACTTATTATAATTACAAATTTTATATTTTATGAAAATAATCAGCTCTAATCTGCGCGTAACAACGCCTCCCGCTTTGATGGTTTCATAACATTCATCGCTAATAATTTTTCTGTATAGAACGTCATCAAATACTCATGGGCTTCTCATTTAGTCAACTCCTTAAGAAACACGCATTCACTAAAAATGCGTGTTTTTAGCGAATATGTGACATAAGATTGATGGAAAGGATAATATATGACAGCCGATTTTCAATTTGATTTTTATTCATTAAAACCAAGCGAAACTTTAAAACTTTATGTTGAATCTATCTGGTTTGCCAAAGGCACCGTGCCATACAAACAAGAAAAAATTGCCCCGACAGGGTCGGTGGTTGCCATATTTATCTTAGGTGATGCAATTGAACAGACACCATTATTACATTTAGAGTCACCAGTTCAGAGCTCAACAGGCCTGCTTATCGGCCCACATAACGCCCCAATAACCAACCGACCCCTTGGCGAAACCCATGCCGTTGGCATCGTCGCCACCGCCATTGGTGCGGAACGTTTATTTGGCATTCCCCCCGCATCATTAAGAGGAAAAATTGTAAAATTATTAGATTTTTGGCAACCCGCTAAGGACCTGAGGAAGCAGCTACTCTCATTAAATAATGGTCAAGAAAAAACACGATTAATTGAGCAATTTCTCTGCCAAAACATTGGCAAGAAAGTTGTAGGAGAACAGCTTTGTAGCGACGTTGTTTCTATATTAGAAGCCAATCCAAAAACCCCAATAGCCGATATTGCCCAGAAAATGGGAGTGGAGAACAGCTCGTTAGTGCGTACATTTACGCGTGTGGTAGGGCTAAGCCCAAGAAGCTTGTCAAATTTACTTCGCATGCGAAATGTGCTCAACCGCCTTGATGTTTCCAAAGAGATTGATTGGACAGCCATTTCAAATGACAATGGATGGTTTGACCAAGCCCATTTTATTAGAAGTTTTAAACGCCATACAGGGCATACGCCCACTCAATATGTAGCGGCACAAAAAGCTTTCTATAATGCAAACACCGCAAGTGGCGCGGCAGGCTTTGTACCAGAAATTTGACTGTTAAATTCATACAATACCATATTTATATTTTCCGATAATCTAAATTCAACACAACGCAGATGCTTATGGAATATGAATTAAGCAGAGCTGTAAATTATTCGCGCGACCCATTTATTACTGTTTAAACAACCAATCACTCAGGAACCAATAACAATGGACAAAAACCAACAAATTGCCGCAACGCAGTTATCAAATATTTTAACCCAAACAGGTAAATCAGTTGCGCAACATGCAACCGAACCAAAAATTGTCTCTTTGAATAAACATATGGAAATATTAAAATATTTAAAGTCGGCTTACGGCCTTGGGCATGGAAATGCCAATTTGCTAGCAACAAGAATTCGCGAATATAGCGCAGGTGGTCCCGAATCCAAAGACAACCTCTTCAACACTCAATATTCAGGTTCTAAAGCCCATCTTTTACCAATATATAATGAGATCGCAGCAATTTGCGAGGCAATGGGGGATGATATAACCAAAGTCATCCAAAAAACTGGTGTTGCCTTTCGCAGAAACAAAATGTTTGCCTTGATCCAAGCGCCTTCAGCAAAACGAATTCAAATAGGTATTAATTTACCAGCCTCTACCAATCACTCAAGGGTCAAGGTTGTCAAAGACATGTGCAGTCACAGAATTAACATCACCTCTATCAACGAAGTTGATGAGCAGCTAAGTGGATGGATAAGCCAAGCTTACAAGAATTGCTAACACACATATTGATTGCTAAACACTCAAACAGCATCAAGCGCCGTGCGCATTTCTTTAATTCCGTCACCAATTTTATCGCCATAACGCAGCAACGAACCACCCAGCAAAAGAACCACATCGTCTCCATACATGGTTTTTAAATCTGCCGCACGTTCCTTGGTCATCCCGCCCCCAGGGCTAGGCATGATTGGTTTGCCAATGCCATCATCTGATTTGCAAGCAATGGCAATAGATCGGCATTCCAACTCAGAAAAACCAAACCGACCGCCAACATTTGGAAACACCGAAATATCAGCACCGCATAGACGTTGTATTTTACCAAACATCATCGCATGGCTAAAACCTGTGTCTTCAGACAAAATATACGGCCCTAAAAAGCTCGGATGCGTCATAATCGGTAAATTAAAATCATCATCCCTTGCCAAACGCAAAGCCGCATCAAACCCAAATAATCCAGGCATAACCAACACGCCACCACCGCCCGAATTCTTAGCAAATTCAGCATATCGTTCTAAATCCGCGCTATGGCCTGCAATATTCGGGAAATACAAACAATTGAGTCCCGTTTCTAAATTGGCTTTTGCCACCGCTTCACAAATCTTCTCAACCCGCTCTTTAAATGGCGCCATATGTTGATTGGTTAACCCATGGTCGTCTTTAATGATATCCGCACCAGCCAACGCACAGCGATAGGCAATCAACGCCAACTCATCAACACTCGACCCTTGTGGCTTAATCACCGCAGCAATTAATGCGCCGCTTGAACGGCCAATTTTTTTACGCACGCCATCAATACCAAATTTTGCACCTGTAAAGCGCTGGGATAAAACATCACCCAATTCGAGATCGATAACTTTCAAGCCTTTTTGGATGCCGCTATTGCCAAATATCACATTTAGCAATTGCGGCAATTCGCTGCCTACGCTGTCAGGGCTGTAGCTAATTTGAGCGTTAAAACTCTGGTTATCGGCACGCGTTATATCCTCTAGTTTGCCCAATATATTGTCTTCAATATAACCTTTTGGCACGATGTCACGCGGTATTTCTACAGTTTGTTCCAAGGCTATATTTTCGGCACGGCTCAAAGCATGTTTATCATTATCCGCAAATATTTTATAGGTCACATTAAACCGCGACATGATTATAACCCTTCAGCTTTAGCCAGAGAATGCACAGCGTCTACACGTGCTGCATTCAAATCTTCTTCACCTATGCCTGTCGAGTTGCCCAACATATCATCAATTGCATGTATTAAGGCCAATGCATCTAGGCCATAATAACGCATTAAATAAGCACGCGAGCCACCATGCGCATAAGTATCTTGCAAACCTAAACGAATAAGCCGTTTGGCGATACCCGCATCTGCAATCGTTTCCGCAACTATCGAACCAATCCCGCCCGTAACGACATGGTTTTCAAGCGTGATCACCCCGTATTTTACCGACTGCAAGTGATCCAACAAAGTTTCAGAATCGAATGGCTTTAACGTGTTTAAATGCAAATGACGTATAGACACACCCGCATCTTGTAATGCCGCGCGCGCGCGCATCGCCTCTTCGGTTGTGATGCCCGCAGTGACCACTAATATATCGCTGCCTGAGCTTAACTCACGCATTTCGCCGACTTTTATCGGCGTGTCAAATAATCGAGGCACATTGCCGCGCAAAACACGGCAATAAACGGGGCCATCAATGCTATCTGCTGCTGCGCAAATAGACTCAACTTCGGTGGCATCACCAGTTTCTAATATGGTCATATTGGGCATGGCACGCATGACCGAAATATCCTCAATCGCCTGATGCGTCATACCGCCCGGTGTTGTGATGCCCGGCAAAAAACCCATAATGCGCACTTTCCTGCGCCCATAGGCAATGGATGCCATAAGCTGGTCATAGGGTCGTCTATAGGTAAACACTCCAAATGTATGAACAAACGGCCTGTATCCCGCCATGTTCAAACCGCCGACAAAACTCATCATATTTTGTTCAGCCATGCCCATCGATAAAAATTGCTCAGGGTGACGGTCTCTAAAACCATCAATTTCGCAAGATGATGTTAAATCGGCCGATACACAAATTACATCGGGGTTTGCCAAAGCGTATTTTTCAAAAGCACCCGCATACGGGCGTGTTACCATTTCAACCATGTTTGCTACCTTTAATGTATGTCATATTCTTAATGTGTTTCATATACAACGGGGTCAACACCAAGCTCCGCGGCGATTGATATATTATATTCAGCACGTTCTTCTGGGCTTTTAAAACGCACATAATGCAGGCGTGGGAATCTTTCTTCCAATTTCTTCATGCCTTTCATCGGCGATGAATGCGCCAAAATAATAAGCGGTTTCCCCTCATGTGGCTCCGCTTTGGCTTGGCGCATAGCGTCCAAATCATGGGCGTCAATTTCCACCGCAACCGCGCCAAAAGCTCTGAATTTTGTGGCAATATCGCGCACTTCCATTACACTCGACATCGCGCCATCGCATTGCTGATTATTCACATCCATGATCGCCCAAACATTATCAATACCGTGATGAGCGCAAGCTTGAACCGCTTCCCATGTTTGCCCCTCTTGCACTTCACCGTCAGACATAAACACACAAACTTCGCCTTTATCGCCGCGTTTTCTGCGGCCATAGGCAAGGCCAGATGCAGTCGAAAGGCCAATGCCGAGCGTGCCGTTATGAACCTCCATACCCGGAGAATGGTCAGCCCCAATCATTTCGACCGATGAGCCATCTTTATTAAACATCTCAAGCCCTTCAGGTGCCATTCGCCCCACTTCAATTAAGGTGGCATAAGCCACCAAGGCATAATGCGCGGGCGCAATGAATAAGCGGTCATATTCTGGCGTTGCAGGGCCATTATATCCTGCGCCAGATACATAGTCAGGATTATTAACCGAAGGCACGCCTGAAAAATCACGTGGTATCATCGGCAAGGTCGGATCGCCAATAGTAAGCGCTTCATTATACAACCATGCCAACATTTCGGCAGATGAACAAGCTTGGCTTAAATAGCCACCATTATTAAGTATCGTATGTTCAAACACTCGACGCCGAATGCCCAAAGCCACCTGCTCAGTCGTTCTTGAATTTTTCATCATATACCTCAGTTCATTTAAACTAAAATTGCCGAATATTCAACAAATGTCAAGTAGTATTTTCATTTGTATAATTTGAACCAATCATAAAAAAAGGCCGACAAAATTAATTTGTCGACCCATCATTCATATCTACTACATTTTAGCGTTTAGGTAGCGGCATCCATGCTGGAACAGCCACATCTGCATGCGCAAATGCAGGTATCTTTGCAGATAGCTCTTTCATGTTTTTAATGTCACCATCATTCAGCATTGTTTGCGTGATCAAAGTTGGGGGAACCACAACATTGTGACCAGGATCTTCGCCCGCAAGCAACATTGCCAACACCCGAACCGAAACCTCACCAACAACTGCTGGGTTTGTCGCAGCCGTCGCAGCCCATGCACTTCCTTCTTCACGCATTGCAGAAATATCAGAAGTCGAAACATCAGCCGAATAAATCTTAACTTGGCTGGTCATACCCGCTTCATCAACCGCAATCTTTACGCCTTTGGCAAATTCGTCATAAGGTGCAAACATAACCGTAATGGTTGGGTTAGCCGCCAAAACAGAACGCGCTTGGTTGGCAACAGAGTTGGCGATGGGGTTGTCCAACGTACCAAATTCTGCAAGTTGTTTAATGCCTGGATTGGCGTCTTTAACTTCTTTCCACGCCACATCACGACGGTCAAGCGGCGCAATGCCCGGAACATAAACATAGCCAGCATTAAATGTTGTGCCATTGTCAATAATGGCTTGATCTAGCGCCATTTTAGCCAACATAAAGTCAGACTGTTCAATTTGTGGCACATCTGGGTTTTCGACGTCCACATCAAATGCCACCACTTTAATGCCAGCGGCAATCGCCCGTTTCACAGCTTCTTGCATAGATTCTGTTAAACCATGTTGCACAATAATGCCATCGACACCCAAGGCAATCGCTTGGTCAACCATATCAGCTTGCAAAGCCGCGTCCTGACGGCTATCCAAAATACGCAAATCAACACCCAATATTTTGGCTTGTGATTCAACACCCGCCAAATAAGCTTGGAAAAAATCACCCGTCGAAAGATAACGCACCAAAGCAATTTTCACTTCGCTTGGCTTGTCAAATGGCGCAGGCATATCCGCTGCAGACACACTTCCAATGATCCCAGTTGCGGCTAACACCACGCCTGCTACCATCGAAGTGAATATACGTCTGGTTATTTTCATTTTATTCTCCCTTAATAATGACCTTATTTAAAATATCAAATTGGTCAGGTTTAATATTATTTTGAATTGAATTACCGTCGATTTGATAGTGAAAAAGTAAACACCAAAGCCACAACCAATACCGCGCCTTTTACAAAGTCTTGCGTATAATAAGGCGCGTTCATCATCGTCATACCTTGCAATAAAATACCGACAAACAACGCACCAATGGCAGTGCCAAATGCATTAGGTTTTGCCGCTCCAAGCACCGCAAAACCAATCAACGCCGCCGCCACCGAATCGAGCAATAGGTTATTGCCCGAAGCGATGTCCCCCCGACCCAAACGCGCAGCCAACAAGATACCACCAACTGAGGCCAAAACGCCTGAAATCATATAGGCAATAATTTTATATTTATGCACGGGCACACCAGCTAAGCCAGCGGCACGCTCGTTAGAGCCAATCGCATACATAACCCGCCCATAACGGGTAAATTCAAAATACAACCAAATTAAAACCGCAATCACCACGAATATAATGACTGAAAATGGAATGAAATTTTCTATGAAAAAATCAAATTTATGACGCCCCAATGCCAAAAATGACTTAGAAAACACCCCCGTAGCGGTTTCGCCACCAGGTAGTGTCATGCCTTGAGCAATAGAGCGGCCTTCGGTTGGAATGCGCTGTAAACCAATCAGCAAAAACATCATACCAAGAGTAGCCAGCAAATCGGGCACTCGCATATAGACAATTAAAACACCATTAACCAAGCCAACGATGGCCCCCATGGCCAAACAAGCAATAACTGCCACAACAGCATTCTGCTCTAGCACCACCATAATATAGGCCGACAACATCAAGCTAGATGTGGCGATAGAACCAATTGACAAATCAAACCCATCAACCACCAAAGTTGCAGTGACACCCAACGCCAAAATACCCGTAATCGCCACCGACTGAAATATAAACACCGCACTAAACGGTGTCGCAAAACCGGGCGCAGATAGGCTAAAAAACAACACCAACCCAGCGAGCAAGGTTAAAAATCCATAGCGAATGGCAACAGCTTTAATTTTGTCTTTACTCAAACTTGCTTGCTTCACAAGGCAGCTCCTTCACTAATTCCAATATTCTTATTCATCCGTTTATCCATAACCTGATCACCCAAAACTTGCGCCAATATCAAATCAGCATCCGCATTCATATTTCTATGCTCGCCCACCACGCCATGTTCTGACATCACAAAAATTCGATCGGCTATTTCAAGCGCCTCATCCAATTCTGTGACAAAAACAATCGTCGCTCTATCCTTGGCGGTTTCGCGTAATTTATTGCCAATATCGCGCCGCGCTGCAATATCAACACCTTGGAAAGGTTCATCTAAAATTAGTAATTTTGAGCTTTTCATCAACCATCTAGCCACCATGACCTTTTGTTGATTACCGCCAGAAAGTTCTTCAATATTGTCATCTTCACCTTGGCAAATAATGCCCAAATCTTTTATGGCGGTTTTGGCAAAACCTCGTTCCGCGCCGCGGCCAATAAAGCCAAATTTCGATAATGTCGATAAAAATGGCAGTGATATATTATGACTGATATTAAATTCTGGAATGATGCCATTCGTGCCACGGTCCTTGGCGCATAAAAACACCCCTTCATTAATCGCATCGGTGATATTTTTAGGATTGTATTTTTGGCCATTCAAGGATATCTCACCCTTGAACAAAGCTTCGCGCCCAAATAAAACCGAAGCAAGTAGCGATTTCCCAACGCCAACCAAACCTGTAATCACAATAATTTCGTTTTTATGCGCTGCCAACGAAAATGGCTTCGAGCTAGGCAATAATTGAATATTTTCAAGCTCCAATACGGGCGCACCAACTTCAGGAATCTGTATATCAACATCCGCTATTTTACGCCCAAGCATGGCATTTACCGCACCGATATAATCTAAATCATCACCTTCAAACACACCACTCACTTCGCCATCTCGCATACTAACAATGCGGTCTGCCATACGTTTAATGTCTGACATACGATGAGAAATATATAATATCGCCACACCACGCGCTTTCAGCCTATCTAGCAATTCAAATAATCTTTGGGTTTCCGATAAAGACAGCGACGAAGTTGGTTCATCCAATATAAGTAAATTAGGCTCATGAGCCATGGCGCGGGTGATTGCAACAAGCTGTTTATCAGCAAGCGATAAGCTGTGTACGGGCGCTCTCATATCCAAATCAAGCCCAAGCCTTTCGGCCGCTTGTTTCGCCGATTTTCTAATTTTCGACGGCAATAAAAAAACCGAACTATGAGGGTTCGCCAATACGTCCAACATAAGGTTAGACGCAACATCTAAATCAGGCACCACACCATCATTAATATTTTGATGCACAGTCACGATGCCGGCCTTGATGGCCTCAGCGGGTGTCTGTGGATTAAATTCTTCTCCCGCCAAATATATCGTGCCAGAATCCGCCTTATGCACACCGCACATAACTTTAACCAAGGTAGATTTTCCTGCACCATTTGCGCCCATTAAAATGGTGACCTCCCCTGCAGGAATATCTAAATCTATGCCGCGTAGAACACGGTTTGAGCCGAAACTCTTTTCAAGCCCAGTTAGTTTTATCGATGAATTAACTTTACCCATTCGGTTTAATCGTCCCTCTATTTCGCCTAACTTAAAAGCAAAATATATCAAATGTCAAATCATATTGACAATTGATATAAATTTTGTCACTCTTGCTAAATCAAGCGAAACTAACAAAACCAATTACATTCAATAAAAGGGAGTTTTGAATGTCGGAAGACTATAAAGAGTTAACAATTGAAACACTTAGCACCCGATTGGGCGACATTAACACGCTAAAAGCAAGGCTTGGTGACGACCCTAATTTATGGACTTCAAATGAAGTTGGCGATGGCAATTTAAATTTAGTTTTCATTGTACAAGGCCCAAAAGGCAAATTAATCGTCAAACAAGCACTGCCCTATGTCCGCGTGGTGGGCGAAAGCTGGCCACTAACTTTAAAGCGCGCTTTCTTTGAACATGAGGCTTTAGTGCGTCAAGCAGAGCGCACAAATAATTTGGTTCCAGAGGTTTATTATTTCAACCAAAAACAAGCTATTTTGGTCATGCAATTTATGCAGCCACACGTTATTTTACGCCATAGCTTAAAAGACGGCATAAAACACAAAAACCTAGCGCATGATATGGGTATATTCTGCGCTCAAACGTTATTTCGAGGCTCAAGTTACTCACTGACCGCTCCTGCTTTTAAGGCCGATTTAGCCATATTTTCCGACAATGTAGCCCTTTGCAACATAACTGAAGATCTGGTATTTACCGACCCCTATTACGATGCTGACAGCAATAATATTAATTCCCCAGCTTTAGACGCAGTGGTCAGCGATCTACGTAAAGACGTTGAATTAAAAATAGCCGTTCAAATTCTAAAAGCTAAATTTTTCACTCAAAATGAAACCCTACTGCATGGCGATTTGCATACAGGATCAATCATGGTCACGCAAAATGAAACGTCGATAATTGACCCCGAATTTGCCACTTACGGTCCTATAGGTTTTGATGTCGGCATGCTACTCGCTAATTTTTGGATGGCCTATTTTGCGCAACAAGGTCATCAAACTACCGATGACAATCGTGATGATTACCGCAAATGGATTCTAAAAATAGTCGAAAAAATTTGGATATCATTTACCCAAGAATTTTCAAACCTTTGGCAAACAGAACGCAATGGTATTTTATTTGAAGACAAATTATTCAAAGACCAAGGCCATCAAAACGCTAGCGACGAGGCTCTGACCCAACTGCTAACCACAATTTGGCAAGACGCCATCGGCTTTGCGGGTGCCGAGATGATCAGGCGCACCATCGGCCTCGCGCACATTATGGAAATTGATACAATTGAAGACATTAAAGCGCGCGCCAATGTCGAAAAAAACTGCATCGCCATGGGGCGCAAGCTCATAACTCAAAGCAAAAAATTTGAAAATATAGACAATATCAACCAATTTATCGTAAAAATTGAGAAAGACAGCAAGCTATGAAAGTACAAGACAAACATTATAGATCAATCTGGCTTGATGATGATGGGCGCACTGTAAAAATAATTGAACAACGCTTATTGCCACACGAATTTAAAATCGTAGATTTAACCAGCCGCAAAGATGCCGAAATAGCCATTGCCGACATGCTGGTGCGTGGCGCCCCACTTATTGGCGCAACCGCAGCATATGGTATGGCTTTAGCCATGGCCGAAGACACGAGCGATGCATATGTAGAACAATCTTGGCAAGCGCTCAACAAAACTCGCCCGACCGCCATCAACCTAAGATGGGCGCTCGACCGTGTAAAATCTGTCTTATTGCCCCTCGCCCCAAACGAGCGCCTCGAAGCCGCCTATAAATTAGCCATAGAAATCTGCGATGAAGATGTCGAAATTAACCGAAAAATTGGCGAAAATGGCCTCGCTATCATTCGCGAGATTGCCGCCAAGAAAAAGCCGGGGGAAACCATTAATATCCTCACCCATTGCAACGCTGGCTGGCTCGCAACTGTTGATTGGGGCACCGCAACCTCGGCCATGTATCATGCCCAAGAAGCTGGCATTCCCATTCACATATGGGTCGATGAAACCCGCCCGCGTAACCAAGGCGCACAATTGACCAGTTGGGAAATGGCAGGCCATGGCGTGCCACATACCTTAATAGTCGATAATGCAGGCGGCCATTTGATGCAACATGGGCAAGTCGATTTGGTGATTGTCGGCACAGACCGCACCACAGCGCAAGGCGATGTGTGCAACAAAATTGGCACCTATTTAAAAGCCCTCGCAGCAAAAGCCAATAACGTTCCATTCTATGTGGCTCTGCCCTCACCCACCATCGACTGGACGGTTAATGATGGCATTAAAGAAATCCCCATTGAGGAGAGAACAGGCAAAGAAGTTACGCATGTATATGGTAAATTGGCAGATGGCACAGTAACATCTGTGCAAATTTCGCCAGATAGCACACCAGGCGGCAACCCTGCGTTTGATGTAACACCAGCAAACTTAATCACGGGCTTAATCACCGAACGCGGCGTATGTGCAGCCAATAATGAAGCGATGCTAAAACTATTTCCAGAGCATGCTTAAATTCAGATATTTTCTTCATCGGCCAAGGTAATAATCTTGGCCGCTGTGGTTGCATTGGTCACAAGGTGGGTTGTGTAGCCGCCCTTCATAACCGCTAGCATAGCTCTTGCTTTGTCAACACCTGCAGACACCAACAAGCCCATTTCAAGCCCAACCAAATTTTTAAGCTCTACACCGATTATTCTTTCTTCTAACGGCCCTGCGACAGCCTTGCCATTGCCATCAATAAATTGCCCACATAGCACGCCAACAGCGCCCTTTGAAATATAATATTTAAGGTCACTCTGCGTCGCCAAGCCACCGCTAACCACATGGCTTTCTGGGGTGCAAGAACCAGC
This sequence comes from Alphaproteobacteria bacterium, assembly GCA_002400495.2. Lineage (GTDB taxonomy): Bacteria > Pseudomonadota > Alphaproteobacteria > Rhizobiales > OSC116 > OCS116. The sequence continues at coordinate 25,084 of NVQL02000076.1, read as the reverse complement.
TGCAAAAATCGCTTTATTGCAATCTTTCAAAGCTTCTAATTGTTTAGAAATAATCGGCTCAGCTTTGAGCTGTTTGGCCAGTTCAACACTGGTTAAAACTGCAGGAGCATGCAAGTTCACACACTGCGCGCCCAACCCTAAAGCCAAATTAGCAGATACAATTTCAGCATCAAACCCATAAGGCGTTGCCATCGACCCGATCAATTGCACAACTTTTAAATCTTTAATGGGTGAAGCCACCAAGCTATCTGCAACTTGAAATAACGTTTGCCCCCAAGCCACACCCAATGTGTCACCAACTTCCAATAAATCAGGCAACCATTCAGCAGCAGCACGGGCAACACGCTCACTTTTTTGAGCTTCTTGTTTGTCCCCATCAGGAATAATCAAAACCGACTTCAAGCCAAAACGTTTGCGCAAAATATGCGATAATTTATGCCCAGAAAACACACTGGGAGATAAGGTTAAGCGTATAAACCCCTTCTCTCGCGCTTCTTGCAAATAATTAACCACTGTAGCCCGCGAGACATCTAATTTTTTAGCAATCTCGGTTTGGTTCAGCTCGTCATGATAGTAGAGCCAAGCAGTCTCAACCACTATTTCGTCTCCACTCACTTGGCCTGATGAACGCCTTTTACTAATCGATGCCATATAAATCCCAATGCTCCTTTTTGCAGCAAATACTTGTATTAAGCTTAAACCGACCAAAAAAAATATTCAACAATAGAATCAGTATGAAATTATTATTTTTCATTTGACAAGTGTATCTGATATTTGTCAAATAGAGGTAATGGTAAATTATATATAGGAAATGTCATAATGGTCGAAAATTTATGGAATACAAAGATTGCAGAACAATTTTTAACTGAAGCGGGCGAAGATTCAGCAGACCAACAATTGGCACTTCGTGTTTATACATCTCAACTTTTAGGGCAAAACCCCGATCTCGTCATGCATGGTGGGGGGAATACCTCGGTTAAGGTCGATCGGACAGATATTTTTGGAAACTCAATAAAGGTTTTACATGTTAAAGGCAGCGGTTGGGATTTAGAAACCATCCAAGCCCCAGGCTTGCCCGCTGTTAATATGGCACCATTAGCCAATTTGCGAAATTTAGAAACTCTATCAGATGAGGATATGGTCAATATCCAACGTTCAAACTTATTAGATAGCAAATCACCCAACCCTTCAGTCGAAACCTTATTACACGCCTATATTCCCCATAAATTTGTAGATCATACCCACGCAACCTCGATGTTAGCATTGGCAAACCTCCCTGATGTCGAGAAAATAACCAAACAAATCTTTGGCGATCGCGTTGCCCTTGTGCCTTACATTATGCCGGGTTTCTCACTCTCCAAAACCGCAGCAGATATATTTGATGCCAACCCCGATATCGAAGGCATGATGCTTATTAATCATGGGCATTTCACCTTTGCAAATAGCGCCAAGAAATCATACGATTTAATGATCGAGCATGTCAATTTAGTCGAGGATTGGCTAACCAAAAACACCAAACCCGAAATCAAAACCCCACAAAAAATCCAAATCGCCTCAGAAATATTACCCATTCTACGTGGCGTTTTATCGACAGAAATTGCCAAACATACAGCAGATCCAGACTGTGCCGCTCCCATATTTGACCTACGCTCATCAAGCGAAAACTTATCATTCTTAATGCGTGATGATCTTGCAGAATTGGCGACACGCGGTGTGGCAACACCTGACCACGTCATTCGCACCAAAGGCCATCCCTTGCTATTAACCGCCGATATATTGGCACAAGGCAAAGCTGGCATTCAAACCGCCGTTGCAGAATTCATTCAACAATATAAAGCCTATTTCAACCAACAAGTAAAACTCTCCGCAGACAGCAAAACAATGCTATGCCCCACGCCAAACTTAGCGTGGATTCCAGGCCTAGGTATTTTAGGCATAGGCGCAAACGCCAGCGCAGCCCGCATTGCCGCCGATATTGGCGAGCAAACTTGCCAAGTTATGCAATGGGCGCAAGCCAATGGTGGTTTTTACCCAATTGGCGATAAAGATTTATTCGAAATGGAATATTGGTCACTCGAGCAAGCCAAATTAGGCAGCGCAAAACCCAAAGTTTTTAACGGCAAAATTGTCGTCGTAACAGGCGCTGCGGGTGCCATAGGTGTAGCCAGCGCAAAAGCATTTAAAGACCAAGGCGCAAACCTGTTTCTGGTAGATAGAGATGAAGCCGCTTTAAAACAAGTTCAGGCCGATTTTGGCCAAGACCACGCACATATGGTTTGCGATATAACCCAAGAAAATGCCGCAAATGATATATTGACCGCGTGCGTAAAACGTTTTGGTGGGGTTGATATTTTGGTCAGCAATGCAGGCGCTGCGTGGCAGAGCAGCATGGTTGAAATGGATGATGAAACACTAATGTCTAGCTTCAATTTGAACTTTTTCAGCCATCACAAACTCGCTCAACAAACCGCCAAAATACTGCAAACACAAGATTTTGGCGGGCAATTATTATTTAACGTCTCCAAACAAGCCGTAAACCCCGGCAAAGGTTTTGGTGCTTATGGGCTACCAAAAGCCACAACCCTATTTTTAGTCAAACAACTCGCGCTAGAGCTAGGCGAAAATAACATACGTGTTAATGGCATTAATGCCGATCGCATTCGTTCGGGCTTACTAGATGATGAATTCATCGAAACCCGCTCCAAAGCCCGCGGCGTAGACACAAAAACCTATATGGCTGGTAATTTATTACATCGTGAAGTAGAAGCCAAACATGTCGCTGATGGTTTTGTGATGCTAGCCAAAAGTGAGCGCACGACAGCCCATATTCTTACTGTTGACGGCGGTAATATCGAAGCCAGTCTACGTTAACAGACACTCCATCCCCCGACAGCCAAAACAATAATTCTCCCCCTTGACCTATTGTTTTGGCACCTCAAAACACCATAAACATCACCCAACGGTTATACCGATATCTGATCAGCAACTCTTTTGACCTGCATAATTTCGCTTGAAATATCGGCAATAAGTTGCTTATTTTCGACCACTAGCGCACCGTTCGCAATCACATGGCAAACATCCTCACGCCCAGCTGCAAACACCAGCGACGAATATGGATCATAGCTAGGCGTTAAATGCAAAGCCGACATATCAATCATCATAATATCCGCACGTTTGCCAACTTCAAGCGTACCAAATTCATCTTCAAGCCCGAGAGCTTTTGCACCCTCACGTGTCGCCATAGCAAATATTTCCCGCGCAGGCAAAACCGCAGGCTGCTCGGTTAACAATGCCGACACAAAACTCGCCAGCCGCATGGCCTTCCACAAATCAAGATCATTTCCACTAGACGCTCCATCAGTACCCAGCGAAACAGTCACACCAGCAGCGCGCAAATCCCTCACCCGCGCCATGCCCGAAGCCAGTTTGCTGTTAGATAATGGGCAATGAGAAACCGAAACGCCACAATCCGCCATACGTGTAATTTCTTCATCAGTTAAATCCACCGCATGCGCAATCAATGTACCACCTTGCGCAAAAACACCCGCACTTTCAAACACGTCAATTGGTCGCGCACCATCATGCAGCGCCGCGACCAATTTCATTTCCGAAGGCGCTTCCGCACCATGAGTGTGCATCCGAATGTCATATTTTTGCGCCAATGCAACCAAGTCTTTTAACTGCGCCATATCCAGCGCATAACTCGAATGCGGCATAATCATATTCTGCACGTCAGGCTTGTCTTTGGCTATCGATAAATAAGCATCAGCAACCCGCATCTGTTCCTGCCATTCATCGCTAGACACCGAATTTATACCCATAAATATCGGCCCAGAAGTTAAACTAATGCCAACTTTCCGTGAGGCTGCAATTGTCGCTTCGGGTTCCATATACATGTCAACAAAATGCGTAATTCCGCCCATTGCCATTTCAGCAATGCCCAATGTCGCCCCCGCAAAAACATTGTTATAATTGACATGTTCAGCTTCGGCTGCCCATACGGTTTTTAAAAACAAATCCAACGGCACATCATCGGCCAAACCACGAAACAAAGTCATGGCTGCATGGCAATGGGTGTTGACCAGGCCAGGCGTCACCAACATACCTTCGGCATTTATGGTATCACAAGCCTCGCAATTTGCAGCGTCTACCTGATGCCCAACAGCAACAATTTTACTGTCCGATATCGCAATAGCCCCATCTTCAAAGCTAGTAAATTTACCATCCATGGTTAAAATTTCACCGCCAAGCACTAAAATATCGGCTGCCTGTGGAAATACAGTCATGTAAATCTTCCCCCATCCATAAAATCAATTATTTATTTAACTTACGACGCCTTCGGCCAATCGCAATGGCCATGATGAATATGGCCAAAACATACGGCAATGAATCGGTAAATTGTTGCGGCACACCAAAAGCTTGAATGCGAAAACCAATCGCGTCCAACAGGCCAAAAAATATCGCTGCAGGCAATATAAGCAACGGCCGCCCCGCACACATCATAATGATCACCACGGCAATCCACCCGCGCCCCGCGCTCATGCCCTCAGCAAATAATGTCACGCTCGAGATCGACAATTGCGCCCCCGCCAAAGCGCATAAAATTCCGCAAGCAATCACCGCCCCACTTTGAATCAACTCAGGCGAAAGACCAGCAGTGCGCAGCGCCATAATATTATCACCAGCAGCCCGCAAATATAACCCATATTTGTGCCTGAATAATAGAAATTGAATCAGAAACACCAATATAATCGCGAAGTAAAATAAGATGGACTGGTTAGCAAATAAATTACCAATATAAGGAATGTCCGAAATAATCGGAATGCTAATGCGCGGCACGCCAATAATATTAGGATCATCAAATTGCCCGCGCGTATTGAACAAATACCGCAGCAAAAACACCGTCAAGCCCAATGCCAATATATTAAAACCAATGCTGACAACAATATCATCACCTTTGCGATAGATCGAAAACCACGAAAACACCACACCACTAGCAAAGCCCGATAAAATGGCAAACAATAAGCCAGCCTGCCAACTGCCAAAATAATAAGAGCCAACCACGCCAAAAAACGCCCCGATCAACATCATGCCTTCGAGCGCAATGTTAAACACCGCCGCCCTATCGCATAACGCCCCGCCCAACGCAGCCAGCAAAAGCGGCGTGATAAACCGAGCGATTGAATCAAAAAAAGTCGGATCAAGCATCATGTTCAATGTCCATCCTTTGAATTTAACGGCTTACCCGTTGCCGCCAGCCATAAAATAATCATGCCCTGCACAATTTGCGATGCCTCGCGCGGAATACCCGCAACCCGTTCCATGCCGCCTGCCCCAGTTGCCAAAATGGCAAATAACAAGCCCGTTATCGGCACTATCCACGGCGTTATCGCTGCCAGCAAAACCGCAACAATACCCGTCCACGCATAAAGTGGCACCGTCAGCATCCCATCGATATAGCGCTGCGAAAACCCAAACACCACCAAAAACCCAACCAAACCCGCAATCGCCCCGCTGATAAACAAAGCCTGATAAAATATCTTACCGCTCGGAAAACCCGACACTTCAGCAAATTTAGCCGAATAACCATGCATTCTAAGCCGATATCCAAATATCGAATTCCGCTCTAACCATACGATTAAAATCACCAAAATGATCACAATAAAAATACCATAATCCAATATAGTGCCAGAAAACCTCGGCAGCCTTGCCGCCTTGTCAATTTTATGCGATTGCGATATGCCCGACATCACATCGCGCAAGGGATGAGACACCAAATAGGAAGCAAAATAATTCGCAGGATAGTTTAATAATAACGAGGCAACCAGCAATGGCATACCAACCACACGGTCAAGCCAACCAGCTAGCAATGCCCAAAGCCCCGCCGCCAACATTGCCGAGACAAGCGCCACAACCGCCAATAACACTGGCGGTAAATCCACATAAACACCAACCAATGCAGCAACCAGCCCACCCAAAACCAGCTGTCCCTCACCGCCTAAATTTATCAAGCCCGCCCGAAACGCCACCAATGCAGCCATTGCCATGCCGATGATAATTGACGCACGGCTCAGCGTTGTCCATAGGTTAAAATGATTCCTGCCGCCAACCACTCCATCCCAAAAACCAAAAGCCACGTCTCTGCTCGCAGGGATGATCAATATCAAACTCAGCAATAAAGCCGCCGATGCCACACCAACCAGATTAGTCTTTTTCAACAAATCACTCATGCCGCCTCCCCTCCCGCCATAGCTTCGCCGACGCGGCCGATATCCAATTCTGCCCTCGTAAATGTAGCACTAATCCGACCTTCGTAAAAAACCGACAATCGATCACTTAAATCAAATAATTCTTCCAACTCTGTGCTGATCAATAATACCGCTGCGCCATCCTTAGCGCAGTCTAACAATTGCCGCTGAATAAAACTAATCGCGCCAATATCAACACCCCAACACGGGTTTTCTGCAATGATAAGCCGCGGCGATCCATTCAGTTCCCGCGCAACAATTATTTTCTGTTTGTTACCGCCCGAAAGGTCATCCACAATTTGCGCAGAACCCGTGGTTCGAATGTCAAATCGCTCAATTAAATCCCGAGTGAATTCTCTAATTTTCTGGAAATTAAACAGCCCATATTTAGTAAATTGACCACTCGCCTCACGTCCTGCTATGGCGTTTTCAGCAACAGATGCATCCACAGCCAAGCCCACCATCATTCTATCTTCGGCAATATACGCCAGCCCAACATCCCGCCGTTGCCTAACTGATTTGGAATTCACGTTAACCCCATCCAACAAAATCTCACCGCCATCTGGGTTGCGCAAGCCAACCAACGCCTCCACCAATTGCTTTTGTCCACTGCCCGAAACACCCGCAATGCCCAATATCTCACCCGATTTTATTTGCAAAGATATATTGTCAAGCATAGCCACTTTACCAGTCCCTTGCACCGTCAAACCGTTCACTTCAAGCACCACATCATCTTTAATGAATGCAATCTTCTTGAGCGGTTCAATCTCTCTACCCACCATTAATTTTGCCAATTCGGCTTGACTGGTTTGGCTGATCAATAACGTATCAACCACCTCGCCACTGCGCATCACGACCACCCGATCAGCATTTTCCATCACTTCACCTAATTTATGAGTGACAATAATCACCGACTTACCTTCATCGGTTAAGCGCTTAATCACATTAAACAAAGCTTCAATTTCTTTAGGAATCAAAATAGCCGTCGGTTCATCCAAGATAATAATCTGCGACCCACGGTATAATATTTTAATAATTTCTAGCTGCTGTTGCGCATCGAGCGATAATTCCGACACCTTTTTATCAACCGCCAATTTAAATTCGAATTCATCAATCAGCGCTAAAATTTCCGTCCGCCTTTTTTCAAAATCCAACAGACCAAACCGCGTTTTGCCTTCAGCGCCAATTAGAATATTCTCCAAAACAGTCAGGTTCGGATAAAGCATGAAATGTTGATGAACCATACCAATCCCAGCATCAATCGCCTGCGCTGCATTTTTAAACACAACCTCTTGGCCATCAAGCGAAATACTACCTTCATCAGGCGCCATTAAACCAAATAATATATTCATTAAAGTGGTTTTGCCCGCACCATTTTCACCAACAATCGCCAAGGTTTCACCGCGCCTAATTTCAAGCGACACGTGATGAAGCGCTTGCACAGCGCCAAACGATTTGCAGACATTAAAAAGACAGCAAACTGCTTTGCTGTCCTCAGTTTTGTTTAAACCAATCCTCGTCATGTTTGGATCAATTCGCCATCGGATCTTTGATAACCAACGAGCCATCAATAATCTCAGCCGCAATCGCCCGCACTGCCTTAATCGTATCAGCTTGATCTGCAACCAGGCATTTACTATCAGCAAGCTCAGCATCGCTTCTTAATATTTGCGCACCCATGCCGCCTTCTTTAAGGCCGTAGCTAGCAACAAAACTAGTTTCGCCAGCCAAAATACGCTCAATTGAAGTCTCAATCACCGCATCAACATGCTTCAATGTGCCTTCAATGATATGACCTTCTGCCGCAGGGCAATGGTTCACATCAACCGATAAAACTTTAAAGCCATTTTCAGCTGCTGCTTCAAAAATACCAAAATCACCACCTGCAGTGACCGCAAACAATGTATCAACACCACTAGCTGCTAGCGAAATTGCCATTTCTTTGGCACGAACTGGGTCTTGGAATGGGTTTTGCCCACCAACATACCGCACCTCAAATTCAACATCTGAGTTCACATATTTAGCGCCTTCAGCAAAAGAATCTGTATATCTATGCAAGAATGGAATGTCCATCGCGGACACGGCGCCAATTTTATTATTCTTGGTATTCAAGCCAGCAATCGCACCCATTAAGAACGAAGCTTCATGCTCGCGGAACACAGCACAACTCACGTTTTCAGGACGATCAACCCAAATACATTGGTCAACAATTAAAAATTGCGTATCAGGATATAACGGCGCCACCTCTTCAAGAATATCATTAAATGCGAAGCCTAAGACCACCACAATATCAGCACCATCATTGGCCGCTGCACTAATATTTTCTAACCGCGATTGCGGCGTATCACTTTCAACAATTTTGGCAATAGCATCATTTTGTGCGGCCGCAGATTTAATACCAACTTCACCCATTTGCAAAAATGCATTCACCCCAATTGGGTTGGGCGAAATATAGTAAAATGACTTTTCTGCCGCAGTAGCGGCTGTCGTCAAACAGAGACTAACGACAGCTGTTGACAATATTTTCTTAAACATATTCATGGCTTTTCCCTCCGGGTATTTGCCTATTTTTTAAATTCTCTTCTCTTTCAATAATTGACCAATAACGTAGCCTATTTTTCCAGCCACCAAATCAACCCCCACTAAAATATCTTCAAGCGTATCCACTTGCTGCTCATCCCCGCCCGTAGCGGCATTGGCGATGACCGAAAATCCCAACACTTTAATGCCAGCATGATTGGCAGCAACCACTTCCAAAACTGTAGACATACCAACCGCATCCCCACCAGCCATACGGCAAAATTTACGTTCAGCATTTGTCTCTAACGCAGGCCCATGCCACGCAATATAAGTGCCTGTTTCCATTTTAATATCAGCTTTTTCGGCAATCTCCAAGGCTGCATGTCTCATATCAAGATCATAAGCACGGCTCATATCCGGAAACCGAACCCCAAGCCGATCATCATTTGGCCCCGCCAAAGGAAACACCCCCAAAAACGACAAGTGATCTTCAATTAACATAACACTTGGCACACTAAAATTCGGGTTTAACCCGCCAGCCGCATTGGTCACAATCAATCTATCCGCACCCAGCATTTTTAACACATAAATCGGCAAAACCAGCTCATCATCAGACCAACCCTCATAAGCATGAAACCGACCGCTCAAAGCCACCACACGATATCCGTGCAACCGACCTAAAATCAATTTACCCGCATGACTTGGCGCCGTACTAACTGGAAAGCCCTCAATATCACCATAAGCAATTTCAATTTCAATTTCAATCTCGTCCAATACCGAGCCAAGCCCAGTGCCAGTGACAATCGCAATCTCAGGAACAAGCGTGCTATACCCGTGGATACTCGCCACCGATTTTTCTACTTTGTCAAAAAAACCTTGCTGCATATAAATTTCACTTAATTTACAATATTGGTAAAAAATAACCCTAACAAATTATTTATAATTTTCATCATTACCGTACAATTGTCAATATATATTTTCATTTGTATAAAATCTACTTTGTTTATTCCGCTCAAGATGCTGAAATACAGCTTCTACAACGTTAAAATTAATCATCGCGGATTAAGTGCTTCGAAAGCAGCTTCCTTGGAAAACCAGGTTTTCAGTGAATTGAAACAAAAAAACAGGAAGCAGCAATGCCAACCCAATGCGCTATGAAAAATTAGTGGGTTAAGAAACGAGTTGTGCCCTCTTTCATCAGGCAAGTCCAAGCTCTAGCTTAGTTCAATCACCGATTTATCTCAAAGCATTCGAAGATGGACAGCTAAATATAATTAACTAGGAAATTTCATCGACTGTTTGTGTAATTATTCGGAAATATTATTCTGGCCTTTGTATCTAAATTTCATGTTTTTTTACAATTAAAATAAAAAATCCACCATCTCTTCATTACTTACGGTTCCGTTCATGTGGGTTTTTTATTTTGTTCCATTCACGAAGTCACATTGGCTAAACCAATATAAAAACGCAAAGCAACCTCGGAAATTGCAAGCCCGTCCTTCTCACGAACAGACAGAACTTTATGACGAAAATCTAATGAATATGTTATATTATCAGTTTAATCAACTTATATGAGCTTGACTATAAGCGAGGCGAAGTGCGCCTAAAAGGGCTGAAATTTCCGACAACAGAAAACGTATGAGTTTCATCATTCCTCAGCTGTATGATTTGGATACATTTGCGCAATGCATAGCTTATCAGATTCAGAGAGTGCGGTAGCTCCACCGAACTTGACTTTACCAACAGTAAACTCAGAAGGTATTGTGGATATCATGATGGAAATTGGATCGAAATCACGAATGCAAGGATAAACATTGCTCTTATTGAGAAGATACATATTCCTCGGGGACATTTTTACGTAATACTCGTAAGCCTTCTTAACATCCTCAGGAATTTCACTAGAAGGATTTTGATGTTCATGTACAAATCCTAGCGCATGGCCGAATTCGTGAAGAATGACTGCCTTCTCACTTGTGCCAAAAGATGGATGTTCGAACAACCACATTGTCGGTTTATCGGCCGATGCATTCAGAGCACTCCTGCCGATCATTGATGCATTTCTAGTACGCGACGGCATAATTCGGATGATCGCATCGTTTGCGTTTTGTATGAAAGCGAGCCGAATATTCGCATGCTGCATCCATTCATTTGCCGCTTCTCCGACGGCTTCCAACATGGCGGCAGATGGCTTTTCCATAAATGCATAGGTAAGTGTGGTGCCACTTTTAAACAATTGCCTTCTGCTGTAGCCTCCACTATCGGTTAGCTGAGTTTGCGAGGTACCTGGACCAGTACCGGGCTCTCTATCTTTGTAGTAATTTTGTAGGCTTGCCACTGTCGCGGGGGCTTTAACAAGCTCAGTATCAACAAGAAATTGCAAATTTCGCTGAACCTGTTCAGGTTCGCCAATTTTGATCATTTCTAGAATCCGCTCACGTTCGGCGGCACTTTCAGCTAGCTTATTGTCCCTTTCAAATTTGGTGGCAGCAGCCTCACGATCTAGGTGAGAACTATAATAGGTGATAGCAGCATTACTAAACGCGGCCAATGTGGCCGCAAGAACAGCCACAACTAGAGGCGATCGCCAGGCGCTTTTATCAGCGGCAGATATTTTGTGATCAAGTTCCTTCTCCTTGACCGTCACCTCACGCGCCATAATTTCGATTTTTTTAAGTTCAAGTTCCGACATCACTCGCTCCTACAATTAATTCTTCTCAAATAGGGTCATAAATATTTTTCACCGGTATACTCATAGCTCTAAAAATTCACCCATCCGTCTCCAAATGCATTGAGACAAATAGTTGTTTGAATTAAGCCAGAGTTTTGTTGATCTCTATTGTTTAATTATGCAGCATTAATTTGATATCGCAACCTTCATTTGTATTGTTTTGGCCTTAATCTTTTCTCTCAAGTTTGGTATTTCATTTGGTTATGAGACCTCAGCATAATACCCTTTTCGCCAACTTGGACTTGTTTGATAAAAGTGGACACGACCTGTTTCTTAAGCCATTAGTTTTTCATAGCATATTGGACTAATATTGCTTTCATTGATCAATACAACTCGGGCAACTGCAAAATCTGAATCGCCTTACATTATATCGGCTTACGGTAAATTTTATAGAACATCCGACGCTCTTGGACAACTATTTAGCAAGTGCTGTGATCAAGCTGGATTCTACAATTTATCCAGTCATGGAATCCGAAAAGCAGCAGGTCATTTATTGGCCCAAGCAGGGTGTACTCAATACCAAATTATGGCCATCCATGGACACACTCAAGCGAAGACTTCTGAGGTCTATACAAAGGGGTAGAAAGGTGGTCATTATCGACAGATACGATGGCCAGTTTGGGCAAAATCGAGTGGTAGTTTTGGTCCGCGCCAATTTCAAAAAGTTTTTTTTCGGGCCAAAAAAATCTAAATTATTGATTCAATAATATTAATCAGAAAAATTGGAGCGGGTGAAGGGCAAAAAAGATCGTAATTTAGCAGCTAAAACCAGCTATTTAAAGTCCGCTTGATCTATTCATTTTCCCTATCAAAATCAATTACTTATATAAATTAAAACCCGAATATTCAAGACCTAATCAGACCCAATTTGATTAAACTTATTCTTCTCCATTTCATATGGATTTTCAACCAATAAAAATGTTTTGCCTTAGTTCGCGAATGGTGTCCAATATTTGGAACAATAAACTCTAAATTACACCTTGAACCAGGACATGTTTACATTTTAGATTATAATGCATGGCTTGTATTCTAAACAAGAGACAAAGCCCCTTCAAATGAGGAGGCCTAACAAAAACATCTCCTTCAAGTTTAGCCAAAGGCGTCACCTTTTCCTTTTTGATTCTAAATTTTGATTTTACTATAAAAATTTGCAAATTTCCTAAAATATTTGTAATCTTCTTTTGTGGCCGTCCTGACCAATTCAGATTTAATGACCATTTGCTTGGCAATTGTAAAATGAAAAGTAGCGTCAAATTTGGAGTGATATGAGTCTGAATTGTCTATTATTGTAAAAGTCATATTCACTTGATAAACACCGCCGATTTTTTGAATATTGAGAAGCTTTGATTCTACGTGTTGAACCATTCCCGCCAAATGTTTTGCATATTCTTCGAATGTTTTCTTTTTAAAAATAGGGTCTATAATTTCAATATCTGGCGCGATGACATGCGATAATTTGCAAATCTCATTTGAGTTCATGCAAGTTAGTAAATATTTCACTATTTCTAGATCATGGGGCAATTAAATCTCATGTACAAATGGTGCAGTCATCAAATTTTAACATTTTTATTGAATCTGTCTCTTAGACTATACGACATTCCGAAGATCTAGTGCAGCATGCACTAAGCGACCTAGATGGCAAACTGTATGCAAGTTACGATTAATCACTTTTTATCCCGTTTCATAAAACATCTCCCCTTGTAAAAGAAAGTACAGAGAAATAACCCGCAGTCCCAATATGTTTACACCGCAGTAAAAATTATTTTGATCTAGTAACAATTGCAATGGCCACCCCAGAAAACCCAACTAGGCCAATTCCAATCAACCCGATAATACCAGGCAGGTTTCCGAACACAAAAAAGCTCAGCCCCCCTGCCCAAATCAAATGCACATAATTGATCGGAGCTAAAATTGCAGGCGGTGCAACTCGATAAGCGACTGTAAACAGATAATGTCCGATAGAATATGTTGCACCAAGGCCCAACATTACCCACAAATCCACCATTTCGATGTGAAGCGTGGGCAATAAAGGCATACTCCATAACACAAATATGACCGACCCGACCCAAGCAGAATGGAACAGCAATGGTACTGAATTCTCAGTTCGTGAAAGCAAGCGAGTAAGCAGGTGATATACTGTCCCAAGACCTGCATTAGCCAAAGCAAGCGCAATGCCAATCGGATCCAATCCTGCGCCCGGGCGAAGAATTATGATAACCCCTATAAAACCAGCAATGGCCCAAATCCACACTCCTTTGTGAACTTTCTCACCTAATAAGGAGGGTGACAGCAACATGACCAGAAAAGGTGCGAGATAAATAATTGCTATTGTTTCGCCCACCGGCATGACACGTAAGGCCAAAGCCAGAGTAAGTGACGCCATAGCCAAACACAGGCCGCGAGAAAATACAAGCCATCTTCTATTTATAGCCCAAATTCTTGATTTCATTCGAGGATAAAAGAAAACAAAAATGAGCCCAAAATTAAGAACATATCTTACAGCAAGTATAACCTCAACAGGATATCTAGTTGCAAGATATTTGGTAGCAACATCGCCCAACGCGAAGAAAAAAGTGGCAGCTATAACAAAAATAATTCCGTTGGTATTGCTAGGTTTTGAAAAATTTACATTCATATGCACGACAACTTAGTTTAAATAATTGAATGACCTGCTACAGTCAAACCAATACATTGGCTTTGGCCAAGAGAAAAATGGCTCCACAGCTGCTACTTTATTGCTGTATTATTGATTTATATATAATGTTGATTTAAAATCACTCAAAATGTTCGAGTTAAAAAACTTCCGACTAATGCCTATCAAATCTGTGTTCCGCAAGCCCCTGCCCCAATCCGTGAATGGCCAAAAGAGCACCTGCCAATGGTTCAGTTTTCAACTGATCATCTGACAGAAATTTTGAAGCAGTCGAAATGTACAGTGTTGTTAAATCCCGACCACCGAAACAAATACAAGTCGGATTACTGACGGGTAAGGTAATCATCCTATCGATCTCACCATCAGGCCGATAACGAACAATCCGAGAACCTGCAAAAAAAGCTGTCCACAAACAACCGTCTACATCAACACATGCGCCATCAGGACGGTCTCCTGTTTGGCTATAATCTGCAAATAAACGTTGGTTAGATAACACACCTTCATCGATATCAAAATCAAAAACCCATGTTTGATAACGGCGAGTGTCAGTAAAATAGAACTTATCATTGTTGGGCGAAAACGCAATGCCATTACTGACATTTATGCCTTCCAACATTTTGGTCACTGTGCCATCAGGATCAACCCTATATAGCCCCCCGTTCGGGCGGATATATTGGTTATCCATTGTCCCAATCCAAAGTCGTCCTCTACTATCAACACGACCATCATTAAGCCGGTTATCAAAACCAGACTCAACTTGAACAAATGGTTTGGTTTCACCCGTTTTGAAATTTAAAAAGTGTAAATCCAAGTCAATGGCCACCAAGTGATCACCCGAATTTGTCAAAGCTTGAGAGCCTAAATAAGTTCCTGGCATGGCTAAATAATCATGTTTCCCAGTTTCGGGGTCAAAAGACTGCAATTTTGGTTTCTCTATATCTAACCACCACAATTTTTGAGTTTGGTCACACCACAAGGGCGTCTCCCCTAATTGATCATTTCCTGAAACCACGCATTCGATATTTGGGGTGTTTAATTCATTAATCACAGAATATTTCCTTCGGCTGGCAAGCCAATGACAGGCTTGCCAGATTCTTATGTTTACAAGTCGTTTAGCTGTTTTAACCAAGCAGCCATTTTTTTAAGCTTGGCATTCGCGTCTTCGCAATAATCTAGAGAACGCAAATACCCGTGAATCAGACCATCACCAGTGTCAAGTTCGACAGAAACCCCTGCTGACTCTAGCGCCTCAGCATATACAATACCACTATCACGTAGCGGGTCGCATTCGGCTACCGCAACAAATGCTGGTGGCAAACCAGCATGGCTTTTTGCTAACAATGGTGCTGATCTAGGGCTTAATCTGTCACTTAGATTAGGGCAATAATTTGCATCTACAGCTGCCATTCCCGCAACAGTTACAATGGGACCATTAGGGTTTTCCAAATACGATGGTCTTGACCGATCGTAATCACAAGCCGGATATATAAGTAATTGGGCAATCAAAGTAACATCACCTCGAGTATCCAAAGTGGCGGCGGCCGCTAAATTTCCGCCCGCACTATCGCCACCAATTGAGATTTTGGCAGGGTCAATATTTAGTTTTTCTGCATTATCATTTACCCAATGAACAACCGCACCTACTTGGTCAATCGCCCTCGGATAAGGTTTTTCAGGCGCCTTAGCATAATCCACGCTTATAACAGTTTGTTGATTCCATGAAGCAATGCGCGAGGTTATATCCCAATGTGTCTCTGGAGATCCCTGCATAAATGCACCACCATGCATGTAAATCAAACATGGTTGTTTTCCTTCACTATTGTGCCGGAATACGCGCACACGCACCTGTTCATTTGGGCTATCGATCCAATATTCAACACTTGTATCAACATCCTCTGGTGTAGGAAGGCGCATATTACGAGCAGAAATTTCAAAATGCGCGCGTCGATCTGCGGGCGTTGCACCCATTTTAAGGCTTGCCCATTCCTCATCCCAGCGTTTTAGAAAAGGTTTCAGTTCTGGATTCATCATTTTTGCGTTCCTTGTT
This sequence comes from Alphaproteobacteria bacterium, assembly GCA_002400495.2. GTDB lineage: Bacteria > Pseudomonadota > Alphaproteobacteria > Rhizobiales > OSC116 > OCS116. Next base: position 8,888 of record NVQL02000076.1, on the reverse strand, counting down.
TATGGCTGACATATAGCAATATCATTTCAACAGCGTGATCGCGAAGTGTCCGCTGCCCCTCATCCGAATAAAGTTCACTATCAAATAGTGCCGAAAAAGTTGGTTTGTTTGACACGTTAAAAAAACTCAATGCGGATATTTGCCAATGCAATTCTACAGGGTCTAGTTTATCACGAAACACGCCAGAACTTTGGCCTCTAATGATGATGTCAGTTAGGTTTTTAATGGCAGCGGCATTGACACTACGAATGATTTCTGAGCCTTTAAGAAAGGCTGCTTTGTGTATATTTTCGATCATAACCAAGCGTATAAAATCGGGATTCTTCCGATGATGATCAAAGGTAAATCCGACTAATTTTGCCAATGCTTTATCAGGCTCCAACCCACCCAAATCTAATTTTTCTTCGCCTGCCCTTACATGTGAGTAAGCAGCTTCCAGACAAGCTTTATACAAACCTTCTTTATCGCCATAATAATAATAAATCATACGCTTAGAGGCTTTAGTTAAAGCTGCAATTTCATTTACACGCGCCCCTGATAAGCCATATTCTGCAAATTCTTTTGACGACACGCGCAATATGTTACGCCGCACACCTTTAGGGTCCCGCTTCACTGCTTTAATCGGTTTTTCTTCCAATTCCATTTAATGGCTTCCTCGGCTGTATCGAATTATGTGTTAGCCCATGCTACATAAAAAATTATTAACCGTCTAGTACAAAGTTGTTGACTTTTTGTACTAGACGGTACAAACTTTACAACGTTGAGTAATCTCACTCAGTTTAGGAGATAGTTTTGGTAATTCGAGTTGATAACAATGTGCAACCCATCAGTGGTAAGTTGGATAAGTCCAATTTCTATACCGCACTGATTGGCGAGGGAATCCAAAATTCGCGCACACCTAAGATGCACATGGAAGAAGGCGCAGCATTGGGCATTCAATATCGTTATGATTTAATTGACACTCAAAATCTGACTGCAGAAACACATATAGAACAACTTCTCAAAGAAGCTGAAGCAAGTGGCTGCAATGGGGTAAATATCACCCATCCATTCAAAAAAGCCGCAATTCCGTTTCTAGACAATCTTTCAGATGCCGCTCAAGCAGTTCAAGCAGTGAATACAGTTTTGTTTAAAGATGGCAAACGTTATGGACACAACACTGATTATTGGGGTTTTGCGGAAGCCTTCAAACATAATATGGCAGGCGTCGAATGTAAAAATGTGTTGTTAATTGGTGCAGGCGGAGCTGGCGCAGCTGTTGCAAACGCACTTATTGACCAAAAAATCGATCATTTGATGATTTACGATGAAAACCAACATACTTCGCAAGATTTGGCGAACAGACTTCGCGCGCGAACCAACAACGATAAAATTTCAATTGTTACTGACGTTGTCCAAGCGGTAAATGCGGCCGATGGGCTTATAAACGCCACCCCGATCGGCATGGCAGCCCATTCAGGAACGCCTATTCCAATCGAACTTTTAAGTTCACATCATTGGGTTATTGACATCATTTATTTTCCGTTGGAAACCGAATTCCTTGCCGCTGCCAAAACTCTTGGCTGCAAAGTTATGGATGGTTCGGACATGGCGATCTATCAGGCGGTTCGCGCCTTTGAACTCTTTACTGGGCTTAAGCCCTATAAAAACCGGATGAGAGCGACATTTGACGCTTTCAACCGTTAATTCGTCGGGTAATCCGACATCAACACGCAAATGGGAGGAAACATAATGCGTTTAAAACTAACTAGCGGGCTCACCGCTTTGGCACTTGGTCTGTTAACCACAACTGGGTTTGCAGCCGACAAAGTCGAATTAATTTTTTCGGATACAGTGTCAGAGGGTGACATCCGAACAGCTACTCTGCGCAAGGAATTCGGCGAATGCCTTGGAGATGAATTTAATTTCAAATCGTATCATGGTGCAACTTTATTCAAACAAGGTACTGAGCTAACTGCTATGCAACGCGGTAATTTAGACATGGGCAACCTTGCTATTTTTGATTTTTACAACCAAGTACCGCATACCAAGGTTTTGGGTGTACCATTCCTGTACCGCAATTATGACCATTTGCGTCAAGTTTGGACGAGTGGCATTTTAGATGATCTTTTGGCTGAGATAGAAGATAAAGCCAAAGTAAAACTACTAGCCAACCCATATATTGGCGCACGTCACTTAGGCTATAAAGGTGACAAAAAAATCATGACACCTGCCGATCTTGATGGCATCAAGCTTAGAATGCCTCCAGGAGAAGGTTGGCAATTGGTAGGACGTGCAATGGGCGCAACAACCGTCCCGATTCCGTTTACTGAAGTTTATACAGCGCTTCAAACGGGCGCAATTGATGGTCAGGATAACGCTTTTCCTGCAGTTCGCAGCATGAAATTTGACGAGGTATTGACGCATATCGGCAAAACAGCTCATCAAATCGCCAATAATTCATTCGCGATTTCAATTTCCAAATGGAACTCAATGAACGCTGATCAACAAGCAAAAGTTCAAGAATGTGCTGACAACTTCAGAGAAGTGATGGATAAAATTACTTTGGATTTAGAAGTGTCACTCGAGCAAGACATGATCAAGAATGGCCTAACTGTTTATACGCCAGATCTCGATGCATTCCTTGCAAACGTGATTAAAGTCTATGCCGCAGAAGGTCAAGATGTGGACTGGCCAGAAGGCCTGATGGACAAAATTACTGCCATCGGTAAATAGTCAACAACACAAAGGGTAGATAACCAGCGTTATCTACCCTCACTTTCCTTATCTTTATCAGGCTCCCTCTAATGAACAAAATTCGAAATTGGGCAAATCTTATTGCGCGATGGTCAAACCATTTAACTGCTGCGTTACTTCTAAGCATGTTCATCGTTTTTATCATGCAAATAGTCTTCAGATACGTTCTTGGCTGGCCAGTTCTTTGGACAGTAGAATGGGTCACGATCGCTTGGCTCTGGGGTATTTTATTTAGCTTTGCTTTCGTCATAAAAACTAGTGATATGATCCGGCTTGATATCGTCTATTATGCTGTGCCACGAGGCATGCGCCGCGCATTTGATGTTTTTAGTGGTCTAGTTACCGCGGGAATTTTTATGTGGACGCTTCCAGATGCTTGGGACTATGTCACTTTTATGAGTATTGAACGTACCGCTGCATTCCTTTGGCAATTTGATTTAGTTTTCAGCATTTATATTCCTTTTCACATCGCCGTAATCGTCCGCATGTTGTTGATCGCATGGGGTGGCATTGCAGGCAATCGCCTTCCCGAAGAATTAGAAACTCATCCTGAAAGTCATACATATGATTGATCCATTCACCGTCACGATGATCTTGATCGTTGCTTTGGTCGTATCCGGCCTTTCTGTTGGCTTGGCCATGATGTCTGGCTCCTTTTTATACCTCATACTCAAAGGGTTCGACCCTTCAATCGCCTCTGAGCAAATGCTACAAGGCTTGTATAATGGCTACACTCTGCTTGCCATTCCATTATTCATACTTGCAGCAGACATTATGAACATTGGCTCGCTAGCCGAAAAATTATTAAAATTCTGTCAGGCATTGGTAGGCCGGTTTCGAGGTGGGCTGGGCCATGTGAATGTTGTCTCATCAGTTATCTTTTCTGGCATGTCTGGGTCTGCGATAGCTGATGCTGTTGGCATGGGTAAAATCGTCATCAATCTTATGACAAAGGACGGCAAATACACACCAGCTTATGCTGCTGCCATTACAGCTGCAACGGCCACTGTGGGGCCCATCATCCCTCCTTCAATACCAATGGTGCTCTATGCGTTGGTCTCAGATCAATCAGTCGGCTACCTGTTTGCAGCAGGCATGGCGCCGGGTTTATTGATGGCGCTGATGATGGGGTTGATGAATTATTGGATTGCACGAAAGCGGAATTTCCCAACAGATAATGCCGTTCCGTTGCGCGAGCTTCCCAAAGTTACATATGAAGCATTTCCAGCGCTTATGCTGCCCGTAATTCTTTTAGGTGGCATCTATGGCGGCATAATGACTCCGACTGAAGCCGCGGCAGTCGCAGCGGCTTATGCCTTAATCATTTCGGTTCTACTTTATCGTTCAGTCTCGCTCAGTGCATTTTGGAACACGCTAAAAAGTGGGTCAAGGTCGGTTGGTTCAATTGGCATCTTAATCGCAGGTTCACTTACCTTTAATTATGTAATCATTCGCGAAGACATCCCCATTGCGATTTCCGAATTCATGATAGATTTAGAGCTTTCAAAAATCGGTTTTCTATTGGCTGTAAACATCCTTATGCTCGTGCTCGGTTGTGTATTAGAAGGTGGCGTCATCATCCTGATTGTGGTTCCTATATTACTACCAACAGTTCAATCCATGGGCATAGATCTGCTGCATTTTGGCGTTATAGCGGTTGTAAACGCTATGTTAGGCCTAATCACCCCGCCTTATGGGCTTTTGCTGTTCATCGTCGCCAACATCACCAACCAACCAGTCGGCAGGATTATACGTGAAATTTGGCCATTTATATTGGCGCTCATTGCGGCTCTGGCAATCATAACATTCGTGCCAGATTTCGTTCTCTATTTCCCAAGATTATTCGGCTATAAAGGATAACCATTATGAAAACATCCATTGCAACTGTTTCTATAGCAGGTGATTTTGTCGAAAAACTAGCCGCAATTTCAGCGGCTGGTTTCGATGGCATTGAAATATTTGAAAATGATTTTTTAGCTTTTGATGGCTCACCAAAAGAAGTTGGCCAAATGGTTAGAGATCACGGCTTAGAAATTTATTTATTCCAACCATTTAGAGATTTCGAAGGTTTGCCTGAACCCTATAGAAGCAAAGCGTTTCAAAGAGCAGAACGTAAATTCGATATTATGCAGGAACTTGGTACTGATTTGGTTCTCATATGTTCCAGTGTCGCATCTGCGGCTTTAGGGGGTATTGACCGCGCTGCCGATGATTTAGCTGAGCTAGGAGCAATAGCTGCAAAACGCAATTTACGTATTGGTTATGAAGCTTTGGCTTGGGGCAAGCATGTAAGTGACCACCGCGATGCATGGGAAATTGTTCGTCGCGCAGATCATCCTAACGTTGGGCTTATTGTGGATTCATTTCACACGTTAGGCCGTCAAATTGACCCTCAAACCATCCGATCAATTCCCGGCGATAAAATATTCTTTGTCCAATTGGCCGATGCCCCCAATATAGATATGGATTTACTCTATTGGAGCCGACATTTTAGAAATATGCCCGGAGAAGGTGATCTTGATGTTGTCGCTTTTATGAGCGCAGTTGCAGCAACTGGATATGAAGGAGTTCTATCTCTAGAGATCTTCAACGACCAATTCAGAGGTGGCTCACCTAAAGCCATTGCATTAGACGGATATCGATCGCTTTTAAACCTAATGGATGAAGTGAAATATGCAGAACCAAACTTAATCATAAATGTGCCCGACATGCCGAAAAAAACCGATGTGAAAGGCATCGAGTTCGTAGAATTTGCCGCAAATGAAACAGAAGCAGAAGAATTAGGCAAATTATTATCGACGATGGGGTTTGAAAAATCAGGCAACCATATATCAAAAGAGGTTGCACTATGGCGGCAAGGCAAAATTAACATAGTCATCAACACCGAGCGCGAAGGCTTTGCTCAATCTTCATATATTTATCACGGCACTAATATTTGTGACATAGGTATGCGCGTTAGTGACGCTCAAGCGACGGTGGAACGTGCAAAAACGCTAGGAGCCTCTCTTTTTGAACAACCCGTAGGCCCAGGCGAACTAAAAATTCCCGCCATTCGAGGTGTCGGTGGCGGGATCATTCACTTCATTGACGATAAATCAGGTTTAGAAAAAGTTTGGGAAATCGAATTTAAACAACCAAAAAACACCAAACCGCCTATTGGCGCAGGCCTACGAACCATAGACCATATTGCAGAAACCATGAATTACGAGGAAATGCTCACTTGGTTGTTATTTTACGCTTCAATTTTCAACACTCATAAAACCCCAATGATTGATGTGGTCGATCCCGCAGGATTAATCCGCAGCCAAGTGATAGAAAATGAAAGTGGCAGCTTTCGTTTAACCTTAAACGGTGCCGAAAACAGAAGAACTTTAGCTGGCAATTTCTTGGCCGAAAGTTTTGGTTCGAGTGTTCAGCATTTGGCATTTTCAACAGCCGATATATTCGAAACTTACGAACAATTATGCAAAAATGGTTTCATTCCATTAAAAATTTCCGATAATTATTATGATGATCTCGATACTCGATTTGAGCTGGACGCAAATTTACTTCAAAAACTAAGGCAAAATCATATTTTATATGACCGAGATGAAAATGGCGAATTCTTCCAACTATACAGCCAAAGCTACGGCGATGGTTTTTTCTTCGAAATAACAGAAAGGCGCGGTGCCTACAAAGGTTATGGCGCATCCAACGCAATGTACAGAATTGCAGCTCAGAAACGCAAAATGCCACCGAAGGGAATGCCAAAATTATTGAATGAACCTTATCCTAGGCAACGAACCAAATCCAATCCATAGAAACTAAAAGTTCACAAATAATATCAACCTTCCGAAATAGCTGTTCGTCGATAAACTCCGGGCGGTTTTAGATAATGGCGTTTAAATACACGGCTAAATGCCTCTTCAGATTGATAGCCCACCATTTCGGCAATATCGATAATTGGCGCATTAGAATTTGTCAGTTGTTGGGTAGCTAATTGCATGCGCCAAAACGTAATATATTTTAATGGACTCATCGTAACTAATGCAGAAAACCTTGCTGTAAACGCTGTGCGAGACATACCTGATATTTGCGACAGGTTTTCCAAAGTCCAAGCATTCCCGGGGTTTTTATGAATAGCTGTTAAGGCTTGGGCAATCGAGTTATCCGCAAAACCTGCTAATACTGGCTTACTTAACCCGTCTTTTTCGAGATAACTTCTAATTGCCTGTGCAAATATTATTTCTGACATTTTCATGGCAATTAAATCACCACCCATTTGCTTACCTCCAGCTTCATTACCAATTATTTTTAGGGTGTGCTCCATCCACATTCCGTTAGCGTTGGCATAATCCTTAATATGTATATAATTCGGCAAGGCATCAATAAACGGATGCTGTACATTCTTACCAAATGCAAAATGTCCGCACACTAACTGAGTTTCTTGGTCTGTTCCTAATTCACCATAAACAAGTACACCAGAGCCATTAAAACCAGATCGTTCAACAACATCGTCAAGTCTTGTTGCTGGGTTTTCAGTGGTCGGATCACAATAGAGCGTATGTGCTGAGCCTCGCATGATAATTAAAAAGTCGCCTTGTTCTAAGAACACTGGCGGCTCATCTGGGGAAATCCTCACCAAGCACCGTCCTCTATGTGCAAAGTGAAACCTAGCCACATTCTTATAGCTTGGCATACGAACACTCCAGGGTGACGTAAAAGAAGTTCTAAAATAAAGCATGCCTTCTAATTGCATGTGAGAAAGAATGTCACTCAGTAAATCCATATCAAACCCTCCAAAGTTCTTACAAACATAACATATTGATCAAATAATAATAGAGATTGTACGATTGATCAGTTTTAAAGGACTAGTCATCATTCATCATACTTTTGAAATGGTATTTATTGCAATTGTTAGCAGCTATCTGCTGGCACAATTCAATGATTAAGGAAAAAAAGATGAAATTAAGAAACTCCATACTGGCAATCGGTTTATCATTTGCGGTAACAACAGGCTCAGCCCAAGCTCAAAGCCCAGCAGATTTAAACGATCTTGAGATTGCCCATGTTGCCTATGTTGCAGACAATATTGATATTAAAATTGCGCATTTAGCATTGGGCATATCCGACAACCCTGAAATTCAGGAGTTTGCCAAAACAATGATACGCGATCATATTGCGGTCAATGAGCAGGCATTGGCATTGTTAGCAAAGTTAAAAGCTGAACCCCAAGATAACTTCCTGAGCCAAACATTGCTTAGTAACTCAGTAAAAACTATTGATATGTTGAGTCAATTACGTGGCAAGGAGTTTGATATTGCTTATGCCGAAAATGAACTTGCTTACCATAAAGCTGTAAACGACATTGTTGAAAATGCATTTATCCCAAACATCGAGAATGCAGAAGTAAAAGCGCTGTTTGGCGTTGCTTTAAAGATATTCAAAGCTCATCAAGACCACGCTGCTATGATGGTCGAGAAAGTTAGTCAATAATGGTATCCATAACCAGACGAAAATTCCTATCCATATTTGCAGCTACTTCGGTAGCTGCAAGCTTATTGCCTAACTTTATCAGCAAAGCACTCGCCCTTAATGGAAAAGACCGCAAAACTCACCAAATTAAAATAAGCAATTTTGAGTTTGAACCCACTATTTTAAATGTCGAAATTGGTGATGTCGTTATCTGGATGAACATAGATATTGCACCACATACCGCAACCGCAAGGGACAAAAGTTGGTCTACAAAAACCCTTAAAAAAGGCGAACAGCAAGAAATTATTATCAGCAAAGATATGAGCCTTGATTATTTTTGCCGTTTTCACCCAATGATGAAAGCAACATTAACACTAAAAATACGGGATTAAGGTGGGGGCATCGCGATACAATTCGCGGAATCAGTGACTGACAGCGATGCTGTATCATTCTGATGTCCTTATTTATAATTTCTAAAAACACTGTCGCAACCATACAGGCAAATATTGCCCGCAAGCCATAAAAATTGGCCCGATCATTATTCAAGATTGAAAGTATAAAGCCAGCGCATTTTTACCGAGGATCTGTTCGCGATCTTTCTCATCGGGAACGGCATTTAGAAACCAATCCAATGTCGAACGATAGTTTGCATGGTCTTCATCCCCGACAAATGGGCAATCACTTCCCCAAATCAAACG
>NVQL02000075.1 GCA_002400495.2 Alphaproteobacteria bacterium | reverse complement strand
CTCGACCTCAGCATTTTCCAAATGGGATGTAACCCCTTCAATATTGGGGCGTTTGGCTTCTTCGGCATAAAATTCTAAAAATGAAGCCGCATAATCAATCTCTCCGTATGATTCAGCAAGTGGCTTGCCTTGTTCGCTGGTCATAATGATGGCTAAGTCATGTTTATTGTCAAGCACCAGCTCATACCATTTACGTAGAATTCTAGCCCTTTCCTGCGGCAGAAATTGCGACCAAACTTTAAAAGCCTGCTCTGCAGCAGTAATGGCCTTAGACGAGGCTATAGCAGTCAATTTTGGCACACAGCCAACCCATGCATCTGTTGCGGGGTTGAAAATATCGATGGTTTTGCCATCTAAATCAGCACACCATTCGCCATTTATATAGGCAAATTCTTTCAACAAAGATGAATCGTCAAGTTGATCCAAATTCACATCGCGCATTTGTATTTTTGATTGCATCAGACCACCCTTAATTCGTGAAACATGAATTAAGGGTGACATTTTTATTGTGGTTTTAAATTCTAAATTTGGTGAAGTGGCAGTCGTTTCATCTATAGTTACGAGCGATTATTATAGATAAATCTATTCTGCTATATTTATCGATGATGCGGGCAGGTTTTTGGTTTCTTTAATTTTTTTTGTCACAATATATGTGTAATATCTTTTAATGCCCACATCTTCATTCAACATCCTATCGATTAATCGTTGATAGCCGTCAACATCGCGAGTGGATAATCTTAAGATATAATCAAGGCCACCACCAATCGCCCAACAATCTAAAATTTCATCGATATTATTGATGTAATTTTCAAACCTATCAAAATCTTGCAGCTTATGGCCTTCAAGCTCTAGCTCCAAAAATATGCTCACCTGCGCGCCAAACGCCAAAGGCGAAATAACCGCGCCATAACTTTCAATGACGCCAATTTGTTCAAGGCGTTTGAGCCGCTCCCAACACGGGGTGGGAGAAAGATTGATTTGTTTGGCAAGTTCAGCTTTGGTAATACGGCCATTTTTTTGCAAAATAGATAATATTTTGATATCTCGCTTATCTAACTTAAAACCGTTCAAAATACCCCCCTAATAAGCATCTTTATATTTATCGCAGCGCTGTTGATCATTCAATTCGGTCAGGCAGGCCAACTCGCCGCGTTTATGAGCCAAATACACATCAGCAAAACCTGAAGGGAACCACCCGCGCACAACATCATTATTTTCAAATAGCGCCAGAGCGGCTTCTAATGATTGTGGTAAGCGCGTATAACCTTGTTGGCTTAGCTGCTCATTTGATAATGAGGTTAAATCTTGCTCAGTGATGTTGGGCATGGGTAAATTGTCTTTTATGCCTTGCACGCCTGCGTAAATAACACTGGCCAACGCAAGATATGGTGAAGCCGCAGCGTCGGCAGCGCGAAACTCAAAATTATATTGTTTGGCGCGTTTGTCTTCATCTTTAGTTGAAAGCGGGCAAATACGAACCGCCGCTTCACGATCTAGAAAACCTAAATTATTAAAAGCCGCGCTCCATCGATTGGGCGCCAAGCGGATATATGAAATAGCCGAGGGTGCAGTTAGCGCCACAATGCTGTCTAAATATTTTAGAATACCCGCAATGAACGAGCCTGTTAATGTTGACATACCTGCCACGCCATTGGCGTCATAAGTTAGCGGTTGGCCATCATCATCTAAGAAACTCATGTGAATATGCACACCATTGCCGACTGAATCGGGGTCTAATATCGGGCTAAAAGTGGCATCTAGACCACATCTTTTTGCCGAAGCGCGGGTTAATTCGCGCAAAATAACCGCGAAATCGGCAGATTTTATGCCTGTTTCAGGGCCAACCACCACTTCATATTGGTTGGCGCCATATTCTTTCATAAATGAATCTAAATTCAAACCGGCTTTTTCAAGTGCCGCCATTAGCACTTCGCCCAGCTGTCGACGGTTTGAAAACCCACTTAAGGCATAGGCGGAGTTGGCTTGAACTTGATTGTCTTTTATTTGAAATTCATGTTCAAAAGCCGAAAATAATGATGCACCACCGTGCTTTTTGAGCTGGTTCAAGGCGTCTTTTAAAATGCTGCGGCTGCAATATTCCCATGGCTCACCTGCTAAATTGGTAACATCACCAATCACAAATCGTTCGGGCAAGCTGCCATCCTCAAAATCGATATCAACTAAGGTTTCGGCGTTTGGAATGAGCAACAGGTCGCCCAATGCGCCAAACGGGCTTTCTGCAATGCTATCAAAACAGGTGATTTGCACATTGGTCGGTGTCCACCCGATGCCTTTCAATTGCCGTGCAGGCAAATCTTCCAGCGGAAAAGATTTACCGCGTGCAGTGCCAGAAAAATCAGAGGTTAATGCAAAGACCAGTGGTTTATTTATCATCTTTTTGTTCCATACTTATACGTAATGCATCCCAGCTCTCAATCCGCTGGCCGACCACATCCCAATTTATTTCTGACGTACGTGCCAACATGGCTTCAATCAGCGCAAAAGCCGATACATAGCTATCCCAAATGGTTCCAATTTCAATCGGCAAACCAAGAATATGCTTGGCAGAGCCTGCAATGGGCGAAAGCCATTTATCGGTAAATAATACAATTTGCGTGCCTTTTTCTTTAACCGCATGTTCGGCCAAGGAGGCGAGATTAGGCTGATAGCGACGAAAATCAATAATCACCAAAATGTCTTTTGATTTCATCCGTAAAATATATTCGGGCCAAGTTTCTGGATCAGAAGGTAGATGATAGACGCGCGGCCTGATCTGCTGTAGATGTCGAGAAAAAAACTGGGCAATTGTATCACTAATGCGCCCGCCAATGACAAAAATATTACGTTGTTCATCGGCGAATAATTTACATAACACTTCAAACTGGGCACTGGTCACTGTTTCGGTTGCCATATCCATTAACCGATTGGCGCGGCCGACAAAATCTGCAAAATTATCATGACTTACGGGTCGACGGGTCTCATATAAATCTATCGGTGAGCGTTGCCCCGCTTTTAACTCTTCAATAAGTTGGCGTTGAAACTCGTGATAACCTTTAAACCCAATTTTATTCACAAACCTAGAAATGGATGCCGTCGAAACTTTGGTTAGGGCGGATAGATCTTGAATGGGGTTTAAGCCCGCAAACGGGTAATCGGCCAATAAAGCTGCGCTTAGCTTATGTTCGGTGCTGGTAAAGCTCTCGGAGTTTTGGCTAATTAATTTTCTAATTTGCATTTATGGGCACTTTCATTGTCTCGTTTCAACTTAATTTATTGAAAATAATTTGTCAAATTATAAAAATATGTTGACTATGTAAATAAAATATCACTATTCTAACCCAATAAATTTCGGATTGCTACGGAGTATCCATTGATAAGTTCGCAAAAACAACAGCTATTTATATCCATCATCAGTATTTGTTTATTCGGGATACTGGTGGCAGGCTTTGCCAGTTTTTTCGGTTCGGTCAGTGAACGCGTCGTATCGGTGTTTTTCATCTCGTTAATCGCCGTTGTTGGCATGGGTGTTTATAGCGGCAATAGTGGCATTTTGACATTTGGGCATTTGGCATTTATGGGGATTGGTGCCTACGCATCTTCACTTCTGACTTTGCCAGTGCGCATTAAATCTACAACTTTACCAGCCTTGCCAGACTGGTTGGCAACCACTGAATTGGGTTTACTGCCAGCGGTTGTGAGTGCGGTTTTGCTGACCGTTATTGTTGCCGCAATCGTCGGCATAGCGGTCAACCGATTAGAAGGCTCGGCAGCCACAATTGCCACTTTGGGCATGCTCATCATTGCGCATGGGGTGACCATTGGTTGGCGAGATGTAACCCGTGGGGCGCAATCGTTTTTTGGTGTGCCACGCCTTACAGACGTGTGGGTGGCAGCTTTGGGTTGTGTTTTGGCACTAATTGTGGCGCGGCTTTATCGCGATTCAAACTCGGGTTTAAAATTAAGGGCAGGGCGAGATAACGCCATCGCAGCCAGTGCCATCGGGGTAAAAATAAAACGCGAGCGGCTAATTTCTTGGATATTAAGTGCTGCAATTATGGCTTTGTCTGGCGCTTTATTGGCACATTTTTTAGGTGCATTTAGCCCCAAAAAATTCTACTTTACCGATACATTCTTTTTGCTGTCTATGCTGATAGTCGGCGGCATGACGACTGTGACGGGCGCTGTGACGGGCGCTGTGGTGATCACCATTGTTTCAGAAGTTTTACGCCGCCATGAAGGTGGCTTTACTTTTTTAAGCATCGAAGTGCCAACCGTTTTTGGCATGACCCAAATTGGCATTGCGTTGATTATATTATTTGCCATGTTTAAAAAAGCTGAAGGGCTTGCAGGTCTAAAAGAATGGGAAGAACGGATTTTTCCGATTAAGCGAAAAATTACCGCTTCAGAGGCCAGCAAAAGTGCCACAAAAAATACCAAAACTGCGAGTTTGAGCGCCACAAATATGACCATGCAATTTGGCGGTTTGGTGGCGGTTGACAATGTTTTAATCACCATAAAATCGGGCGAAATATTAGGGCTTATTGGACCCAACGGCTCGGGCAAAACCACAATGTTAAATATGCTGTCGGGGGTATTATCGCCAACCAAAGGCCAGATATTATTGGGCGATAAACCCATAATCAACGCCAATTCTGCAAAATTTGCCCAATTGGGCATTGCCCGAACGTTTCAAAATATAAGGTTATTTGGCAGTTTAACTGTGTGGCAAAATGTCAACATCGCAGCTCTCAGCACCAATGATGGCAAAGATAGTGATTTGCGCACCAAATCTGCAATTTTAAGGCTTGGCATTGCTGATTTGATTGAACAAGATGCGGGCACGCTATCTTACGGCTTACAGCGTAAAGTCGAAATTGCGCGGGCATTGGCTTGCAATCCATCATTGTTATATCTAGATGAACCCGCCGCAGGAATGAACCCCGAAGAGACACAGGCTCTAATGACGATACTCAGTGACATTGCCCGCGAAGACTCAATCGGTATTTTATTGGTTGATCATGATTTAAAATTAATCAACCAGCTTTGCGACCGCATCATTGTATTTAACGAAGGCAAATTAATTGCCCAAGGCACGCCAGATGAGATTAGAACCAATCACTCCGTAAGAGAGGCTTATTTAGGCAGAAATTATAAACAAGACTGAAATAAAACCAACCAAAGAGAGAGACGTGACATGAAAAAAATACTACTTTCCACCGTGCTTGCATTTGCAATGGTGACGACAGCTTCGGCTGAAACCTTAAAAATTGGCTTAGCCACCGCGCAATCGGGTGGTTTAGCCCCCTATGATGTACCCGTGGTAACTGGATTGAAAATAGCCGTGGAAGAATTAAATGCTGCAGGCGGCATTATGGGCAAAATCAACATTGAACTGATTGAAAAAGACATGCGTTCAGATGTCGCGCAAACCATCATTGCCGTGCAAGAATTGGTTGATGCTGAAGTTTCAGTCATCGTATTGCCATGTGATGCTGACCCTTCATTGGCGGTAACCGGCATTGTTGATGAAGCCAAAATTCCAGCCATTTCAACCTGTGCATCTTCACCGACTTTACCTTTGATAGGTGGCGATTTTGTATTTGCTAATTTCCCTGGCGACAACGTACAAGCCACGGTTTCAGCAAGTTGGGCATATGAGCAGGGTTATAAATCGGCGTTTATTTTATACTCGCCCGATACCCAATATACAACTTTACCACTATATTTTGCGGATGTGATTAAGGCATTGGGGGGCAGCGTGGTTGGTACAGAAACCTATTCATTAGGCCAACCAGATTTTTCATCAATTGCCACTAAGATTGCCGCCATATCGCCGCAACCAGATATTGTGATGACATCAGCTTATGAGCCAGATTTTCCGTCTTTCTTGAAAGCTTTGCGCGCCGCAGGCGTAACCAGTCAAGTGATCGGTTCCGATGGTATTGATAGCCCCACTACATTCTCACTCGGTAAAGTTGGTGAAAACGTTGTATTCACCACGGCTGGACACGCCACAAAGGGCAGTGAATTGGAAAAATTTAACGCTCTATTTAAGCAAAAAACTGGCAAAGACTCAGACACTGTATTTAATGCCGTTGGTTACGACTTGATTAAAGTGATTGAGGCTGCGGTAATAAGCGCAGGCGGAAGTACCGATTCTCAAGCCATACGTGATGCCATTGCCGAACTTGAAAATGTGCAAGGCGCAACCAGCCTGATCACCTATAAAGGCACAACTGGCATGCCCGTTCGTCAAGTTTCCATCATTCGGGTTAAGGATGGTGAAAGAGAGCTTGTTGGCCAACCAGCGCCTGTTGCTGACTTAATCCCAGCACCACGCATGCAATAAGGACAATATCTGTGACATCGCTTATTGAACTTAAATCCGTTTCGGTCAGTTATGATGCTGTCAACGCTGTGAGAGGCATTGACCTGAGCATTAAAGATGGCGAAATTGTCGCTCTGTTGGGCGCCAATGGAGCGGGCAAGTCTTCGACTTTAAATGCAATTGTCGGCCTTGCACCCGTTTCCGCGGGTAAAATTATATTCGATGGCACAGATATTACAGATTTCTCCTCGGAAACACTTGCTCCCCTTGGGTTGACTTTGTCACCCGAAGGGCGGCGGGTGTTTGCCACTTTAAGTGTCGAAGATAATCTCATGCTGGGGGCATACTCGGTTAAAGATAAGGCACAGATTAAGGCGGCATATGAACGAGTTTATGAATTATTTCCGATTTTATTTGAACGAAAACAGCAATATGGCGGCACATTATCTGGTGGCCAACAGCAAATGTTAGCCTTGGGGCGCGCTCTAATGTGCAGCCCGCGCCTGCTATTATTGGATGAGCCTTCGCTGGGTTTAGCACCAATAATTGTTGAACAGATTTTTGAATTGATAGCCCTGCTGCGTCAACAAGGTGTGACGATTATTTTGGTCGAGCAAAATGTCTCCATGGCTTTGAACATAGCCGATAGAGGCTATGTGATGGCCAGCGGGAAAATAGTTGCGCATGGCGATGCCGCTAGTTTGAGTGATTCAACAACGCTCGAAAATGCTTATTTAGGAGCTGAATAATGGATCTTTTCTTACAACAAAGTGCAAATGCAGTCGCCCTTGGCGGCATATATGCGTTGTTGGCATTGGGCTTGGCGGTGGTGTTTTCTATTATGGGTTTGATAAATTTTGCTCATGGTGAATTGATGACAATTTCTGGCTATGTTTTAATGTATTGTGGCATTGCTGCCGTGCCGTTTCCTCTGGCCGTAATCTTGGC
This sequence comes from Alphaproteobacteria bacterium, assembly GCA_002400495.2. Classification (GTDB taxonomy): domain Bacteria; phylum Pseudomonadota; class Alphaproteobacteria; order Rhizobiales; family OSC116; genus OCS116. Next base: position 115,832 of record NVQL02000075.1, on the reverse strand, counting down.
CATTGGCGCAGCTATTTTAGCCGCCATTGCTATGGAGCGCATTGCCTTTAGGCCCGTAAGAGGCAGCTCAGGCGCTACATTATTGGTGACCAGCTTTGCCATTGCGATGATTTTACAAATGCTATTTCAAAACTTAATTTCAGCCCGCTCGCAGCCAGTTTTATTACCAGCCATATTGTCAGAAAGTGTGACTATATTTGGCCTGATCATCGGGGTGAATAAAATTGCGGCCATCATCAGCACCATTGTCATGCTGATCTTTTTAGATTGGTTTATGACCAAGCAAAAAACCGGCATTGCCATGCGCGCCGCCGCAGAAGATTTTTCCATCGCGCGTTTAATGGGCATTCATGCCAACACAGTGATAGCTGGTGCTTTTGCATTGTCAGGCCTATTAGCAGGCGTGGCGGCTGTTTTGTGGGTGAGCCAGCGTGCATCCGTCGATCCGTTAATGGGCTTTACACCTGTATTAAAGGCCTTTATTGCGGCCATTTTAGGTGGTTTAGGCAGCCTAAAAGGTGCGGTTGCAGGCGGTTTTCTGTTGGCATTTATAGAAGTGTATTTATCAGCTTTCTTACCGCATGGAATGCAAGAATTTCGGGAGCCAATTGGTTTGGCTATTGTTGTTTTGGTATTATTGTTTCGCCCTAATGGCCTATTGCCAGCCAAAACTCTGGCAGCTGAAAAGGTATAAAATTGACAAAAGTTTTAAACAAAAACCAGCATTTGCTTGGCGCATTTGATCCATCTGTATTTGAATTAATAGAATCAGACATTTCGGCTGATATACTATTGGTTTGCGAGCATGCTGGCCAAGCGGTGCCAATAAAATTAAATGGATTAGGCGTGTCGCTAGAAATTTTTAACCAGCATATTGGTTATGACATTGGTGCAGCAAAATTGACCCGAAAAATTGCCGCACAATTAAACGTTCCAGCCATCTTGCAAAATTATAGCCGCTTGGTCATTGATTGCAACCGACCGACCAACCAGTCTGACTCTATTCCTGAAATGAGTGATCACACCTTAATATCGGGCAATTTGAACATTAGCGATGAAGATCGCCAATCTCGTATTGATGAAATATTCACCCCATTTCATGATAAAATTTCGCAATTGCTAGACCAAAACCATTACAAGTTAATAATAGCCATTCATAGTTTTACGCCGCAAATGAATGGCAACAAACGCCCATGGGATGTTGGGTTTTTATTTCGGCAAGACCAAAAAACCTCACGTAGTTTTATGCAATATCTTTCAGCGAACCATCCAGATCTTAACATTGGTGAAAACCAACCTTATAATATAGAAAATAATTCAGATTGGTTTGTTCCCATTCATGGCGAACAAAGGCGCATCGCCCATAGTTTAATTGAAGTTCGCAACGATCATCTACTCAACGAAAGCGGCATAAATAAATGGGCAGAAATAATTTCAAAGGCAATTCAACACTTTCTATCGGAGCCATTAAATGAACTTAACCCGTAATCTCCCACTAGTCGCGGATCAATCTGCTTTGCTATTCATCGATGTGCAGAATTTTTGCGCCCACCGTCAAGGAGCCGAGTTTGAGGGGCTGAGCGACGAGCAATTTGATCAAAAATACGGCTATTTTTTTGGCCAACTAAATGATGGCGTTATCAAAAATATGCAGCAAATACAGACGGCTTGCCGCCAAGCCAAAATCGAAGTTATGTACACAACGATTGAAAGCCTGACAAAAGATGGCCGTGACCGCAGTTTGGATTATAAAATCACTGGGTTTAATGTACCCAAAGGTTCGTGGGATGGGCAAACCATCGATCAATTACAGCCAGATGAAGATGAAATAACTTTGCATAAATCATCATCATCAGTATTTGTATCGACCCACATTGATTATATTTTGCGTAACCTCGGGGTGAAACAATTGGTTTTAGTGGGGATATTGACCGACCAGTGCGTAGAAAGCGCGGTTCGCGATGCTTGTGATTTGGGTTATTTGGTTACCTTGATTACCGACGCTTGCACAACATATACGGCTGATCGCCATACAAATTCGCTAAACACCATAAAAGGCTATTGCCGCCAATTGACCACCGCTGAATTATTAGCGGAATTAAATTAGGCTTTTTCTCATTGTCGAATTACTTAGAAGCAGACGGTTAGCGTAAGCTTGGCAGGCCAATACCTGTCGAGTCAAACCCGCCATCCACAGCAATCACTTGGCCAGATATATAACTGGCTTCATCACTGCATAAAAACAATATCATATTGGCAATTTCATCCTCTGTACCATAGCGGTTAAGCGGTATGGCATCATGATAGGCGGCTCTTATATCTGCTGTATGAACTTTGAGCGCCATGGCGGTATCGACAGGCCCCGGCGCCACGGCGTTGACGCGAATGTTAAATTCGCCCAACTCTACCGCTTGCTGCTTGGTTAGCTGTGCCAAGCCCGCTTTGCTCACCCCATAAGCCACCCGCAATGTACTGGCTCGCAAGCCAGATATTGAGGTTATATTCACCACTGCCGATTGTTTGCCCCGCCTTTCGGCACTCTGTATCAGATGATCTGTAGCCGCTTGGGTGACCAAAAACGGCCCTGAAAGATTGACATCCAACACATGTGACCATTCTTCAAATGTGGTGCTTCTTATTGGTTTAAACGTTGCTGTGCCTGCATTGTTAACCACCGCATCCAAACGAGAAAAATGGTTCATTAATTTTGCGATGGCTTGTGTCACTTGATCGGCATCAGATACATCACAAGCCAAGCTCAAACATCTATCTTGCAAATCAATATCGGCGATCGCCGCATTGAGCGTTTCTTCCTGAATGTCCAACATAGCCACATTCCACCCAGCATCGAGAAATTTTTTGCTGGTAGCAAGACCAATGCCGCGCGCGGCACCAGTAATGAGCACCACTCTTGATTGTGATATAGTCACTTGATTTTCCTTTTTACTATGGTTTTGATATCATTGCGTAAAAACTTTAGACAAGCCGCCATCGACTGGTAAGTCTATACCTGTAATATAACCTGCTGCATCAGAGGCTAAAAATAAAGCCGCTTCGGCCACGTCCCAAGCTGTGCCTTGACGCCGCATGGGCACCATTGCAGAACGTGTTTTGGACAATTGCGCCGCATCCGCATCGGGCGATATAAAGGCTTTGACATGTGGCGTGTCTATTGTGCCCGGCAAAATGGTATTTGCCCGCACGCCGCGGGATGCATATTCCAACGCCACAGATTGTGCAAAACGACAAAGCGCGGCTTTAGAGGCTTCATACGATACATAGGCATAGGGCCCGCCTCTGATGGCGGCAAGTGATGAAATATAAACAATCGCTCCGCCACCATCTTGCTCAAGCATTGGTAATGCGGCCTTGGTGAGCAAAAAAGCGCTTTCGACATTTGTTGCGAATGTTTGTTGCCATTCATCCAATTCGGTATCCATAACCCCAAACGGGCGGCTGGTGCCGACGTTAAAATGTAGAATGTCCAAGCCTCCCCAATAATCATCGCAAGCTTGGATGATTTTATTGACCTGCTCTGCTTCTGTTACATCGCCAGCAAGTGCATAGGCCACCCCGCCTTGGGCGGCAATCTGATCTGCTGTTTGTTGAGCAGCAGCTTCATTCCTATCCACACAAAGCACTTGTCCGCCTTGCGCGGCATAAAGCAATGATGCGGCTTTGCCATTGCCCATGCCTTCGCCAATAGAACCCGCGCCGATCACCACAATGCGTTTGCCCGCAACACTGGTGCCGAATCTGGGGTTTTTGAGCATATCACTCATTTTAACAACATCCTTGGCAAAGATAGAATAATTTCAGGCCAAGCGACCAAAGCCCCAAGCACTGCAATTTGAACCAAAACAAACGGAATAATACCCTTATAAATCTCGCTCATTTTTAAGCGGTTGCCCGCCGCGCCTTTCAAATAAAATAACGCAAAGCCAAACGGCGGGGTTAAGAATGAGGTTTGTAAATTAACCGCCACCAGCACCGCAAACCAATAAATCATGTCTTTAGAGGAGACGTGATCGCCTAAATCCAAACCCATCACCAACGGGGCAAATATTGGCATAATGATTAAAATAATCTCGATCCAATCAAAGAAAAAGCCCATTAGGAATATCATCAGCATCATCATCGCCAATAAGCCCCAATCGCCCAAATTTAGGCCATGGGCAGCATTGATGATGAAATCTTCACCGCCAATGCCTCTGAAAACATACGAAAAGCCCGTGGCACCCACAAAAATAAAAAACAGCATGGCCAATGTTTTGACCGAGCCATCCATAGCCTCATTAATTGATGTCCACGAAATACGGCCACGCACAAAGCCAAGCAACAATGCCGCCGCCACACCAACGCCAGAGGCCTCAGTCGGGGTGGCGATGCCGCCCAATATAGAGCCGAGAACCGCAGTGATTAGCAATAATGGCAATATCAGCGCAATGAATGTTTCTAACAGCAAGCCTTCGCGCTCTTCAGGCGCAAGCGGTGGTAATTTGGGGGCGACTTTTGGGTTGATCGCTGAGATGATCACAATATAAACCAAATAAGCCCCCGCCAATATCATGCCCGGCATAAACGCCGCGATGAATAATTTTGCCAAATTTATACCCAGTAAATCGCCCATAAATACCAACATAACTGAAGGCGGAATGAGAATGCCCAACGTGCCTGCGCTGGCAACCGTGCCTGCGGCAAGTGTTGGTGAATAACCTTTATCTAGCATGGTCGGAATAGCGATTACCGTGAGCATCACCACTGAAGCGCCAATAATGCCCGTGGCGGCGGCTAAAATTGTGCCCATTAAAATCACCGCCAAGGCCAAACCACCTGGCACCACGCGCATCACCCGTTGCAAACTATTGAGCAAATCTTCGGCGATGCGGGTTTTTTCCAATATCAAGCCCATAAAGATAAACATCGGCGCGGCCACCAATACGGGGTTTTGAATGATGCCGCCATAAATTCGGGTTGGCAATAAGGTCATTTGCACAAAGCGCATTTCGCCCATAGCCAAGGCAATGACGCCAAAAATAAGCGTCACACCCATTAACATAATGGCCACAGGCAGGCCCGAAAATAAAGTGATGACCAAGGTGCCAAACATTAAACCTGGCAAAATATCGATTAAAAATTCCATTATAAGTCATCCCACATTCTATTATCCTGCAAATGCGGGGCTTTTAGTGCCACAATACACTGAAGCGCCACCGACAGGCCTGCGAGAATGTTCAACAAAGCCGCCAGTGGCAATACTGATTTTATAATCCACCGATAAGGCAGCCCAACACCGCCCGCTGAGGTTTCAGAGCGCATATAAGAGCGTTCGGCAAAATCATACCCGAACCATAATAACAGCCCCATAAACGGCAGTAAAAATATACATATTGCCAAAATTTCCATAATTAGTTTTGCATTTGTTGGTATTTTGGCCGAAAACACATCAATGCGCACATGGGCATTCTGAATATAAGCATAACCAAACCCAAGCAAAGCAATGGCGCCGTGTAAATGCCATTCGGCTTCTTGCAATTTAAATGAACCCGTGGCGAAAAATTTACGGCCGACCACATCATAAAGAATGACCGCAGTGAGCAGCAATAGTAAATAGCCGATAATTTTTGCGGCTTGCTGGCAGGGCCACGCCAGTATTTTTGAATATTTTAAAAGCTTTTGCATAATATCAATAACGGTGCCAACCTAAATGATTAGCACCGCTCTTTCATCAATGAGACGCCTATTTAAGATAACCTAAGTCTGCCCATTTTTTATAGTCAGCACGGAAGGCTTGAATATGTTCCCAAACCCGTTTGAAATCTGGATCAGCAGCGGATTTTTCAACCACAACATTTTCCCACGCGCCTTCAAAACTGTCGAGCATTTCATCTGACCATGTATGAACAATGGTGCCAGTGGCGATCATTTCGGCCAATGGTTTAAGCTGAATCACTTCACCTTGCGCCATGGTGCGTGCCACATTGGCGGCACAAACTTCGCTAATCGCAGCTTGTTCATTATCCTCAAGGCCATCCCAACTATCTTGGTTCATAATCATCATAATTAACGACGTTTGTTGATGCCAACCTGGGAAATAATAATGGTTTGCATGCTCATTCATGCCAACCCGTTGGTCAATCGATGGGAATGACAATTCAGCCGCGTCAATTGTGCCAAGGTTAAGCGCTGCCATGGTATCACCAGCCGACATAGACTGAGCTTCAGCACCTAGATTTTGCATCACCGCAGCACCTAAGCCGAAGATACGCATTTTAAGACCTTTAAGATCATCAACTGAGTTGATTTCTTTTTTAAACCAACCAGAAGCTTCGGGCACCAATACTGTACATAATTCGGTATGAATGTTAAACGGTGCGGCCAATTCATCCCATAATTGCGACCCGCCAGCATTATACCACCAAGCGCTATATTCTTTAACATCTGGGCCAAATGGGAATGAGGTGAATAGAGATGCCGAAGGAATGATGCCTTCTGCCATACCGGTTACATACCAGCCTGCTTCGACTGCGCCCGTTGACACAGAGTCCCAAATTTCGCTTGGCGTTACAAGTTCACCTGGGTTTTTAAAGCTAAAGCTAAGTGAACCGCCTGTTAAACGCGAAATCCGATCGCCGAATTCAAGACCCGATGAGCCCAAAAGTGGCAAAGCACCCGTGATGTAGGATTGCATTTCAATGTTTCTGGCTTGCACCGAAGATACGCTCAATGTTGCGGCAACCAAGGCCGTTGACATGGCTAGGATTTTTGTAAATTTCTTCATTTTTATTCCCTTTTCTGTTATCGTGTTTTCGTGTTTTTATCTGGGTTATTAAGCTAACCTTCTTATTATAAATTCGCTTGTAATTAAGACAGGGTTGGTATCTTGTGCCAATAGACCCTGCATGATTTCATCTTGTTCACTGACAATGACAATTTCGAGTTGGCATTGCGCACTGTCTTTGGTTAAATCAACATTGCCTTTGGTGATGAGAAATTCTGTCATAAAATTATTCAAAATGCGACCATCGGCAAAATGCGCGCCAATCAGACTGCCAACCCCATGAATGGAAGCCTTTTGCCAGCCATATTGTTGGCAAAGTTCAATAATCGGTTGGCTCACCTCCACATTGGGGGCAATGCGCAATAATATAGCATCCGCTTGTTGGGCATTTATTTGATTGACAACTTCAGGGCTTAACAGATTGAAGCCTGTTTGTTGATCTGCAATGCGGTTAAAAAATGCATCTTTATAGCCCATGGCTGTTATGATTACATCCTGTGAGAATGTTGAGTTTTCTAGCAAAAAATGCCCCATTACATTGGTTTTTTGGGTTGTGACATCACTCGCAGATGCATGGCAATGATAATAAGGCTCGCCTTGCCCGCAATTTATGCCCGCACATTCAAATTGGCTAGCGCTGCTCACTTTATGCATTGGGCTGTACCAAGCGACATGCTCAGCATCAGGCGTGACATCAGGAATGACATATTCGGCATGGGCAATCCTACCTTTGGTAAAATATAAATATGCCCCTGCATAATGACGTGCTGCAAGTTCTTGTGTCACGGCATCGGCAATTGAAACCCCTGCTGGCAAAACAAACTCAAACTCATCAACCCGCGTCGACGCAGTCACATAAGCTGCGCCGACTGTCCCCGGTTGTTCAATGTGAGTTGGTAATTTATTTTGAACAGAATTCATTGATCACCGCCTTTTGGCTCATTCTTGTCAAAATACATTTGTTTGACCAATTTTTTGGTGATTTTCCCATAACCCGATTTAGGTAATTCTGCCCAAAAATGAAATTGTTTTGGCATTTTATAACTGGCAATTTTGGGTTTTAAAAATGTCGCAACATTTATAGTGTCAACTTCTGCCCCCTCGCGCGCCACGCAAATCGCCACGCCAACTTCACCCCATTTAGCATCAGGAATGCCGATCACTGCCACCTCATTAATGTCATCATGTTGCAAGATTTTTTCTTCTATCTCGCGCGGGTAAATATTCGATCCGCCCGAAATATACATGTCGGACTCGCGGCCAGTGATATAGAAAAACCCTTTTTCATCCATATGGCCAACATCACCCGTTCGAAACCAGCCATTGCGGAAAGATTTTTCATTGGCTTCGGGATTGTTCCAATAGCCTTTAAAAACCGCAGGCCCAATGACGCAAATTTCGCCCGTTTCGCCAATTGGCAAATGATCGCCTTGTTTATTTTGAATTTGTACCTGCATACCCGTGCGGGCAAACCCGCATGTGCCAGCGCGCTCATGCTCATGGTTAGAATTTTGATGCAAATGCGGTGGCAAAACCGTTATATTGCCCGTCACTTCACCAAGCCCAAAATATTGCACCAGAACCGAGCCAATTTTATCTAGCGCGTTATTTTGATCGACCTGATACATCGGCGCGCCTGCATAAATCACATAACGCAATGAGGAATGATCAACTTGATCCACTGCTGGATGCTCAATTAATATTTTTAATATAGTCGGCACGGTGAACATATTTGTCACTTGATATTTTTCGACCAAATGCCAAATTTCTGCAGGGTCAAACCGTGTCTCTTTAGGCAATATACTGGCCGCGCCGCGTGCCACCTGCACCAAAGCATGCACTCCTGCGCCGTGCGATAAAGGCGCAACCACTAAGGATACATCTTGCTCCGTGGTATAGGGCATTAAATCGGCCAAATGATTGGTCACCACAAAGGCCATATGCCCGTGAGTTAACACCACGGCTTTGGGTTTACCTGTCGAGCCAGAGGTATAAAAGAACCAACAGGGGTCATGATAATCAACTGCAACCAATGGCGTGATTTTACCGTTATTTTGCTGCACAATTTCATCATAATCTTGGCCAAAATCAGCCGCACCAATGGCTATGATGAATTTCAATTTTGAGTTTAATGTCTCGGCATATTGCGGAAAATCAGCATGGCATATCAAGCCAATCGCGCCGCTTGATGTCGCCATCCACTCCAAATCATCGGGGCTGCCTCTAAAATTGGCGGGCACCCATATAGCACCCACGCGAAAACACGCAAACATGCTTTCAAACATTTGGTTGCAATTGGATGATTGCACCAATATACGATCGCCTTTTTTCACCCCATATTCATGCACCAAAGCATAGGCCATGGCATTTATACGGGCATTTTGCTGTGCCCAGTTCCATTTTTCGTCGCCCCACGCAAAGGCCAAAGAATTGGCATGGCGCATGGCGGCTTGCTCAACAAAATGCGCCAGATTCATAGCTCTTTGACTAACTGGTTGCTCATTCAATTGCATTATTTTACCCGCTCCAAAATCGAAACATAATTAGACACGGCTGCCCCGCCCATATTAAACACGCCCGCAAGGTTGGCATTGGCAATTTGCATATCACCCGCTTCACCCATAAGCTGCATCGCCGCCATCACATGCATCGAAACACCTGTCGCGCCGATCGGGTGGCCTTTGGCTTTTAACCCACCTGAAGGGTTGATCGGTAGCCGTCCGTCTTTTTGTGTCCACCCTTCGCGTATGGCGCGCCAGCCTTGGCCGCGCTCAGTCAGCCCCATCGCCTCATATTCAATCATTTCGGCAATGGTGAAACAATCATGAGTTTCAACCAAACTTAAATCATCAAGGCTTATGCCTGCAATGTCTTTGGCCATATCCCAAGTTCGTTTCGCCCCTTCAAATGCGGTCATATCACGCTGGGCTAGAGGGAACATATCGTTGCAATTGGCGCGGGCCTTAAACCCAATTGCCCGCTCTAACCCTTCGGCAGTTTCTCGGTCACAAATTACAATGGCCGCAGCGCCATCAGATATTAGCGAGCAGTCGGTGCGCCTTAATGGCCCTGCGACAATTGGGTTTTTGTCTGACACCTGATTGCAAAAATCAAAACCAAAATCTTTTTTCATATGCGCATAGGGATTGTGCATGGCATTGGCGTGATTTTTAGCCGCAATCATCGCCAATTCTTCGCTGCGGTCACCATTTTTTTGAAAATATGCATCGGCAATTTTAGCAAAAACCCCTGCAAACCCACCCCGAACATCTGCTTCTTGTTTGCGATAACAGGCGCTTAATAAAATCTCACCGACCTCTGCAATCGGCGTTGCGGTCATTTTTTCTGCGCCAAAAACCAAGGCAATTTTGCCGCGCCCACTTTCGACAAAATCAATCGCCGTATAAAGTGCCGCCGTGCCTGTAGCGCAGGCGTTTTCAGCCCTTATGGCAGGCACATAACGCAATTCGGGCATGGCAACACTGATTAAGCCCGATTCAAAACCCTGTTTTGAAAACCCGCCATTCCACGCACCAATGGATGCAAAATCAACATCTTCAACCGCGATGCCTGCATGTTCTAAAGCGGCATAGCCCACTTCAGCAATTAAGCTTTCAATGTCAGGGCTATCGCTTTTACCAAATTGGCTGTGTGCCCAGCCCACCATCACGCTCTCAGTTTTCATAGTCTAACCTCCTCTTAATAACTCTCAATATACAAAGCCGCCTAGCCAAGCAATGAACCAGAAGGCCGAATGGCCAAATGCGCATTGCGTATTAATTTTTCTAATTTTTGAGCCTCTTTCATCAGGGGTATTGCCAACACGCATTGCCGCTCACCTTTTAACCTAGATTCGATCGCCGCAATGGTCACCGCACCAAGCACCCGCCCATCGGGATCTCGCACTGGCGCCGAAATGGCCCAAGACCCAGGAAATACCAGGCCTGGGTTTAATGCCCAGCCTTGTTGCCGTGCATTGACCACCAAACGCCGTATACGCTCCATATCAAAATCAGGGAATTTACTCATCACCTCAGCAGAATTAATTTTTAAAATGACATTCACATCGGCCTCTGGCAAACAAGATAATATCGCCAATGACGCCGCTCCCATAGGCATGGGGTGACGGTCGCCAACATTTAACACATGGGTTCTTATTGGATATTTGCCTTCTTCACGGTGCAAGCAAACCGTGGATGTGCCTTGAACAATGCTCAAAAATGCAATGTCGCCCGAGATGTCGGCCAAACGGCTCATCCCATCGCGCGCTAAATTATGAATATTATGCGGTGGTTCTGCAAGTTGTCCCAAAAGATAAGCATCTAAACCAAGGCTATATTGTTTGTCATTTGAATTTTGCTTTACCAGTCCAGTTTTTATCAACGCCAGCAATATCCGATGTACGGTCGGCTTGCTCAACCCAGTGAGTTTTGCCAAATTTGTTAAGCCAATATTTTGGCTTAAACCCACCTGACGCAATAAATTCATCGCCCTTAAAATGCTTTTGGAACTACCATGCGGTGCATCTGATAACCTGTCTTTGTCGCGGTTTACAGAGGCGGGGTTTACAGGTAGTTTTGATGATTTAACGACATTCATACATCCCTCCCACAAAATGACTTATTATTTCATTGAGGTTAGATTCACAAAATATCATTGTAAATAACAATTAACTAATAATTCCACAATGTGGAATTAGTGACTTGCTTATTTGGGAAAAAATAACATTTGGCAGCTTAATAACGCCAATAAGAAGCAATTACGGAGTATTTATCTTATAAAATACAATATAATGGGTCCACAATGTGGACACGTGGTTCAATCAATTCTTAGCTGGTTGAATTTGCGGTATTGTAGCGTAACCCATCTGCCATAATCATCACCATGCGCGCTGCCCTGTCAGGATCATCATCTTTAGAGGGCAGACATAACTGAGCCACTGCATGTAAAACATCATTTGCTGCAACATTGTCACGAATTTCGCCAGCTGACGTGGCTGTCTCAATCAATGACACAAGTGCCGGTCTGAGCCGTTGATCAAAATGCCCGCGCAATTCAGCAAATGCTGGATCTCCAGATTGCACGGCACTTGCCAAACCACGTTTGGTGGCAAAGAATTCCACCAAGCGTTGTAGCCACAATGCAAGCGCCTCAAACGGTTCATGCTCGTTGGATAATTCTTGCGCTTCATCTGCGCAGGCGTCGATTTCACGGCGAAAAACCGCTGCAACAAGGTCTGAACGTTTTGGGAAATGCCGATAAAGCGTACCAACACCGACACCCGCTTTGTTAGAAATTTCTAGCACAGGAGCATCCACGCCAGTTTTGGCTATATTAAAACTTTTAATTAAAGCACTAAGCCCGTGTCTTTATCAAATAAATATATATGTTCAGGTTTGATTTTTAGGCCGATTTTATCGCCTGTAGAGACTGTGCCGCGGCCTTGTTGAATGAGGGTCAATTCGGGGGTGGTATCGGTGGTATAATAAGTTATGGGGCCCGTGGCTTCGGTCATGGCTATTTTGGCGCTTAGGTTCGCTGCATCGTTCGAAATGATTAGATGTTCTGGCCGCATGCCGACATCAACTTTTTGGCCTACTGGTAATTTTCGATTTAGGGCGATTTTTTGTGGATGAACAAAGTTAAGCTGTACTGATTTTCCATCTTCGCCTATTACCCCTTCGACAAAATTCATGGCGGGAGAGCCGATAAAACCTGCCACAAATTTATTGGCAGGTGTGTCGTATAAATCGAGCGGTGAGCCTTGTTGCACAATCTCGCCTTCGCACAACACAACCACATGATCGGCCATGGTCATCGCTTCGATCTGGTCATGGGTGACATAAACTGAAGTTGCGCCTAGCCGATCATGCAGAGCGCGGATCTCCTTGCGCATATGCACCCGCAAGGAGGCATCTAAATTGGACAATGGCTCATCGAACAAAAACGCCTTTGGGTCGCGGATAATGGCGCGCCCCATGGCGACACGCTGGCGCTGGCCGCCTGAAAGCTCGCGCGGGTAGCGGCTTAATAGATCCGACAAGCCGATGGTTTTGGCAATTTCTTCGGCGGCTTTATTGGCTTGTTTTATGTTAGTGCCTTTAATCCGCAGCGAATAAGTCAGGTTGTTCAACACCGTCATATGCGGATAAAGCGCATAGGACTGAAACACCATCGCCACATCGCGTTTGCGCGGTGGTAAATTATTCACCGCTTCACCCGCAATGCTCATCGTGCCGCCTGAAATGCTTTCTAGCCCCGCAATAGAACGCAAAAGTGTTGATTTTCCGCAGCCCGAAGGCCCAACTAAAGCCACAAATTGACCTTTGGGAATGCTCAAATTAATATCTTTTAAGGCATGAAAACTGCCATAATGTTTGTTGATATTGCTAAGTTCGATTTGTATAACGTCGCTCATTTTAACGCTCCTGATGTTAGACCCGCAACGATGCGACGTTGCAATAATATGAAAATTCCCAAAATTGGCATGACATACATCATGGCAAAGGCCATAATTTTATTCCATTCATTGGTGTTTGGCCCCATGAATGAATTGAGCCCGACACTGGCAGGTTGCAGTTCGCTGGTTTGTATCATTGATTTTGAATAGACAAATTCACCAAACGCCTGCATGAAGATAAGAATGGCCGAAACCAAAATTCCGTTACGCGCCAGCGGCAAAACAATATTACAAAACGCCCCAAGACGCGAATTGCCATCAACCAATGCAGCCTCTTCTAGCTCATGCGGTACCGACATAAATGTAGCGCGCACCAAAATGATAAAGAACGGCATGGTTTTGGCACTAAGCGCTAAAATCACCGCTGTGCGGGGCAGCTCTAACAAGCCAATTTGGTTGAACCCAACAAATAATGGCGTGACCATAAGTGAGGCGGGCAGTACCTGCAGCATCAGCACTAAAAACAGGCCAATATCAATCCACATATTGCGATAACGTGCCAAAACATAGGCACAACCTGTGCCCAAAATAGCGGTTATGGCCATTGTGCCTGTGGCGATGTAAAGACTATTGCCCATATAGCGCGCCATGTTTTTAGATTGCCAAACCTCGGCATAGGTAGACCATTTTGGAACATTTGGCCACAATGCCGGCGGTGTGGCAAACACGTCTGAGCCAGTTTTTAAACTGGTTACAAACATCCAATAAAGCGGGAACAGATAGATGACGGCAAGACCTAACGCCACAATCAGCAGCAGGCGGCTTGTCCAAATTTTTTGCCTATATTCATTCATCCGCGCACCTCTTGTTTTGTCGACCGCACATAGATGATCGAAGCAATCATCACCACCACAATCATCAGCACTGAAATGGTTGCCCCGCGGGCAAAATCATATTCTCGAAAGCTCATTTCCCACGCTTTATATTGCGCGACATTGGATGAGTTGGCAGGCCCACCTGATGTGATGGCGGCAAACAGATCGAATTGTTGCAAAGTGAATATAAGGCCGAGTGAAACCACCGCGCCAATGGTGGAGCGCATCATCGGCAGGGTGATGGTTCTAAAGCGTTGTATAGCGGTTGCGCCGTCTAATTCGGCGGCTTCATAAACATCTCTGGGGATGGCTGCGAGGCCAACGCTAAGTAAAATCATATTGAATGCCGTGCCGAGCCAAATATTGGCAATAATCACCGCCCATAGGGAGTAATTTATATCGGAGCGCCAGAAAATATTCTCTGAAATAAAGCCAACAGACTTTAAAAAATGATTTAAAATGCCAAAGTCGCCTGACAATATCCAATTCCAAATGGCACCAACCACCAGGCCGGGCATAACCCATGAAACTAAAAATAAACCTCGTAAATAGGCAGCACCGGGGAATTTAAGCGTGAAAAACAACGCCAAACCAAAACCGACTATGAATTGCCCAGCGATGGAGCTGAACACAAAAACCACCGTATTCCAAAAAATCGGCAATGTGCTGGGGTCAGCAAATAAGCTGCGATAATTATCCAGCCCGACCCATGGCCGAATGAATGTGCCAAGGTTAAAAATATCAACCTCTTGAAAGCTCATAATGGCATTATAAACCAGCGGCGCGCCAGAAAATAAAATCAAAAATACCATGGCGATGGCAATCAGGCTAATGTCAAAGCCTTTGCCATCTCTTAAGCTAGAGAATAATGCGCGCACGATCTCTCCTTATGAGGTGTTTTGACTGCTCGATATTTCTATCGAACAGTCCTTGAGGAAAATTATTTTAAGATGGTCTCGATTTTAGCCGCGGCTAGATCTAAAGCCTCTTTTGAGGTCGCACCACCTGTAAGAGCCGTTTGAATGGCGTCTTGAATGGCTTTAGAAATTTTTGGCCATTCAGGGTGTGGACCACGCGCTTGGGCATATTTTAATTGCTCTTGGAACACTTTTAGCGCCGCATCTTTAAGCGCGATGCCTGTGGGTGGCAAAGCAATGTCAGACCGTGCTGGCAATTGACCAAATTCAGGGAATAAACGGTCATCTTGCGACGCGAAATATTCCAAAGCTTTAAACGCTTCATCTGGATGTTTGGAATTGGAGAAAATCGCCCAATTAAAATCACCCATCGCTGATGAACGCGCCGAACCAACTTCTGGCACTGGCAATAACGCCACACCCCAATCAAATTTAGCTTCTTCTAACATGCGGTTAAGTTCCCACGGGCCAGAAATAACCATGGCGGCATTGCCAGCGTTAAATGTGCCTGTGCTATCCCATTGACCGCGGGTCAGCGTATCGGGTGAGGCGAGTTTTTCATCCAATATAGTCTTCCAGATATCCAGCGCTTTTACCGCACCTTCAACATTGATATTGTCATAACCGCCGCCCGCCATTTGCGCCCATGGCAAGAATTGGAATGTGCCTTCTTCACTGGCTTTGGCTGAGAACGCCAGACCGTAAACATTATTGTCAGGGTCATTTAATTTACGGGCTGTATCAACCAATTCTGCCCAAGTTTCGGGCACAGCATCAATGCCTGCTTTTTTATAAAGGTCTTTATTATAATAAAGCGCAATTGTATTGGTGGCTTTTGGCACGCCGAATAATTTGCCTTCCCAGCTAACAGAATTAAGCGGGCCTGCAAAATAATTGTCGGCATTGATAATTGTTGATGCCGCAATTTTGTCAGTAATGTCTAAAAATGCACCACGCCCTGCAAATAATGCGTGCTCTGGATTGTCGACAGCAATAATGTCGGGCGATTTGCCAGTGGCAAACGCACGCATCGATTCTGAAACCACATCGTCAAATTGAATTTCACGATATTCGATTTGAATGCCGTTATCCATTTCACTAAATTCTTTGGCGTAATTAAACGCTGGTTGATTTTCATCATCTAGCGACCATACCGTGATGGTGACCTCTTCGGCCAATGTTGGTGATGCCATAATGGCTGTTGACAGCAACAAGCCACCAAGCATCAGTTTTAGTTTATTTCCCATAATATTCTCCTCCCTTTAGAGTGTTTGGGTATTCGCTCAGCCACAGCTGAGAATTTATTTTAAAGATGGATCGCCGCCGCCATATTGGGCTTGGATGTTGATAAAATCACCACCACGACAATGTTTTAAATAATTCATGGCATGCACTTGGCCAGTCATTTCAAGCTCGTCTTTATAGACAGGGTCGTGCCAGCCTTCAATGTCAATTGCCCCTGTATACCCGGCCATTCGCAATTCAGAGATAACGTCGCTCCAATTGCTATCGCCAAAGCCTGGCGTGCGCATAAATACAAATTCTTCCTTACCAAATATGCCATGTTCGCTTATCACTTCATGGCGTATCGTGGCATCTTTACCATGCACATGAAAAATCTTATCCGCCCATTTGCGAATTTGTGGCATCGGGTCGATTAGATAAACAAGTTGATGGCAAGGCTCCCATTCAAGCCCCATATTGTCTTGCGGCGTTTCGTTAAAAATCAGCTCCCAAGCATCGGGGTTATGGGCGATATTCCAATCGCCCGTTTGCCAATTGCCATCCATCGCACAATTCTCGAACGCGATTTTAATGCCTTTATCTTCGGCACGTTTTGAAAGTTCCGTCCATATTTCTTTATATCTAGGTAAGCTATCTTCTAATGGTTTGCCGCGCACACGCCCTGTAAAGCCCGCCACGCATGTCGCGCCAAAATGGTGGGCATTGTCGATGCAATCCTTCCAGCCTTGTAACGTGTCTCGGTCTAATGGCTGCTCTTCAAGCGGGTTGCCAAACATACCCAATGTGGAGATTGTGATGTCCCTATCGCCAATCGCATCTTTGCAACGTTTGCCGAGCTCGGCAATGTCTTGGCCATTGGTGGTTTGCCAAAAAAACGGCTCAAAGCTTTCAAAACCTAGATCGGCAATTTCGCCAATTCGCTGCGCCGCTTCACCGCTAGATGCGCTAATCATGGTGCCAATTCGGATGGCTTTTTTGGGGTCTTTCATATATTTTCCTCGCTTGAAATTTCTATTCTTTGTTGGGTTTTAGCGCTTTCAATTGCGGCAAAAACCATGCTTAGGCTTTTAATATTGTCGCCACTTACAGTTTCGGGCTGTGTGCCATTGTTAACGGCTTGCAAAAAGTCAGTTAATACACTGGCATGGCCATGTATTTGGGCAATATTTACGTCGTCAGAAACGTTTACGGCTTCAGTTAAACGAATGAAACCATCATCACTAGCCACCAAGCTCGCATGCATGTCATCGGCGCCATCCCAAAGCAATGTGCCATTTGTGCCAATCACCCGCCATGTCGATTCCCAGCTAGTATTGGCACCCTCAGCACACCACGAGCCACGATAAGTAAATGTGCAATTGTCAGAAAATTCAAAAATCGCATTGGCGGCAGCGCCATGTTGATACCAAGAACCCTTTGGATTGCTCTCTTGACAATAAACCGCCTTGGGTGTTTT
Source organism: Alphaproteobacteria bacterium (assembly GCA_002400495.2). Lineage (GTDB taxonomy): Bacteria > Pseudomonadota > Alphaproteobacteria > Rhizobiales > OSC116 > OCS116. The sequence goes on along the minus strand of NVQL02000075.1, from coordinate 98,158 downwards.
ATTCATTATGAAACGCGCCGCATCGAACGTATGAACCGCCATATCGAGCAATAAAACATGCTGCATTTTGTCTCGGAAACCGCCGAAATGCGCGCCCAAAAAGAAATCGCAATGTATGGCGGTTAAATCACCAAGCTTGCCACTTTTAATAAATTTATCAATACGCCTTATGCCCGAAATAAACCGTCTATTTTGCACCACAGCATGAATGCGGTCAGCTTTATTGGCCAATTGCAATAATTCTTGCGCTTCGTCCAAACTATTGGCCATGGGTTTTTCGGACAGAACATGACAGCCATGTGCCAATCCAATTTCCACCACATCACGCCGTGCGGCAGGGATCACCACATCAAATAAAATATCTGGTTTGGTGGTTGTCAGCACTTGATTGAGGTCGGAGCCGATCATCACATCCGAAAGTGACAATTGATCGGTAAATTTTTCGGCCAATTTATTTGCCATCTCTAGCGATAAGTCAACCAACCCAATTATTTTAAGCTCCTGCTTAAGCAGGTCTGTTTCGGTAATGGCTTTTAACCATCCTTTGGCCATAGCTCCACATCCGACTAAAACCACTGTTTTTGTCAATATATTCTCCCTCAAGCGCTTACTATTATGGGTGTCTATTATTTTTCACTAATTTCCGTAAACGTTTACGATACTATACATGACGTGAAAAATGTGTCAATAGTTCACCAATCAATTTTTCCCCATTTCGTTTAAATCGGCAGAGGATTGCCTGCATAATGGTAAGTATAAAAGATCTAGCCAAACACCTAGATATATCGATTGGCACGGTATCCCGCGCGTTAAACGATAAACCTGATGTGAACAAACAAACCCGTGAAAAAGTTTTGCAAGCTGCTGATAATCTTGGCTATGTTGCCAACCAATCGGGCCGTAGCTTACGCCAAGGTACGACCAATGCCATTGGTTTTTTAATCGAATCTGGCGCGGATACCGAAGGCAATAGCGACAATTTTTTTATGGGTGTCATCGATGGTTTGCAAAGTGAGTTGTCGAAACATAAATTGGATCTGTTGGTGCTGCCTTGCTCGACTGATGAAAACCCAGAAAATTACGTAAAACGTATGGTGGCGCGCCAACTTGTTGATGGCATGATCATCAGCGCCACCCATACAATTGACAAGCGCATTGATTTTTTGAGCAAATCCAAATTGCCATTTGTGGCACTTGGGCAAAGCGAAACGGGCAAAAACCACCCATGGATTGACCTTGACTTTGAAGGTGTGGCGCGGGTTTCGATAGATAGATTTGTTAAAAATGGCCATCGGCGCATCGCCATTGCACTGTCTGCAAACGAGCTTAATCTGGGGTCAATATTTCTGAAAAGCTATAAGGATAGCTTAAAACGCCATAATATTGAATTTTCACCAGAATTGGTGCTACAAGCCAATAGCAATGACAAAGGCGGATACGCAATTGCCGATGAATTGTTGAACCTAAACGATCGCCCCACAGCAATTCTATTGGTTCATGAGCTTATGGCGCATGGCCTGTATCGGCGGTTGGCAGAGGATGGCTTGGTTGTTGGGCGAGATTTGGCGGTCATTGGTTTTCGCAATTCAGCCCAAGCCAGAATGTTTTCTCCGAGCCTAACAAGTTTTAAACTATCTTTGCGTGATTTGGGCATTGCATTGGCAGCAAGCTTATTGTCAACAATGCCAGCCTACCAAAAACATTATTCGGGTAAAATGTTGAGCCAAATTTGGCCAATGGAAATAGTTGATGGCGAAAGTGACGCCGAGAAAATCCCTAAAAATCTAACATAAAATTGAATTATGATCAGTTGAATGAAAAGTTTTGCCAGCGATAAGCAAGGTTATAGACGATAGTTCAACAATCGACATACTTATATATGAAAATCACGTTAAACGTCTATATCAATTGAATAAAACACCATAGCCAAGACCCATTGTTAAGGGGCTGTTAAACAACCTTCCTCATTTTAATACCATGCCTAACTATATCGGCAGTTTCGTTGCTGTGATTATGAAAGTGGCGCTAGATTTAAAAAACTAGATGAAGGGTGAACATGTACCAAGCCATACTAGAAAATATGAAAATTAACACACGCATGTATTTGGCGTTGGCAATCCCCGTGCTGGTTTTGTTGGCTTTAGCTGGTGATGTTTTTTATCAAGGCTATGCCAAAACAATATCAATGCATAAAGTGCATAAGCTCGAGCAATTCTCGTCTTATATGACAAATATAATTCATGATTTGCAAGCTGAACGTGATGACACAGTCGCGGTGATTGCCCATGAGGGTGATGAAGCGGCGGTTGAAGTGCTTGCCCGCCAACGCAATATAACCAATAGACATTTGGCGGCTTATGAAGAAGAATTTAAAACCGCAGAATGGTCGATTTATGGTCAAGACTTTTTGCGTCTATTAAAAATGATTGAACTTTATTTGCAAGAATTGCAAGATTTTAGAGCTTTGGTCGATAATGGTAATGAAACATCAGAGCAGGCTTTTACCAAATATGATGCCATCATTAATGAAATGCTTGATGGCGTCATATATATGAGTCATTTGAGTGACGATGCATTTTTAACCAATAAAATTAATGCCTTAATTAGTTTTCTGAAAATGAAGGAGCTTGCTGGTGTTGAAAGTGCGCTGGGTACACATGGCTATGTAATGGGCGAGTTCGATGCCAATACCCATAAAGAATTTATAGCTATGGTCGACAAGCAAGAGGCTTATTACGAAATGTTTGAACATTTTGCAGACCCCGCGCAAATTACCTACGTAGAGCAAAAACTATCCAACCCTATATTTAAAAAAATCGGGCATTATCGGGAGATGGCGTTGAACAGCGTTTATAAAACAGCCCACGGCGCCCACGCCATTCACGATATGACGGGTGATACAATTTTTGAGTGGAAACAACTTAACCAAACCAAAAACAATATATATAAAGACATTGAAGATTATTTATCTGATGAAATTGGACTTTATACCAAAACCCGTGACCAAGCTTTGCAGGCCCAACTTTATCTTATAGGTAGCCTGATATTTATTTCATTGGTTGCAGTCTTTGGGTTTGGTTGGGTTGTGGCTAAATCCATTGTTAATCCGATTCAGCTTATCGCCCAATATATGAGGCGTTTGGCAGATAATGATTTGGAAGCTAATTTAGAATTGAGCACCAACCGCACAGATGAAGTGGGCGATATGGTGAAATCGCTCGCGGTGTTTAAAACCAATGCCACAGAGCGCAAAGTCAACCGCGAAGCTCGTGAAGCTTCAAGCGCGACCGAATTGGCTAAATCCGAACGGCTAAATATCGAGAATATCAGCTTGGCCAATATGGATACGCTGACCTCTTTGCCCAACCGTCGTAATTTTTTCTCTTACTTAGAAGAAGCCACTCAGCTAAATGATGATCAAACTGAACGAAAGCTTGTGGTGGGCTTGTTAGACCTTGATGGTTTTAAACGTATAAATGATGTGTTTGGCCACCCAGCAGGCGATGATTTATTGGTTAAATCCAGCCAGCGGATAAAAGATATACTCGGTGATGACATTATATTGGCGCGCTTGGGCGGTGATGAATTTGGCCTCGTCCTGACCAAACCCGATGACATAAAAAATGTCTTGCAACTCGGTACCAACATTTGCGAGGCGATGAGCCAAACTTTCCATCTTAAAGAAGGCAGCGTTCAAATTGGCGCCACCATAGGTTTTGTCGAACATCCATCCATGGCCCCAACTTCACAATTATTGTTTGAACGTGCCGACTATGCCCTCTGCTATTCCAAGCAGCACAGCAAAGGTGAACCGGTTATTTTCTCTCACGAGCACGAGACCATCATTCGTGACATGTCAAACATCGAGCATCAATTGCGCGAGTCAGATTTGGAACAAGAATTATCAGTAGTGTTTCAACCCATTATTGACATTGAAAACAAAAAAACTATGGGTTTTGAAGCGCTTGCGAGGTGGGACAATGCCAGTTTAGGCAAAGTAAGGCCAGACATTTTTATCCGCGCGGCCGAACAAATGGGAACCATTGGCAAGCTCACAACCATATTATTGCGCAAGGCACTCAATGCCGCTTGCGACTGGCCAGATGATATATATCTGTCATTCAACCTGTCTATTTACGATTTATCGTCGCCGCGAACTGTGTTGGGTTTGGTGACTATTGTCGAAAAATCAAACTTCCCTAGCAATCGCATTGTGTTTGAAATTACCGAAACGGCGGTGATGAATGATTTTAAGCAAGCCTCAGAAGCTTTGCAAATGCTTAAATTACAAGGCGCGCAAATCGCACTTGATGATTTTGGCACGGGTTATTCTTCATTAAGCTATGTACAACGCATGCCACTTGATCGGTTAAAAATTGACCGTAGTTTTATCTTGGATATTGAGACCGATGAGCATACCCGCAACATTGTCCGCACGATTTTTGATTTATGCAATAACCTCAATCTTTGTTGTATTGTCGAGGGTGTTGAAACCGCGCAACAGCTGGCAATATTAAAACAAATGGGTTTTCGCTATATTCAAGGCTATTATTTCAGCCAACCGTTGCTGCCTGCAGATGCACTTGAGTTCATCAACTATAAAGACGATGTTTATAATAAGTTAATAGCTTAACCAAACCAATAATGCACATTTATAAACCAACCAAACAATGGCAATATTAGCTATTTTTGCCATCATCAGTTGCATGGCTGCACATGCTTGCCTTTTGCATCAAATTGAAATATTAATATAATCAATTATCGATATTTATAAAGCCGCAGATCGACGAGTTGATAACGTATTTAGGCCAATTGCGCAAAAAATATAAGGGGAAATATATGAAAATAGTGATAACCGGTGGTTATGGGTTTTTGGGTCAAATGTTGGCAAAAAAACTGCTAGAAATTGGGAAATTAGTAGATCGCAATGGTGACTTAAAAACCATCGATAACATAATATTAATTGACCAAATTGAGCCCAAAAACCCCATTAAAGGCGTCACCTCTATTTTTGGTGACATTTCAGACCCACAATTTTTTGACCAAGCCATTACTGACGATGTGGATGGAGTTTTTCACCTTGCAGCCATCGTAAGCTCTGCAGCTGAAGCTGATTTTGATTTGGGCATGAAGGTTAACCTTGATGCAACTCGCGAATTGTTAGAGCGTTGCCGCAAACTCCCCAATAAAGCCAAAATTGTATTCAGCTCTTCGGTTGCTGTTTTTGGCAATACGCCACCAATTGTCGAAGACGACACACCAGCTTTACCGCTTTCATCCTATGGAATGCAAAAAATTCTCGGTGAATATTTGATTAGTGAATATACCAGAAAAAATTATATTGATGGCAGAGCCGTTCGCCTGCCGACAATCGCCATTAGACCAGGCAAACCAAATAAAGCCGCATCTTCATTTGTAAGTTCAATCATACGAGAACCGTTAATGGGCGAAAAAGCCATTTGCCCTGTCGATAGATCTCAGTCACTCTGGATACAATCCCCATCGGTTATAATTGAAAATTTAATTCATGCTTATAATTTAAGTCATCAAGATTGGGGTAATGAATCACGTGTGGTGAATCTACCCGGCCTCACAACCACCGTTGCCGAAATGATCTCGTCACTTCAGACCCACGATGGTAACACCTCACTTATCATCGACCAACCCGATGAAACCATAAGCAGATTAGTGAAAAGTTGGCCTGGTGTCATAAATGCCAAAAGAGCGCATATGATGGGCTTTAAAAATAATGATAATTTCGATAGCATGATAGAAGAATTTATTGATCAACATATAAGCTAAAATCTTAGCCCAATAAGCCTTCTTCAAGCATCATTTGCTCAAGTTTGATGCCATCAAAGCCGATTTCAGATTTATATGATTTGTATTTTTCGTAAAAAGCTGGCTTCTTGCCGCTTTTTTTGGTTGCGGCGATAAGTGTATTTTTTTGTGTATGCTCCGAGGCAACAAAGTCAATGACATCGACATGGTATCCTTGTGATTGCAACAGCATCACACGGGCATTATCGGTAATTAAATCGGCCATTTTATGCAAAAACAAGCCGTGAGTTACGAATTTTGACAGTGATTTTTTTTCTTTTAGGTTCACTAAAACTTCTTTTTGGCAGCACGGAGCGCATAAAATGACTTTTGATTTCATTTTGAGACCCATGAATAAAGCATCATCAGTTGCTGTGTCGCAGGCATGTAGTGAAACAACCGCATCATAATAAGCCAATCCAGAATATTGATCGGCAAAACCGCTAATAAAAGACAGGTTTTCAAACCCGCATTTATTGGCCGTCTCGTTGCCAAGTTTCATCAAATCTTCATTAAAATCAACAGCATGAATAACAGGATCTAAATCGCGCTTGGCCAAATAGTTATAAATAGCGAACGTCATATATCCCTTGCCAGCCCCAATATCAATCACTTTCACTCTTTTTTGATTGATCGCGCCAGATTGGGTGAGCTTGTCAGATAATATTTCAGTAAACCGACCTATTTGTTTGAATTTTTTATGCATTCTGGGTTTGATAACGCCATTTTGGTCTGAAATACCCGTTTCAATGACGAATTTGTCTTTTGCATCCAACTTGTATTTAATGGTGTTTTTCTTGTCTTTAGTCATGATATGGCCTTGCAAACATTTATTCCGAAACGACTGAGTATCAACTATATATAGAAAACCCAAACAATTAGCACTATAATTTAGCGGAAAAATACAATTTCTGATTCACCTTCATTGTTTGTGCCTATTATGCTATTGAAGTGAACCGCTAGCCTTTTTGGAGACATTTTAATGAATATATCGATACTTAACTTGCATAGGAATATGGATAAAGACCAGTTAGAAAAATTATTCGCAAGCTACGGTAAAGTTGAATCTTGCGAAATTATTCTCGATAAAAACACCGGTAAATCTAAAGGTTTTGGATTCGTGACCATGACTGATGAGGCAGAAGCCAATAAAGCAGTATCGGAACTTCACGGAAAAACCATTAGCAACCAAAAAATAAGAGTAAAAATCTCTGGTTAATTGCCGTCATAATTTGGGAAAACCTAGCGCAAATCTTGCATATCGATAAAATCCATATCGGTGAAATCTTGATTGTCACCTGCCATTGACCAAATAAACGCATAACGCCCCGTGCCTGCACCGCTATGGATAGACCAACCCGGCGATAAAATGGCTTCTTGGTTTTTAACGATGAGATGACGCGTTTCATCAGGCTCGCCCATTAAATGAATAACCCGTGTGTCAGCTTTCATATCAAAATAAAGGTAAATTTCTGATCGTCTGTCATGGATGTGGCACGGCATGGTGTTCCACACACTGCCATCTTCTATACTGGTTACACCCATAACCAATTGGCAGCTATCCACCACTTCGGGGTGAATATATTGACGAAGTTGGCGTTTGTTACAGTCTGATTGCGTGCCTAATTCTAACAATATGGCGTCATTGGCGGTTATGATTTTTGCTTCATATGCATGATGGGCAGGGGCGCTTACGAAATAAAACTTTGCAGGGTTCTGCGTGTCCGAACTTTGGAAGCTCACCTCACCAATGCCCATTGGTAAATATAAACAATCGGTATAATTTAACGGATATTCTGCGCCATCGGCTATAACAACACCATCATTGCCGACATTTATAATGCCAATTTCGCGGCGGTCTAAAAACTTCTGGGTGCCAATTTGTTTGTTGGCTTCAAGCTTTAGGGCGGTGGTTGTTGGCATGGCGCCGCCGACAACACTTCTATCTAAATGGCTATAGGTCATGGTCACTTGATCAGCCACAAAGATATTTTGTACCAAATAATTTTCGCGCAATTGCTTGGTGTCAAAACCTTTGGTTTCTGTTGGGCTTGAGACTTGTCTAATTTCTATACTCATTTAAATATCCGTTGTTTACAGTTAAATTTGTGCCATATCATCCAAATCAATGTCATGGATAAAATAGGCGGGTCGTTGTTCAATCCAATGTGGAAAGTGATGCTGCAGCCCTGAAAGATGGTCTTCCATTTTTTGGCAAGCTAAATCTTCATCACCTGCATTTATGGCATCAACAACAGCTGTGTGTTCTTGCACCACCATGGTCATACGGCCTTCTTCGGGCAGGGTTAAAACTCTAAATCTATCGACTTGTAATTTAACCTGCTGCACCAATTGCCACAGGCCAGATAATTTGCCAATTCTCGCAATTAATTCATGAAAATTCTCATCGGCAGCATGAAAGCCTTTAATATTGCCCAGTTCGGCCATTTCGCGCTGGCGTTCAATGACTGCATATAATTCCAATACATGGCTGCGTTTGGCGCATCTCGCCGCGGATTTTACCGTCATGCCTTCTAGCGCACGGCGGGCGATCAGTGCTTCAGGCAAAGCGGATACAGGAATGCGCGCCACAAATGTGCCTGATTTTGCCACCACTTCAACCAATTTTTCGCGGTGTAGCCGCATAATGGCTTCGCGTATTGGCGTGCGGCTAATGCCTTGCTCTAATGCGATTGTTTTTTCCGATATGGCGGTGCCAGGCGGCATGTCCATAGATATAATCGCATCACGCAGCCGCTCATATTGAGTGTCGGATAAAGTGGTATTTGATGAGCCGTAAAAATAGCCCTTACCCGCAGGGGCTGTATTGCCCGCGCGTTTTCTCATCGGTTCAATTTTGTTTTCGGAGGAATTTTTCTCCATAAACGGTCTCCATTCAGCTTTGTTGCATATTTTAGAACATCTGAAATAGCAGAAATACCAATTACCGTAAAGCTGATTTGCATTTGTAATATAACTAGTATATAAGATATATCAGTTATCGTCAAACATTCAAAATAATATTGAAATTTGACAATAAAACCAGCGAGAGGCTGGCAAAACCAGCAAAGGGGCTGGGGTTTCCATAGGAGGGAAAAAATGAATATCACTAAAATCAGCACCGCGATTGTTGCAGGTGTAATTATGGTCGCAGGCGCAACAACCGCGTTGGCCACCGAAACTTTAAAATGGGCACATGTATATGAGTCAGGCTCGCCTTACCATATTAAAGCCGAATGGGCAGCCGACGAAATTGCCAAAGCCACTGATGGCCGCGTTGAAGTGAAAGTCTTCCCCGCATCATCATTAGGCAAAGAAGTTGAAATTAACGAAGGCCTTGGCATTGGCGCTGTTGACATCATCTATACAGGCCCAAGTTTTGTTGAACGTTATTATGGCCCGATCGCCATTTCAGATTATCCGTTCATCATGCGCGGTTATGACCATTGGGTATCTTATCGCACATCTGATTTGTTTAAAGAATTGTCAGACGGTTATCATGATGCGACAGGCAATCAAGTGATGAGCTTGGTTTATTATGGCCAACGCCATGTGACATCTAACAAGCCAATTCTAAAACCATCAGATATGGAAGGCCTTAAAATTCGCGTTCCAAACTCACCATTAATGTTGATGTTCCCCAACGCTGTGGGCGCAAACCCAACCCCAATGGCTTTCTCGGAAGTTTATCTTGCCTTGCAACAAGGTGTGGTAGATGCTCAAGAAAACCCATTGCCAACCATCAAATTCAAAAAATTCTATGAGGTGCAAAGCAACATTAACCTCACAGGTCATATTTTGAATAGCTTGCTAATCATCGCTTCCGATGATGCTTTGGGACGCATTGGTGATGACCAAGCTGTTGTCAAAGAAATTCTGGGCAAAGCAGCAATGATGATTTCTGAAGAAATTTATAAATCAGAAACTGACTTAATCTCTTGGTTCGAAGAGCAAGGCGTTGCGGTCAATGTGGTTGACAAAAAACCATTCCAAGATGCTGTGAAACCAAGCCTAATTGGTGATGGTGTGCCATACACAGCCGACCATTTCAAACGCCTTGGCGAACTTTAAGCTATAGGATTTTGACGTTTATGGATCATTCCGATCAACAAAATGGACGCGCTTCGAAAGAGGCGCGTCAAGAAATTGACTTTGGTGATGATGAGGTTGATATCTCTGATTTCAACCTTGTCGACCTGCCAGGGCTTATCGCGCTTTGGGGTTTGGCAATCATTGTATTTTTACAATTTTTCACCCGTTATGTGTTGAATGATAGCTTGGCGTGGACTGAAGAAATCGCCCGTTATGTATTGATTGTCGTGGCCTATTTTGGCGCCATTTCAGTCACCCGCAAAGGCACTCATATTTTCTTAGAGTTTTTCTATCGTTATTTATCGCCAATCAATGGCAAAAGACTCAACATAGCGATCGAATTTTTATCACTTTCATTCTACGCCTATTTAGCCTATCAAGCCGTTATACTGGCGCAAAAAACCCGCACCAAAATGGCCTCGGTCGAAATACCCAAAAGCTTGCTTTATTGGCTTGTCGCCGCATCGTTGGTGGTCATGGCGATTTATTCATTTGTCTGGCTTATGCGCAAAATCAAACAATCACCACAAGATGTGATGCGCGAATTAGAAGTGCATTCTCATAACGAAATTTAATTTATAATTGGCAACTTAATGGCTCTATCTTTACTATTTATCATCCTATTTGTTCTGCTCATTGCAGGCGCGCCGATTGCCGTTGCATTGGGTGTGTCCTCGCTTATTTTCATCATCATCGATGGCTTACCGCCCGTTGTCGTGCTGCACAATATGGTCAATGGCATAAACAGCTTTCCGCTCATCGCCGTGCCATTTTTCATCATGGCAGGTAATTTAATGAACAGCTCTGGCATCACCACCAAAATATTCACCTTCGCCCGTGCCACTGTCGGCTGGATGCACGGCGGTTTAGGCCATGTAAATGTCGGCGCCAGCGTTATTTTTGCAGGCATGTCAGGCGCGGCGGTCGCCGATGCAGGCGGCCTTGGTAACATCGAAATTAAAGCCATGCGTGACGCAGGTTATGATACTGATTTCTCGGTCGGCATCACTGCGGCCTCATCGACAATTGGCCCTATAATCCCGCCTTCTCTTCCGCTGGTGGTTTATGGGGTCATTGCTGATACATCTATCGGTCAGCTATTTGCCGCAGGTTTAATACCCGGCCTCATTATGGCGATTGCCCTCATGGTTATGGTGGCTTTTTATGCGCGCATCCGCAATTACCCGCGTGATGATGCCTTCCAATGGCGCTATTTCCTCACCTCATTTTGGCATGCAATTCTGCCGCTTTTCACCCCGATTATCATTGTCGGCGGCATATTAACCGGCATTTTCACCCCCACAGAAGCCGCCATTGGTGCGGTGGCATATTCTATGTTTTTAGGCCTTGTCGTCTATCGCACATTAAACTTTAAACGCCTATTGCGCGTGTCGATAGACACGGTCGAGATTACCGCATCAATCATGATGATTGTCGCTGCATCAGCCATTTTTGCTTGGATTTTAACCGCCAACCAAGTGGCAGAAAGCTTTGCCAATGGCCTGCTTGGTTTTACCGACAATAAAACCCTCATTCTCCTGACCATCATGTTGATTGTGCTGATCGTCGGCTGCTTTATGGAAACCATTGCCGCCATTACAATCCTCACACCAGTTTTACTGCCCGTGGCGATGAGCTTGGGCATTGACCCTGTGCATTTTGGCATTATTTTAATTTTAAATTTGATGATTGGCTTGCTAACCCCGCCCGTTGGTTTGGTGCTTTATGTATTATCCAAAGTGTCAGGCGTACCGTTTGAGCAATGCGTTAAAGCCACAGCACCTTTCCTCATTCCTTTGCTTGTGGTGTTGTTATTGCTCACTTTCATTCCTCAACTGTCAATGTGGTTGCCGACTTTAATTTATAGGTAAAGTGGTTTTTCTCACCAATAGGAGCGCGTTAAATGTCAACAGAAAATCTATTTGATTTAAGCGGCCAGTTAGCCCTAGTAACAGGTTGCAAACGCGGGGTGGGCAAAGCCATGGCCATCGCATTGGCAAAAGCTGGCGCTGATATCATCGGCGTCAGCTTATCTTTAGAGGCCAGCGGCAGCGAAATTGAGCAAGAGGTTTTGGCTTTAGGCCGTAAATTCAAAGCCTATCAATGTGATTTTGGCAACCGAGCTGCGGTGAAACAATTTGCCGCCACTTTATTGGCAGACAATCCAAAAATCGACATTCTCATTAACAATGCTGGCACTATAAAACGTGCGCCCGCTGCTGAGCATGGTGATGATTTCTGGGATGAAGTGTTGGAGGTCAACCTTTCGGCACAATTTATTCTAAGCCGTGAAATCGGTAAATCAATGCTCAAGCATGGTGCTGGCAAAATCATCTTCACCGCCTCTTTATTATCATTTCAGGGCGGCATTAATGTACCAAGTTATGCCGCATCTAAAGGCGGTATTGCTCAACTTACCAAGGCTTTGGCCAATGAGTGGGCAGGCAAGGGCATCAACGTCAACGCCATTGCACCAGGTTATATTGCCACCGATAACACCCAAGCTCTGCAAGATGATGCAGCCCGCTCCAACTCTATCTTAGAGCGCATACCTGCAGGCAGGTGGGGCGAACCAGCTGACTTTGCGGGTCCTGTTGTGTTCCTAGCCTCGAAAGCATCCGATTATGTGCATGGCACAATTCTCACAGTCGATGGAGGCTGGATGGGGCGTTGAGTTATTGTCACCTATTGCCAAACCCCAATATTTTTCAATACAAATGCCTCTAAGCTGATTGGCGGTTTGCCAGTTATGTTAAGCACTGAATCTGTGGTGCGATCTTCAACTCCATCTTTAATAACGGTATCCATTTCGCTCAACATCTTAGCATAGTCTAAATCTAACCCAAAACCTTGCCAACGTTGGGTTAACTGCTCAACAGTCAATTTTTTATGCGATACTGGCTTATCAATTGCCTCTGAAATAATTTCTGCGGCCTGCCCATAGCTTAATGCGCGAGGCCCTGTTAAAATAAAATCATCATTATATGAATTTGTGATGGTGAGCGCATGCACAGCAACCTCTGCAATGTCATCAGCATCTATAAATGGAATTTTACCGTCATCAGTTGCCGCGTAAATCTTGCCCTCATCTCTTATTGTAGATAGATGCTGTTGTTTGGAGAAATTTTGCATGAACCAACTCGGCCTCAATACACACCATTCAAGGTCTTTATCTTTGGCTAGTTTTTGATGCACTTTGCCCATCGCAGGGCCGCCACATTCCAATAAAGATGCGCTCAATAGTACAAACCTTCTCACATCTAGCTTTTTAGCAATATCAATAAAATTTGATAGGATCGAAACAGGGTCAGCAACACCGCTAGGCGCCACTAGATACACGGCTTCAACGCCCTTGAGGGCGTGATTATAGGTGTTTTCATCCAGCCAATCAAATTTAACTATCTCCATATCCGCTATGAATTTTTTATCAGATCGGCTTGCCACGATCGGCTTATGACCCATTTCATACAGTCTTTTGGCAACCTGTGCGCCTGTATTGCCAGTGCCACCAGTTACAAGAATCTTTTTACTCATTATATTGTCCCATCTTTGGAATTTTTGATAAATGTTTAAAATAATTATATGCTCCGAACTACAATACGGAACGATATCGTTCTATATAAACTTCAATCAAACGAAACGCAAGCGTATCATTTAAATTTTTAAGGAAATAAATTTAACTGGCTATTTTAATTTGGGATTGCTACTTCTAACGATATATATTTTGCTATTCAGCGGCAATTGGCTGCTGCTTATTCGATGCTTGGACGGGGTGGATTAACCATGTTAAGACAAAAATTAACAAACAGTATCTGGCGGGCAGCCATCATTGAACTAGCCCGTGAGGGATATGCACGTTTGACTATGGAAGGTGTGACGCGACGCGCTGGTGTCGGCAAAGCTGCCTTATATCGTCGTTGGCCTGGAAAAGAGGATATGATTATCGAGATTTTGCTACAAAGCAAACTTGTGATAATTGCAGCACCAAATACAGGTTCATTGGAAAGCGATGTTAATCAATATCTGCGTGAAGCCGTAAGGATTTTGAACAGACCCTTATTTAAAAAGATTCTACCCGATCTTTATTCAGAAATGACCAGAGATACACGGCTTGGGAAAATCATTCAAGAACAAGTGCAAGAGCCAAAAAGCAAAGTTATAAATCAAATCATTAATCAAGCAGTTTCCCGTGAGGAAATGGTGGCTGGTGCAGATTATTTGTTGGCGTATGATTTATTGGCAGGGCCATTATATTGGCATATGTTGGTCAATCAAGAACCTATGGATGACGAGTTTATGGGTAAACTAGTAAAAATTATAACGACGGCTTTAAAATCTTGCTAATTCGGAAATGAAAATCAATAAAAACACATTGCTATTATACGTTATTCAGGGTGTTTTCACGAAATGACGATGGTTTTTGCTGGGTTTTGTTGAGAAAAAACTTTGAAAAATGTGCCGCATCGCAAAACCCCAATTCATATGAAATCTCGGCGATGCTCAGCGCGGTATAGCTCAATAAGCGTTTGGCCTCTAATATCGATCTTTCGTCAATTAAATTTGATGGCGAGATGTTAAGCACAGATTTGCACACGCGGTTTAAATGTGTCGGGGTTATGTTGAGTGATTTTGCATATTGCGCGACTGATAATCTTTGTTTGTAGTTTTCGCTAATTTGATTGTCATTCATTTCATAGTTAATTTTATCTATTAAAACAGTACCATTTCTTTTTAAAATCTAAAAAACTGGTGTAAATTATGATGCTGATGTGGCTTGAAGTTCCATGCATGATGGATGCTGTGCGCCTGAATTGACTCAATTGGAGCAGAGTTGTGTGGATTTATTGCGCACCGCCCAAGCCGCAGAAAATATGGATGCCGATGGTGAAATGCATGATGCGTTTGACATCGCCTATAACGGCAAGTGTCATCATGTTGATTCAAAGCGCTAACTGGCACGGGCATTATGTTTGTGGCCAAGTGGAGATCACCCGTGATCTGATGGACATCCGTAAAAAAGCGGACGGCGTGACCATTGAGGAAGCGGAAGTGACCCGCGTCGAAGGCATGCAGACCGACCGTCCTGTAATATATTATAGCAAGGATGGCGTTGAGCTTAAATTAGAATGTGACTTTGTCGCTGGTTGTGACGGTTTTTATGGCGCGAGCCGCCAACAAATACCAGACGACATCATTACATCAATTACCACTTGCAGAAGACGAGGCGGGGGTATTTACCCGTCAAATGCAAAACGCTGAACTTGACTATATATTTAATTCAGAAGCTGCGCTAAAATCATTAGTAGAAAATTCTATTGGCCTACCTTATTAGGCCATGAGTCATTTGGTGGGAGTCCAAATAGTTAGTAAATAGACAGTTCAAATTTTTTAAAAGGGAGAAGAATATGAATAGATTTTCAATCAAGACAATACTTGCTGCGGCGTTATGTACGGCTGCTGTAAGCGTGGGGGGCAGTGTTGCGATGGCAGCAGATGTGACCCTAAAATTACATCAAATGCTACCAGGCCAAGCCACAGTACCCAAAAAGGTACTGGAAGTTTGGGGCGCTAAGGTTGAAGAACAATCTGGTGGCCAACTTAAAATTCAGCATTTTCCATCTATGCAATTGGGTGGCCGTCCACCTGAGCTGATCGACCAAGCGGTTGATGGCGCGGTTGACATTATCTGGACAGTGATTGGGTATACACCAGGTCGTTTTCCGCGTACCGAAGTGTTTGAACTGCCGTTTATTTCGGCTGATGCTGGCGCAACCTCAGCCGCTTTGTGGGAAATGTTTGAAAAAGACATGAAAGACGAAGAGTTTAAAGACTTGCATGTGCTCGGCATTTGGGTGCATGGCCCAGGTCTCATACATTCTAAGACACCGATTAGAACGGTTGAAGATTTAAAAGGCCAAAAAGTCCGTGGTGGTTCAAGAACCATCAACATGATGCTCACCCAATTGGGCGCAACACCTGTTGGCATGCCCGTGCCAGCAGTCTCTGAAGCTTTATCAAAAGGCGTCATCGATGCCACCACCATCCCGTGGGAAGTGGCGGGGCCATTAAAAGTAAGCGAGCTGGTTAAAAACCACACCGAATTTACTGGCAATGCGCTTTACACCATCACCTTTGTGATGGCGATGAATAAAGCCAAATATGAAGCTTTGCCAGATGATCTTAAACAGGTCATTGATGACAATTCGGGCATGGCATTCAGTGTTGATGCAGCCAACATCATGCAAGAAAATGATGCACCTGTTAGAGCCGCTGCTGAAGCTGCTGGCAATAACATCATTGTTTTAGATGCAGCCCAGAGTGCCAAATGGCGTGAAGCTGCTGAGCCTGTTTATGAGCAATGGGCTGCAGATATGGATGCCAAAGGTTATGACGGCAAAGCTTTGATTGCAGAAGCCAAAGCCTTGATCGAAAAACATTCATCAATGAAATAGCGCTAGACAAATCCAAGCAGAGGCGCAAGTATTACATAATGCTTGCGCCTCTGTTATGCGCATCTGCACGACATTGAAAGTTTAATTATGATTCATAAAATGACGCCGCTGATTCATTGGCTGGCCAAAACTCTGGCTATCCTTGGCGGTATTGTGCTGTTTGCCATGATTATTTTAACTTGCATTTCGATTTTTGGCCGTAGCTTTATATTTTTGGGTCTGGCACCCATATCGGGCGATTTTGAACTGATTGAAGCGGGTGCAGCCTTTGTGGTATTCGCATTTTTGCCCTGGTGTCAAATCAAACGCGGCCATGCTGCGGTGGATATTTTTACCAACTTTTTGCCCGCCTCGCTCAACAGATGGATCGATTTGATTGCCGAAACTCTAATGTGCATCGCCATTTTGATCATCGCATGGAAGCTATTTGATGGCACCATTGCCAAAAGCAAATATGGCGAAACGACATTCATCATTCAATATCCCATCTGGTGGGCTTATGCGGTCAGTTTATCGGCTGCCTTATTGGGTTGCATCGTAGCTATATATATGGTTTTTTTACGTTTTTTTGAATTGCACGAAGGCAGTTCAACTTCAGGAGCAGTGCATTGAGCGGTTTAGAAATTGGCATTTACTCATTCCCCGTCCTTATTTTCCTTATTTTCGTCCGCATTCCCATTGGTCTCTCAATGTTGATGGTCGGGTTTGTCGGCTCGTTCTTAATTAGTGACAATTGGGTGCCTATATTATCGAAATTAAAAAATGAAACTTTTTCGACCTTTTCCAGCTATTCGCTGACTATTATTCCATTATTTTTGCTGATGGGGCAATTTGCCCGCTTAGGCGGCATGTCACAAGCTTTGTTCAAAGCCGCCGAAACGTGGATGGGGCATAAAAAAGGCGGCGTGGCCATGGCAGCCATTGGCGCTTGTGCGGGCTTTGGCGCGATATGCGGCTCGTCATTGGCGACAGCCGCCACCATGGGGCAGGTGGCTTTGCCCGAGCTGCGCAAATATGGCTATTCGGGCAAATTAGCCACGGGTGCGTTGGCTGCGGGCGGCACCTTGGGCATTCTCATCCCACCATCATTTGTATTGGTTATTTTTGCCATTTTAACCGAGCAAAACATTGCAAAGCTATTCATCGCGGCTTTGGTGCCAGGCCTGTTGGCGGCGGTTGGTTACATCATCGCCATATCTATTTATGTTCGCATTTACCCTGCTGAGGCGGGCTCGCGTGAACGCGCACCCTATGCCGAGCGCTTTGCGGCTTTGTTTAAAGTTTGGCCTGTTTTGGCGATATTCCTCATTGTGGTCGGCGGCATTTATGCGGGGGTTTTCACCCCTACCGAAGGTGCGGCAGTCGGCGCGGCAGGCACAGGCATATTGGCATATTTAAATGGCGGCCTGACCAAAGCCAGCGTCATTGATTCTATTTTGCAGACCGCCACCGCGACGGGCATGATTTTTTTCATCGTATTCGGCGCTAGCATTTACAATGGCTTTTTGGCACTCAGCCAAGTGCCGCAAGAAATTGCCGATTGGGTAGTCGTGTTGGGCTTAAGCCCGTGGACTATCTTGGTGCTGATTTTAATTGTCTATATGATATTGGGCTGTGTGATGGATTCACTATCAATGATATTGCTGACCATTCCAATCTTCTTCCCCATCGTATCCATGCTAGATTTTGGCCTTGCGCCCGATGAATTTGCCATCTGGTTTGGCATATTGGTGCTGATTGTGGTCGAGGTCGGCTTAATCACCCCGCCCGTCGGGATGAATTTATTTGTCATCAATTCGATGGCCAAAACCACGCCTTTGTCCGAAACATTTAAAGGCGTGATTCCGTTTATCACATCGGATTTAATCAGGACGGTTATTTTGGTTATGTTCCCATCCATCACATTATTTTTAATGCGTTGGCTTTATTGATTAAACGCCTATTCTTTGATTTTATAACCCGTGCGGAATGTCCATGTAATGATCGCCGCGCATATGCCGATAAATATAGCAATGGCAATGAGGCTGGTGCTAATCGGCATATCGCCCACCCCAAAAAAGCTCCATCTAAAGCCCGAAACCAAATAAACCACAGGGTTGAAGAATGACACATTTTGCCAAAATGGCGGCAGCATGGAAATCGAATAAAATGACCCACCCAAAAACACCAATGGCGTGATGACCAATAGCGGGATAAGTGACAATTGCTCAAAATTCTTTGCCCATAATCCAATAATAAAACCAAACAAACTAAAACCAACACAGGTTAAAATGAGGAAACTGAACATAGCAATTGGATGCTCAATATGCAGCGGCACAAACAAGTTGGCGGTGATCAGCGTGACAATGCCAATAAACATAGACTTGCTGGCCGCAGCCCCAACATAACCGATCAGAATCTCAATAGCCGATATTGGCGCGGTGTGAATTTCATATATAGACCCGATGAATTTGGGGAAATAAATACCAAATGACGCGTTTGAAATACTTTGCGCCAATACTGATAACATGATCAGCCCTGGCACGATGAACAAGCCATATTCGACCCCGTCAATCGCATCCATTCGCGAGCCAATCGCGGTGCCAAACACCACAAAATACAGCGAGGTAGAAAGTACTGGCGAAATAAGGCTTTGAGTGATGGTGCGTATCGCGCGCATCATTTCAGATACATAGATTGATTTAACCGCTTGGTAATTCATATTTTGTCTCCTAGCATATCGATCATAATGTCTTCAAGCGAGCTTTGGCTGGTTTGCACATCGCGGATGATGATGCCATTATCGCTTAAGGTAGAAAATAAATTGGCAATGCCAGTGCGTTTGCCATCGGCTTCATAAGTATAGATTAGATCACCAGTTTTGGCCTCTAAAACCAAATCTAAAGCCTGTAAATAATCGGGCAATTTCTTGAGCGGGTCGACCAATTGCACAGTGAGTTGTCTTTTGCCCAGCCGCTCGACCAATGTGGCCTTGTTTTCGACCATCAGCAACTCACCATCACGTATAATGCCAACGCGGTCGGCAATGGCTTCGGCCTCTTCAATATAATGGGTGGTCAAAATAATCGTCACCCCATCGGCTTTTAATTGTGCCACCAAATCCCACATATCTTTGCGCAATTCAACATCAACCCCTGCAGTTGGCTCATCCAAAAACAAGATGCGTGGTTCGTGATAAAGCGCCTTGGCAATCAATAACCGTCTTTTCATACCGCCTGATAATGTCACGGTTTTATCGTTGCGTTTGTCCCATAAAGACAGTTTTTTGAGAATGTCTTCCATTAATTTAAGGTCAGGTTTTTTACCAAACAAGCCGCGCGAGAATTTAAGCGAATTCACCACCGTTAAAAACGGCTCAAGAGTAATTTCTTGCGGCACCAACCCGATTAAACTACGGGCTTTGCGATAGTCAGATAATATGTCATAACCACCGACTTTAACACTGCCCGATGTCGGGTTGACCATGCCACATATAATAGAAATTAAGGTGGTTTTGCCCGCGCCATTTGGGCCTAAAAGCGCAAAAATTTCGCCTGATTCAACCTCTAAATCAATATTCTTAAGCGCCGTAAAACCATTGTCGTAAGATTTGGTTAAATTGCTTATTTTCAGCATATGCATCATTCCTTCATTATATATGCAGTGCGAATAGCAACGGTTCACGCGGCAATATATATCTTGGTTGATTGTTGAGAGATTATGTGTACGATAGTTACTTGTAAATTGCAAGTAACTAGTGATTAAACCATGTCGATAAAATGTTGTGCTAGATCTGAATGCCCGATCGCCAGTTCGTTAGATATTTTTGGCGACCGCTGGACCTTGATTATTTTACGCGACATGCTGGTTGGGAAATCAAAATTTGGTGAATTTTTAACCTCGACCGAAAACATTGCCACCAATGTGCTGAGCAAAAGGTTAGAGCTTATCGAACGCACAGGGCTTGCTGATCGTGTTGTTTACCAACAACGCCCAACCCGATATGAATATAAATTGACCGACAAAGGCAAAGCTTTATTGCCAATTTTGCAAGAAATGTGCAAGTGGGGCAATCGATATATGCCCGAAACTTGGGTTCTATCTACCGCATTAATCAATGAGTGAACAAGATTTAAGTTTCACAAAATGTCTGTTCATCAGCATCACCATCAGCAGCAATAAATAGATAATCAGCAAATTCACCAGCTTCAATATATGGGTTTTGTAGCGCTTTGAGTAGATGGTTAAATGCCGTAAGTTCGCCATTTCCAGCTTGTTCCAGCGCCCGTTCAATCAGCTGAAATCTTGGCACGTAAATCGGGTTGATTTGCTGCATATTTTGGGCAATTTCGGTTGTGGTTATAGCCTCATTTTCAATATGCCCTCGCCAAACACTTAGCCAGCTTTGCAGCGGTTGCTCATCTGCGCACAGCGCCACAAGCAAGCTTTCATCTTCGCCCATCAAAACATCGCCTAAATACCTAAAAAACAATGTGTAGTCAGGCTTGGCAGCCGATAACATGGCGAAGGTTTGGTTCATCATATCTTCGGCCTGCGCACCCTCAATGCTTAATCCCAGCTTGTGCATGATAAGTTGATTGAAATGCGTCATAAATTGCGGAAAAAACTTGTTTAATTCTTCTTCAGCAATCTGAATCGCCGTTTCTTGATTTTCATCAAATAGATCAAGCAGGCTTTGCGCCAACTTCGAAAGATTCCACATCGCCATTTCGGCTTGGCGGTTCCACGCATAGCGGCCGTTCTTGTCTATCGAACTGAACACTTGGTTGGGTTTAAACCTTTCCATAAAAGCACAAGGACCAAAATCAATGGTTTCGCCAGACAATGCCATATTGTCACTATTCATCACCCCGTGAATAAAACCTTGGCTCATCCATTTAGCGATTAATTCAGCTTGACGGGTGACAATTTGGGTAAATAATTGCTGGTGTCGGTCATTAGCTTCGATGTCAATATCAGTATATTCACGTACAATTAAAAAATCAGCCAGTTTCTTAACAATGTCCTCGCCCTTCATAATATTTGCAAATTCAAATGTGCCGACCCTGATCAGGCTTTTGGCGGCACGCAGCAGCACAGCGCCTTTATGAGCCTCTTCTCGCATAACCATTTCGCCAGTTTCAAACACTGCCAATGTGCGGGTGGCCGAAATGCCAATCGCCGCCATATATTCTGAAAATAGCGCTTCTTTTAACGCCGCTCTTAATGTTGATTTGCCATCACCGCGCCGTGAATAGACGGTCGAGCCACTGCCTTTTAAATGCAAATCATACCGCGTTGCATCACTGCCAACAATTTCGCCAATCAGCAAAGCGCGGCCATCACCCAATTGCGCCGAAAAGTGCCCAAATTGATGGCCAGAATAAGCCATGGCCAGCGGGGCATATCCTTCGACATCCTCAGTTCCAGAAAACATGCCAAGCGCATCATCTGAGCTTAGCCAAGCTTGATCCAAACCAATTGACTGTGCCCACGAATTGTTAAGCCAAACATAGGCCGCGTTTGGTGCGGGGTCGGGCTTGGTGTGGGCATATAATTGCGCTGGCAATTGACTATATGTAATGTCAAATTCTGGTTTATTCATTAACCGACCTTATTGTTTTGGCAACACCCAATCGGATCGCAAAAAGTGACACGTATAGCCATCAGGGCGCAGCAATAAATAATCTTGATGCTCAGCTTCAGCTTCCCAAAAATCGCCAACCTCGCTAAGCAAAGTCGCGACACGGCCAGGCCAAATGCCCGCAGCGTTAACATCATCAATGGTGCGCAGTGCTTCAAGCCGTTGCTCATCTGAAGTGTAGAAAATTTCGGAACGGTAGGATGTGCCAATGTCATTACCTTGACGGTTTTCGGTTGAAGGATCGTGAATTTGAAAGAAAAACTCCAACATATTGCGAAAATTCGTAATTTGAGGGTCAAACATAATTTCAATGGCTTCGGCATGAGTGCCATGGTTGCGATATGTGGCATTAGGCACATCGCCGCCTGTATAGCCCACCCGCGTGTTGACCACGCCAGTTTGCTTGCGTATTAAATCCTGTATGCCCCAAAAACAACCACCAGCCAATACCGCACGTTCTAAATCATTTGTCATATGGCTTTCTTTCATTTGTTCGTCTTTATTCTGAACTGATCATAGCCTGCTTCATATATTTTCTCGAGGCCGATAAAAGCTTATGACGTAAAATTGATTCAATTTCAATATGGAGGCCACTCAGTTGAAACTAAGTTTTTTACATTTTACATTTATACATTTACATTTATACATGACTTTATGTTAAATATCGCAAATATATTGCTAACAATAGCGCCTATTCATTTAAGTTACTTATATTATGGGGATTGATTTTATGACGTATAAAATAAGTAAAATATTTTTGATTATATCACTTATAATCTCGCCCATTTTACTAGGTGGCAACCGATATGGCTTTGAGCTTATTAGTTTAACGCTCACCATATTTGCACTCGGCTTTTTTATTCATTCAGGCAATATGACCAAATTGTTTAGCGATTTGAATAAAAATACCCGAAATATATTCATCTTTTTATTCGTCATAATACCCGCTTGGATGGTGCTACAAGCCACCAGCCTAACCCCTGATTTTTTAAATCATCCCTTGTGGCAAGAATTGGGCATTGATGGCGCCATCAGCCTTAACCCAGGCCTAACCTGGAGTGCCTTGATGGGTTATATGAGCCTATCAATTGTATTAATCGGCGTTTATATGGCGATGTATGATGTTAAGGCTGCCATTCAAATGCAATTTATTTGCTTGATGATTATCAATGCCATAGCCTTATTTGGGCTGGTTGTGTTTCTGTTCGATTTGCAGACTTACGGCATTATAGACTCTACAAGAAGTCTTAAATGGATAAATGGGACATTTGTTTATAAAAATGCCATGGCCAATTTTATCGGCTTCGGGATTATCATTTGTATGAGTTATTTAGCCGAAATGCTTTTATTGAAACGCATTCGTTTTGCAAAATTACCACTTTCCACTCAGGCGTTTTTGATTTCTATAAATTTAGTATTTTTGGCAATTTTGCAAATATTAACCGCATCTAGAGGTGGGATAATGTCCACATTAATTGCGGTCACTTTTTTAGTTTTATTGGTAATGCTTGCCAAAAAATCAAGAAAAAAGAAAAACTCCCTATCCAATGGCGTAAAAATTATTGTCATTTTGTTGGTTTTATTCGCAGCATTTGCAGCGCTTTATTATCTTGCCCAATTTAGAGGTAGTAATAGCTCAATTCATAGCACGCAAGTTCGGCTAGCCTTAATTGCAGATTCTATTATCGCGGTTCTTGACCGGCCTTTATTGGGGCATGGCGCTGGCGCATATATCGATTTAGAACCGCTTTACCATTATGCCAATGGCGTAGACCGTATCTTCTGGAATAAATTACATTCAACCCCTATGGAGATTATGGTGACTTTAGGAATACCTATATTTTTAATAATATATTATTTTGTGGCTGCAATATTTATTCGGTTGGTAAACCGTTGCCTTACATCCAACAGCAATTGGATATTAACAATACCTGCCGCGACAATTATAGTCGAAATGTTGGTTCATGGGGTGTTCGACTTCACCATACAAGTCCCCGCCATAAGCCTCTATGCATTTTTCTTGGTGAGCCTGTCATTCAATCAAAAGTTCCGCAGAAAGAATCCACCACTCTCAGCAGAATGAAGCCATAGCTAGCTTTCCAATGATAATAAACTCAGCATTTTTCTAGATCATGCATGCAATCGATCAATATATTCATTGTACATTATAGTTGTGCCAGGCGGGTAACATTCTATTTAACTTATAGCGAGATAAGGTTACTCTTCACCAGTGTTTATAAGGTTTTATTAATATTTTCAACAAATTAAGTAAGGTTTTTAATTCATAATTTATTTACTAAGAAAACAAGATATGCGCGAATAGATAAAATTTGAATGATTATTTCTATAAATTGTAAAAACTTTAAAGGTTAAATGGGCTCCAATATGAGATGGAGTTCGTGATGAGTAGATTATCAACTTTTAAAACAATGCTAGCGCTTGCTACATTAATGAATATAAATACTGTGATGGCAAAAGAAAGTTCGGGCGATTTATTTATTGACCAACTTAACGGTATGACCCGCTTAGAGCGCTTGGTACCAACATTTTCTTTAAAATCTAATTTGCAAATTAGGAATAGGATTCTAACCGATGCCTCCTTTGTGAATAAATTATTTAATGCATCCTCCGGTGAAAGATTGACATTAGCACCGAGTTTATCGCGGCGGACATTGTTTAACAATGGCAAGGGGCGCTCACTAAAAGTCGTTAAACGCACCATAGCTCCATCTGGTTTGTTTCGATTATGCAAAGATAAGTTATTGACTGTTTGTCAAAAAAATAAAGGCCATTTAAAAATCAACGAAAAAGGTGAAGTCTTGATGAACTCGCAGTTATTCTCTGATTTAAAACAAGTGAATGACCAAATCAACAAAAGCATACGGCCTGAATATGAAAAAGCTGGAACCAAAGATAATTGGCAAGTGAATTTAGCACAAGGTGATTGTGAAGATTTTGCGCTGACTAAAAAAGCCAAGTTAATAAAACAAGGGTGGCCTTCCAATGCTTTACTGATAACCATTGTTGACACCGAACGTGGCGAACGGCATGCGGTGCTAACAGTGTCAACAAATCAGGGCGAGTATATTTTGGACAATATATTGAAAAGAGTCATTAATGTTGAAAGCTCCAAATATACGTTTTTAACGCGTCAAGGCTCAAAAGAAGGTTATAGTTGGGCCGTATTGGCATAAAAAAAGCCTCCGACAAATCAGAGGCTTTTAAAAGATATTTAGCATTCACGTAATAACTATTACGCTGGGCTTGCTGCGTCTGGTCCAAGTGCAGCCGTTGGTGCGTTATTTACAGCGTCAGCAACCTCTTGTTGAATTTCATCTGGAAGATCCGCATCGGCGATCACTGTAACCACTTCCTCAACCACTTCAGGCGCCGCTTCAGCAATTACTTCAACTACATCGGCCAGCACTTCAGGCGCCGCTTCAGCAATTACTTCAACTACATCGGCCAGCACTTCAGGCGCCACTTCGGCAATTACTTCAACCATATTGGCAAGCTCTTCAGGCGCCGCTACCGCAATCACTCCAACCACATCAGATATTAATTCAGGCACCACCGTAACAATCGTTTCAGACACTTCGCCCACTAGTTCAGGTGCCACTTCAATCAGTTGAGCAATCACGTCACCCGCCAATTCAGGCGCCACCAGCGCCACTTGCCCAGCTACCACTGATATCACGTCAGGCGCAGCCAGAGCCACTGCAGCAGTCACATCAGCAATCACCTCAGGAGCCACTTCAGCCACTTCAGCCACCACGCCGGGCAACACTAATGGCGCCACTACAGCAACTTGTGCAACCACTTGGGCAACCACTTCAGGTGCCACTTCCAAGACTTGCGCTATAACTTGGACAGCCACTTCAGGCACAACTACCACCACTTGAGCCACCACTTCGGCCACCACTTCAGGGGCGATTTCGGCCACTTGGGTAACCACTTCAACAGCCACTTCTGGTACAACTGCAATCACTTGTGCGACCACTTCGGCCACCACTTCAGGCGCCACTTGAGCGACTTGAGTAACCACTTCGACAGCCATTTCAGGCGCGATTTCAATCACTTGGGCAACCACTTGGGCAATCACTTCAGGCGCCACTTGAGCGACTTGTGCGACCACTTCGGCCACCACTTCAGGCGCGATTTCAGCCACTTGCGCCACCACTTCGACAAGACTGTCTGGCGCCACTTGTGCAACTGCGCTGACCATCGTACCTAATATACCAGGGTTAGACGTTGCCACCGCACTTGTTACATTTGCAAGTGTTTCAGGTGCAGATGCAGCCAAAATTGCAACAAGTTGCTCAATAGTAATGCCATCCACGTCTCTTAAAGCATTTAAATCAGTCGCTGCTGTCCCAATCACACCTACTGTTTGCGTTAAATCAATAAATTCGGCAACAACGATACGGCCTTCAGCAGTCTCAATCTGTGAACGAGCATCAGTACAGGCAGCACTGTTTTCATCAATACATACTGTGGCTATTGTTGCCTCTATTCCAGCAATCAATGCTGTGTCTTCAGCAATTGTAGCCAAAGTCACATTCGTCGAGATTGCCAAGCTGACAAGAACTATTAATATACGTTTAAACATCGCATCACCTACTTTACTTAAAATATTTAAGTTTATATTGAAAAACTAATTAACAACTTGTTAACCTAAAGTAGTATGAACGTCAAGCAAATATCGTTCAAATATTACCTTTTGGCGTTGTTTACTATATATACTAAAACCTCTTGTTTTTTATGTAATATAAGCGCTATAAGAAAATAATTATGGTTAAGATTAATTAGAGATTTATGGGTTTAAATGGCTGCATTTTTAAAGAAACTATTCTTTAACAATATAAGTGAAGATAAATCGACCCCTAAAGTTGTAATGACATTGGGGAATGCACAGGTGAATGAAAATGAAATGGTCTTTGCCATTGGCGACATTCACGGGCGTTTGGATTTATTAGAAAAGCAAATTCAAAAAATTAGACGAAAAGTTATTGAATTCAAAGACAAATATGTATTCCACTTGGTTTTTTTAGGCGACTATATTGATAGGGGGCACCAATCTCGCCAAGTGATTGAAAGATTAATGTCGCTTAAAATCGACAATTGCACCATTCATTATTTAATGGGCAATCACGAGGATATATTGTTAAAATTTTTATCAAACCCACATAAATATTACAAAGTTTGGATGGCCATAGGCGGCATCGCCACTTTAAGTAACTTTGGTATTAGTGGTTTAGATGATGTACAACTTGTTAGACAACAGCTGCTTAAGCAAATGGGTATGAAAATGATTGGGTTTTTGAACAATTTAAACATTTCTTATACAAATGGTGACTATTTTTTTTGCCACGCCGTGCCTAGTAACGATAAACCATTGAACTTACAGTCTAAAAAAACTCTTCTTAACAATAGAAAAGCTAACATAAGTAAGTATGAAAAAATTGTTGTTCATGGTCACGTCTCTCGTGATAAAGTCGAGTTTTTAGAATCAAGAATCAATATTGATACGGGTGCGTATGCAACTGAAAATTTAACTTGTTTACTGGTTAAAAATCACAATCAAATAGTTTTATAAATAGGTAAACTATCCTCAAAAGGACTTGTATATTGGCTAGAGAAAACGGTGTTTTTAAATTTGAGCAACCCAGATTTAATATTTATGATGACCATGATTCTGATAATATTAATGCCATGGAGTATTGGCATGTTATTTTGCGGCAAAAAAAATATGTATTTTTTGCATTCATTATAATATCGCTTATTGGCCTGCCTATCATATATTCGTTAACCCCTATTTATCAAGCAACTGCCAAGGTTGTGGTCGACAGCAACCAATCTAAATTGGTTGGCCTAGATGTTGAAAGTGTCGGCGGCGCTAGCATTGACTTTAAAGTGAACACTGAAGTTGAGATTATAAAATCTAACAAAGTGCATTTGCGCACTATACGCGACTTGCAATTATGGAATTCAGTAGATTATAATCGTAAAAGTTTAAAAGAAAAATTATTTTCGTTGTTTGCAACAGAAGAAACCGAATCCGCAAACAGCATATTCAGAACTTATAGTGATCTATCTGGTCAAGATTTAATGGGCTATTTAAAAGCTTTAAGTACAAATATATCGGTCTCAAGGTCTCGCGGTACCAATGTTATTGCAATCAGCGCTTTGTCACCATCAGCCGAACGTGCGGCAGACATTGCCAACAATATAACCCGCTCTTATTTAAGTGAAAAAGTTGAAAGCAAAGCAGATTCGGTACGAGAAGCGGCAAATGTGCTTCGCAATCAATTGAATAAATTATCCGAAGAAATTCAAGATTATGAGCATCAGGTTGAGAACTTCATCCAAGAGCAATCAAGTAAAGTGAATTCACCCGAAGTGCGCCTTGAACTCGAAAAATTACGCGCCGAAATCACCATAAGAGTGGACTCAAAACTGACCAAAACGTTGCAATTGTCACAGATTGATCGTGCAACAGTGTCTAGAGACTACTCTTTATTAACCAGCCTTTCTGGTGATCAGCAAGCCGATGCATTATATGCTCAATATCAAACCATTAGCCAACAGCTGCGGGCGCCAGTTTTAAACAATAATGATAGATTTAGTTTGGAACAAGAATTGGCAAAGATTGATGCAAATTTTTCTGAATTGGCGATCAATCTAAGCAATAACTTAAATGAAGGCATTAACGACACCCAAGCAAAAATTGATACGGTACGCACTGCGCGACAGAAATTGTTTTCCGAACAAAATTTACCGCAAGATGTATCATTGGCTCTATATCGATTGACCACAGACATTGAAAGCAAACGTAAACTTTATAAAATCGAATCCTCTAAATATAGTGAAGTAGAGCAGAAGATTGGCATTCTTATTCCAGATGTAAGGGTCATTGCGACGGCTTTTCCTTCCAGAAATCCAATAAAACCTAATAAGAAATTATTGACTGTGGCTTTGGTGATTGCTGCTTTATTCGCCGGGGTGGTTTTGGCCATCATTCGTGATAAATTAATTGGTGGTTTCACCTCTTCAGAACAAGTCAAATCAGTATTAGGCATCAGACCAATAAGCATCATTCCCAGACATGAAAAAGCCGGCGAAGACAATGCAATATTAAACTCACCATTATCACGATTTTCGGAATCCATTAGAATGTTGCGGGTGGGTTTAGACAATAGCAAACCAGAGATTGATGAAAATACGGGACAATTGGCACGGGTGATTGCCATCACCTCAACTTTGCCCAAGGAAGGCAAGACCACCACCTCTTTATCATTAGCCAGATCATATGCCCTGACTGGCAAAAAAACTATATTGGTTGATTTGGATTTCAGGCATCCCGCAGTGTATTCACGGTTAGGCTTAGAAAAATCATATGGTTTACAAGATTTTATCAGAGACGATGCTGACATTTCGACTCTAGACAATGTGATGTATTTTGAATCGGCGACTGGCTTGTATGTTGCGCTGAGCGGCTCGACACAGAAAATGGCAACTGACATTCTCGTTCAATCTGCAAGTTTAGACATGGTGTTAGAAAAATTTAAAGCCGAATATGACATCGTCATCATTGATACGCCACCTGTTGGTTTTGTTGTTGACACCCAGATTATAGCTCAAAAAGTTGATCAAATAGTTTATGCCATTAAGCACGCCTCAACCAGCCAAAAAAATATACTGGCCGGCATGAATTACATTCACCGAGCAAAAGATACCTTGCCAATCTCGACCATAATTACGCAGCAAGATGACGCGCAGGCCTCCCATTACGGCATGCATGGTGCCGAATATTCTTATTATTATAGTAATTGAGTTAACACCAGAGGGAAATTATGAAAATTCTTATAAATCAATATTTTAAATTCATATTTCCCTTATTGCTTTTGTTACTATTGGGTCGCGAAACCGCTATATTCATGGCCATACCGCAAGAACATTATTTGAAAGAGTTGGATTTTTTTATACCAAGCCTCATAGAGAATGATGAAAAAAAAGCGAGGTTTTCTGATGCCTTAGCTCCAAATATTGCCAATCGTAAATTTGTCCATATACGTTATAAATATTGCGCCCGAAAACTTGCAACTTATTTACTCTTTGATAAACAAAAAATTGTAGCACAACGCCAAGAATGCCTCAATATATTGGACAATGCATTGGCGGTGGCACCGAGTTCAGCGCTTATATGGCTGGAAAAAGCTAAACTACATGGCCAACAAGAAAATGGCGATGAATTACTGAACCAGTCATTATTCAATGCATGGCATGTCGCAAAGCGACAAGATTGGATCGGCATACGGCGTATAGTTCTAAGCTTGCAAAATTGGGAAAAATTATCCGATGTGAATAAGGCCAATGCAATGGCAGATTTTTTGTATTTCAGCCCAAATAGTAGAAATGTGGTCAGAAACCTAGCGCGGCAATATTTGTTAAATCCTGCTGCCAAACCAATCGTCGAAGCCTGGATTGCAAAATCCGATGTGAATGTGCAAAGGCAGTTTATCGGCCATGTTCGTTCTGGGCGTTAAACATAAAACCTTAGCCCCAAATTAAAGGCTAAGGCTCGTCGCTCCTATGCGTCACACATTACACATTATTGTCGAAGCAATCGCAACTCACGCCACTCGGCAGTCCATCAAAATTAATTACTGGGTCGCCCCATTATGGCTGTTGTGGTTACGCCCGCGCAATGTGCCGTAAATTCGCCCATTTGGGTATCGCAACAATATTTAAGCTCGTCCAAAGCTTCAATCGACGCAATAGGCGCGCTGGCATGCAATAATAGCCAAAGCCATTTTTAACCAGCCGCGGGGTGGTTATGACAGAGTTTTCGGGGTCGTTATCGTCAGTCACTTTGTGCCGAGTGATGGCAGTGATGAGGAAAAAACGGCATTGGTTAGGCGCTATCCATCTTTCAATTTCATTGTCATCAATATAAGTCATGCTCACACCCGCAAGCGTGGAAATCATTGCATCTTTGTCATCAGTTTTTAAAATATATCCAATCATGATGTTAACTCCACGCATTGTTCATCGATTGGTGCTACGTCATAAATAACACCCTTTATAAAATCAATCACCGATTGCAATCCACCAGAATAAGTTGACGCAAAAGAAAGCCGCGTAAAATCATTGCTAGTAAATGGTGTGGCTAAGGATAATGTATTTATTAATGCTCCATCCATAAAAAACTTAATTTCTGTATCTGTCCACTTTATGAAAGCTTTATGTCGCCCATATGCCAGATTGAAAACTGACGTATAGTCGTTTGCCGCATGATAATCATTTCCAATATAAGCATCATTGGTACTGCCATCAGCAACGAAAAAAACTAGTCGTGACGCTCCGTCACCTAATTCAACAATTCGCGAATTTCCGCTTGCGTGATGAAAGTCAAATTCAATGAACAAGCCGCCTTCGCTTAAATCGTACCCGCTCAAATCATCATAAACTGTGATTTTGTCACTAACCCCTGTTACACCCACCGCAGTAATTACAGGGTCATTTGCAAACGAACCTAGTTCTAATTGCGCACCCCAAGCCAAAAAGCTGTTTGCAGAGTCTGCGATTGAATTGGTGGCCCTTAGCAGAAAATAACATCCATCATTATCAGCTAGGAAAGCTGTACTTACGCTATAACGTTGCCATTCTGATGTTAAAATAATTGACTGGGAATCGTAAACCAATGTTCCACTATTTTGTTTAATTTGTAACGATAATTCGTTGCCAATATCACTCCCTTCACCTTTAACTGAAATAGCTGCATTAAAAGTTTTTAAAGCCACGCCATTAACGCCTTGCCTAATTTTATCACCAGAACCATCTGCAAAATTACTGACTCGTTGCGCAGTTATGCTGCCATTGGGTGCAAGTGCAGCGTTGCTTTCACATACTATCGATTCATCAATTTTATACCAATCGCTACCCGAAAAATTATTATTACCATGCAATAAATTTTCAACACGGGGACTAATCTTCATGCCCAAATTTGTTTGCGCCGCCGCGTTGGTGGGGAATGTGCAATATATACCTTGTGCATCTATCATTAAAGTGTCTGAGGTGCGGGTGTAGCTGCTTTGGCCAATAATGTTCCCAAAATCAATATGTTCAAAATCTATTTTACAAACTATACGGTCGCGTTTAAAGTCATAAACTTCAACTTCCTGATTGGAAAAATCTAAATCTTGTCGACGTTTTCGGTTCGTCATCTCTAAATTCATAGCATTCTCCATAAAATGCTAATGATATGTTAAGTTTTTATAGCGGGGATATTTATAGCACTCGCGCGCCAAAGCGCGCCCAGCATAAAGAGTTAAGTGGTTTCAATAATGACATTGGCTGCATCGCATAATTGACAAACAACCGCCGAAGGTTGTTGGTCAGTAAAAAACATATCAAGCTCAGTTAACGACACAATCTTAACCGGCGCTGTGCGCTCAAATTTACTATGGTCAGAAACCAAAAATGCCTTGCGCGCATTATGGATAATGGCTTGGCTCACCTTCACTTCTCTAAAATCAAAATCCAATAAATCACCATCTTCATCCAGAGCTGATGTGCCAATCACCGCATAATCAACTTTAAATTGACGCATAAAATCGGCTGTCACTTCGCCAACCAAGCCGCCATCGGCACGCCGCAATATACCGCCCGCCACAATCACTTCAAAATCAGAACCATTGCCCAAAATATTGGCAACATTCAAATTATTAGTGATGACCATAAGGTTTTTATGTTTAAGCAATGCCCGCGCCACTGCCTCGGTGCTGGTGCCAATGTTTAAAAATAACGAAGCGCCATTAGGTATATGCTGCACACAGATTTGGGCAATCGCGTCTTTAGCCTCGGAGGCCAGCGCTCGTCTTTCTTCATAGCCGATATTTTCGATGCCCGATGCCATAATCGCACCGCCATGCACCCGCCGCAAAACGCCACTGTCACATAATTCATTTAAATCTTTGCGGATGGTTTGTACGGTTACATTAAAACTTTTAGAAAGCCCATCGACTGTCACCTTGCCTTGTTTTTGCACAATATCCAAAATTTCTCTTTGGCGGAAGCTCTGCACCATATCTGTCTGACCTTAAAGCTATTTTCTCTATATATAAATTCAATTATAGGCCAATAAGCGCGCCTAAACAAGCGTCAAAACGAAACAATACGAAATTAAACATTGATAAAACGAAAATTCCCTGTTAACTATTTAACAACAACGTCACAGCTTGGGAGGGCAACATGACGCTCCCTTCAGCGCCAGATAAACAACAAAAACCATCACCAGTTGATCTTTTCATCATTGGCGGCGGGGTTAATGGTTGTGGCATTGCCCGCGATGCAGCAGGGCGCGGTTTAAGCGTTCATTTGGCCGAAATGGCCGATTTGGGCGGTGCCACTTCATCAGCTTCAACCAAATTATTCCATGGCGGTTTGCGTTATCTCGAATATTTCGAAATTCGCCTAGTGCGCGAGGCGCTAATTGAGCGCGAAACCCTGTTGCGCGCCATGCCGCATATTTCTTGGCCAATGCGTTTTATTTTGCCATATCACAAAGACATGCGCTTTGAAGGCGAAACTTCGGTCTCGAAACTGTTAAAATATATCATGCCATGGATGGAAGGCCGCCGCCCCGCATGGCTGATTCGCCTTGGCCTATTCCTATACGATCATTTAGGTGGCCGTAAAATATTGCCTGCCACCAGCACGGTAGATCTCAGCACCGATCTGGTTGGCAGGCCGTTGCAAGATAAATATAAAAAAGCCTATGAATATTCAGATTGTTGGGTGCAAGACAGCCGCTTGGTGGTGCTCAATGCCCGCGATGCGGCAAAACATGGTGCCATCATAACCACCCACACCAAAGTGATCTCGGCCACAAGAGTTGGCAAACTTTGGCACATTGAGCTTAAGCGCGATGGCCAAGATAAGTTGCAAGCCATCATCGCCAAGGCTTTGGTCAACGCCTCAGGCCCGTGGATTGCCGATGTCATTAAAAATGTCGCGCATATAGACACTCATGAAGGCGTGCGCTTGGTGCGTGGCAGCCACATTGTGACCAAAAAACTATTTGATCATAACAAACCTTATTTTTTTCAAGGCAGCGATGGCCGCATTGTTTTCGCCATTCCCTATGAAGATGATTTCACCCTGATTGGCACCACCGATCATGATTATGATGGCGCGTTGGGGCAAGCTTCTTGCACCGATGAAGAAGCCGAATATTTATGTGATTTCGTTTCAAACTATTTTAAACAGCCGCTCAGCACAAAAGACATTATATGGTCATATTCTGGTGTGCGGCCGCTTTATGCCGATGGTGCCAAATCGGCCACCGCCGCCACGCGTGATTATGTTTTATCACTTAATTTGGGCGAGGCAGATGGCGCGCCATTGCTAAATATATTTGGCGGCAAAATCACCACCTATCGCCGTCTGGCAGAGTCCGCTTTGGGGAAATTATCTCCCTTCTTTCCCCATATGAGCGAAAAATGGACTGCAGGCATCGCCCTGCCAGGCGGTGATTTTTTGGTCGAACAAGTTAGTGATTTAATTGCAGATTTACAAAATAAATATAATTTTATTGATAAAAAGTGGGCCACACGACTAATCAGAACTTATGGCACCGAAGCCCAACAAATCTTAGGCAAAGCCATAAATACTGCGCAACTAGGTGTTGACTTTGGCGCAAGCCTCACCGAAGCTGAAGTGGTCTGGTTGATTGAAAACGAATATGTTCATAACGCGCAAGATATATTATGGCGGCGCACAAAATTGGGCTTAAGGCTGGATGAAGCGCAACAAAAGACGCTTCAAAATTGGATAGAAAAACGGCCAAAGAACCAAACAAATAGCGTGGCTGCTAATTTTTCGGGGAGGGCATGAATGTCTTTGCAGCTTGATAATGTGACACTGACCGTAAACGGCCAACTACATTTACATGAGATAAATTTAACCTTAGAAAAAGGCACAATGAATGTGCTTTTAGGCCCCACATTGGCCGGCAAAACCTCGCTTATGCGACTGATGGCTGGCCTTGATGTACCAACATCAGGCCGCATTCTTTGGAATGGTAAAGACGTCACTGGCATGCGGGTGCAAGACCGTCATGTCGCCATGGTCTATCAACAATTTATCAATTATCCGTCCATGAGCGTCTATGAAAACATCGCTTCACCTTTACGCTTGATGAAAAAATCAAATGCCGAAATTGAGACTGCAGTGCAAAAAACCGCCGAAATCGTAAAAATGACCGATATGCTAGACCGCAAACCACTCGAACTATCAGGCGGGCAGCAACAAAGATGCGCCTTAGCGCGGGCTTTGGTCAAAGGTTCAGGCTTGGTATTGCTCGATGAACCATTGGCCAATTTAGATTATAAATTGCGTGAAGAATTACGTGCTGAAATACCCAAAATGTTTGAAGAATCAGGCGCTATTTTCGTTTATGCCACCACCGAGCCAGAAGAAGCTCTGTTACTGGGCGGCAATGCCGCGACCATGTGGCAGGGGCGCATCACCCAATTTAATAAAACTTCACAAGTCTATCATCAACCCAATAATATGACCACAGCACGGGTTTTCTCTAACCCGCCGATGAATTTTCTATCGGTTACAAAAACGGGCAATAAACTCACCTATGGTAATGGTCAGCATATTGAAGCACAAGGCAAAATAGCCGATTTGGCCGATGGTCAATATATGGCAGGTTTCCGCCCCAACCATTTAGAGCTTCGTCAAGCGGCCAGCCAATCTATGGCTTTTACCGCAACTTTAAACATCACCGAGTTTACAGGATCTGAAACATTTTTGCATTTGCAACATGAGGATCATAACTGGGTCGGTTTAATCGATGGCACACATGATCTAACTTTAGGCGCGGCTTTGCCTGTCTATTTAGATGCCAACCATATTTACATTTTTGCACAAGATGGCGCACTGGTCGCACCAGCATCTTACGCAACAGCAGCATAGGGAGGGCAGAAAAAAATGGCAAAAATAACATTATCTAATTTGGCACATTCTTATTTGCCCAACCCGCAAAAAGATGCCGATTATGCATTGAAAAAACTCAACCATGTATGGGAAGATGGCGCAGCCTATGCCTTGCTAGGCCCTTCAGGTTGCGGAAAATCCACTTTACTCAACATTATCTCAGGCTTGCTCAGCCCTTCAGAAGGCCAGATATTTTTTAATGAGCAAGACGTCACACAGGCCGACACTGCCGATCGCAACATCGCTCAAGTGTTCCAATTCCCCGTGGTTTACGACACCATGACGGTCAAACAAAATTTAGCATTTCCACTTAAAAACCGCGGTGTCGATGCCCAATATATCGAAACGCGAGTCAATGAGATTGCCCAGATGATCGGCATGCAAGACGTCTTGAATAACAAAGCGCAAGGCCTAACCGCCGATGCCAAGCAAAAAATATCGTTAGGCCGCGGCATGGTGCGCGAGGATGTCAATGCAATCTTGTTTGATGAGCCGCTAACCGTCATCGATCCGCATATGAAATGGGAGCTGCGTACCCAGTTAAAAGCCCTGCATCAACAGCTCGAACACACAATGATTTATGTAACTCATGACCAAACCGAGGCTTTAACTTTCGCCGATAAAGTGGTGGTGATGTATGATGGCAAAGTGGTGCAAATTGGTACACCCAAACAATTATTTGAGCAACCAGAACATACCTTTGTTGGCTATTTTATTGGCTCACCAGGTATGAATCTATTGCCCGCAAAAATCGAAGGCTCAACCGCCATTATTAACGGCACATCCATTGAACTTGGCGCTGATTATAATAACCCAACAGGTAAAGTTGAAATTGGCGTTCGACCTGAATTTTGTTCATTTTCAGATGATGGCTCTGGCCTGATGGTTAGCATAACCCGCGTTGAAGACATCGGACGGCACAAAATTGTTCGCACCCAATTTGCGGGCATTGAGCTTAATGTCATTGCCGCATCTTCGGCCAGAATTCCCGCCGATACCTGCCATATTAAATTCGACCTCTCGGCCATCAATGTCTATGTCGATGGCTGGCGAGTTGAAGGTCAGCAAAGAAAACGCCAGCAGACCAAAGGCGAGGCGGCATTATGAAAACAGTCAATCAAAAAGCTTGGTTTTTAGTGCTGCCCGTTCTGCTGCTGGTCGGCTTCTCCGCCGTCATTCCACTCATGACTGTGGTTAATTATTCAGTACAAGACACTTTTGGCAATAACGTATTCTATTGGGTTGGCCTCGAATGGTTCGAAGAAATTTTGCATTCAGAACGCATGCATAATGCGCTCGGGCGGCAAGTTATTTTCACCACCGTCATCATGCTAATTGAAATCCCACTAGGCATTTTCATCTCATTACACATGCCCAAAAAAGGCGTCTGGGCATCCGTCTGTTTGGTGCTGATCGCTCTACCTTTGCTCATCCCATGGAATGTAGTTGGCACGATTTGGCAAATTTTCGGCCGCATCGACATCGGCTTACTCGGCCATAGCCTCAACGCTTTAGGCATTGATTATAACTATGTGCAAAATGCCACCGCCGCATGGATCACCATCATCATTATGGATGTGTGGCATTGGACATCATTGGTTGTTTTACTGTGTTATGCAGGCCTGCAAGCCATTCCTGATGCTTATTATCAAGCCGCAAAAATCGACCAAGCCAGCCGTTGGAACGTCTTCAGATATATAGAATTGCCCAAAATGATGGGCGTCCTGCTTATTGCGTCATTGCTCCGCTTCATGGATAGCTTCATGATCTACACTGAGCCATTTGTCCTCACCGGCGGCGGCCCTGGCAATGTCACCACATTCCTCTCGATTGATCTGGTAAAAATGGCCATCGGCCAATTTGATCTAGGCCCCGCCGCAGCCTTCTCACTCATCTACTTCCTCACCATTTTGCTCATCTCATGGGTTTTCTACACCATCATGACCAATATTGACAAAAGAGAGGGCATGTAATGAAAAAACGCTTCAACAAATCCGCCCTCATCATGACCTTCTACATAGTGTTTTTGCTATTGCCAATCTATTGGCTAATCAATATGAGCCTAAAAACCAATAACGAAATTCTAGGCACTTTTTCCCTATGGCCGCAAAATCTAACCTTCGCCAATTACATGGTCATTTTTACTGACCCAAGCTGGTATTGGGGCTATATAAATTCCATCATCTATGTGGTGATGAATACAGTTATTTCATTGGCCGTGGCTCTACCCGCCGCCTATGCATTCAGCCGCTATAATTTCATGGGCGATAAGCATTTATTTTTCTGGCTACTCACCAACCGCATGGCACCACCAGCAGTGTTTGCTTTGCCGTTCTTCCAACTTTATTCAAGCGTTGGATTGTTCGATACCCACATCGCGGTGGCCTTAGCCCATACCTTGTTCAACGTGCCGCTGGCTGTGTGGATTTTAGAAGGTTTTATGCGCGGCGTGCCCAAAGAGATTGACGAAACCGCCTATATTGACGGCTATGGCTTCTTCAAATTCTTCTTTAAAATCTTCACGCCATTAATCTCCTCAGGCATTGGTGTCGCGGCTTTCTTCTGCTTCATGTTTTCATGGGTCGAACTATTACTCAGCCGCACCCTTACAGCAGTCGATGCCAAATCCATCGCCGCCACCATGACGCGCACGGTATCCGCTTCAGGCCTAGATTGGGGTGTGCTATCAGCCGCAGGCGTGCTGACCATCATACCAGGTGCGTTGGTTATTTATTTTGTACGTCATCATATTGCCAAGGGCTTTGCCCTCGGCCGCGTTTAAAGGAAAGGAAGAAAAAAATGAACTTATCTTGGATGGCATGGACATGGCCAACAGCAGGCTTTTTTATCTTCATCGCCTTGGCACTCATCACCATGACCGTCTGGGGCATCAAAGCCCCGCAAGCGCCGCGCGTCGGCATTTTACGCATCGAAACCACCCCAGGTGACAGATTATTTATCAGTTTACTAGGCTCGGCATTCATCTGCCTCGCTTGGCTCGGAATGTTCGGCTCTCCCGTATACGGAGCGTTGATCGTATGTTGCATTTATGCGTTGGGGGTTTTCCGCTGGGTATAAAAGCAAACAGGGAATGCAGCCACAAATAATAACATTTGGGTTGTTAATTTAATTTTATCGGGAGGATAAAATGATATCGAAAATCAAAACATCGACAGCCATTGTGGCTCTGTTGATCGGCATGGGGTCAACCGCGTTTGCGGATGAAACATCGGCCAAATGGATTCAGGAATTCCAACCATCCGTGCTAACCGAAGCTGAACAACAAAGCGAGATTGATTGGTTCATCAACGCCGCCAAACCATTTGTTGGTATGGAAATTAAAGTCGCATCCGAAACCATCGGCACGCATGAATATGAGTCCAAAACGCTAGCCGCAGCCTTTACCGAGCTGACAGGCATTAAAATCACCCATGATTTAATTGGTGAAGGCGATGTGGTCGAAAAACTACAAACCCAAATGCAAACGGGCGAAAACATCTATGATGCCTATATTAATGACTCAGACCTAATCGGCACCCATTGGCGCTATCAACAAGCCCGCAATCTAACCGATTGGATGGCAGGCGAGGGCGCAGATGTCACCAATCCAGGCCTAGACATTGATGATTTCATCGGCACCGAATTCACCACTGGCCCAGACGGAAAACTATACCAGCTACCAGATCAACAATTCGCCAACCTCTATTGGTTTAGATATGATTGGTTCTCGGACGATAAAAACAAAGCCGATTTCAAAGCCAAATACGGCTATGATCTAGGCGTTCCCGTCAACTGGTCAGCCTATGAAGACATTGCTGAATTCTTCACCGGCCGCGAAATCGATGGGCAAACCGTCTACGGCCACATGGATTACGGCAAAAAGCATCCATCTTTAGGTTGGCGCTTTACCGATGCATGGATGTCAATGGCCGGCATGGGCGACAAAGGCGAGCCAAACGGCTTACCAGTTGATGAATGGGGCATTCGGGTTAACGAGCAATCTCAACCCACAGGCTCTTGCGTCGCCCGCGGTGGTGCAACCAACAGCCCAGCCGCTGTTTATGCCATCCAAAAATACATCGATTGGCTCGGAAAATACGCCCCACCAGCCGCTGGTGGTATGACCTTCTCTGAATCTGGCCCCGTGCCAGCTCAAGGCGCAATTGCCCAGCAAATGTTCTGGTACACTGCCTTCACCGCCAATATGGTCGAAGAAAATATCCCAGTGATGAATGCTGACGGCACACCAAAATGGCGCATGGCACCATCACCACATGGCGCTTATTGGTCAGAAGGCACCAAAATTGGCTACCAAGATGCAGGTTCATGGACGTTGATGAAATCAACCCCAGTCGATCGTGCCAAAGCCGCTTGGCTCTATGCACAATTT
Source organism: Alphaproteobacteria bacterium (assembly GCA_002400495.2). Lineage (GTDB taxonomy): Bacteria > Pseudomonadota > Alphaproteobacteria > Rhizobiales > OSC116 > OCS116. Next base: position 57,774 of record NVQL02000075.1, on the reverse strand, counting down.
GTCGTGTCTAAAACCGTTGATCTGAAAAAATCACATGTCGGTCTAACCTTCATTCGTGAATCCACAATCAACGACCAGTCATTCACTGATCGCGCACCAAAATTGGGTGGCCTGATTGAATTCTACCGCTCTCCAGCACGAGTTCAATGGTCTCCAACAGGTACAAATGTGCCAGATTATCCAAAACTAGCTCAGCTTTGGTGGCAGAATATTGGTGACGCCTCATCAGGCGCCAAAACCGCACAAGCGGCCTTGGATTCACTATGTGCCGAGCAAGAAAAAGTGATGAGCCGCATTGAACGCTCTGGCGTACAAGGCGACATTGGGCCAAAATTGAACGAGGAAAGAGATCCAGATTATTGGTTGTCTCAACCTGGTTCACCAAAACCAAAATTGGATAATGAACGCCAAACTCCTGTAACCATTGGTTATGATGAGTTGATCAGTTCTTGGTCTAATTAGGTTTTGCGACTAACATCAATTTGGGTCGAGCCTCACCGCTCGACCCATTATTAAAAAGACATAAATGGGGTGCCTTTCATGAAATATATATTAGCCATAGACCAAGGCACAACCTCCAGCCGCGCCATATTATTTGATGATAAACTGAACATCACAGGCACAGCACAACAAGAATTTAAACAATTTTTCCCGCAATCAGGCTGGGTCGAACATAACCCCGCCGACATCTGGTCAACCGTGGTAAAAACCTGCAAAAACGCGCTCGCCCAAAATAATGTGAGCATAGAAGACATCATCGCCATCGGCATCACAAACCAGCGCGAAACCACTTTGGTGTGGGACAAAGCCACAGGCGAGCCATTATATAATGCCATCGTTTGGCAAGACAGACGCACCGCAGATTTCTGCAACACACTCAAAAACCCAGATTTCGAAGCCGAAATAACTCACAAAACAGGTCTCTTAATCGACCCTTATTTCTCCGCCACCAAAATTAAATGGATTTTAGACAATGTCGCAGGCGCACAAGCCAAAGCCGACAATGGCGACCTATTATTCGGCACCGTAGATGCCTACCTAATCTGGAAACTAACCAACGGCCAAAACCACGTAACCGATGCCACCAACGCCGCCCGCACCATGCTATATAACATCCGCGAGGGCAAATGGGATGAAGCCATCTGCCAAAAACTAAGCATTCCACTTTCCATGCTGCCCGAAGTAAAAAATTGCGCCGCCAACTTCGGCCATACAGACACTTCTGTATTCGGCAAATCAATCCCCATTCTCGGCGTGGCAGGCGACCAACAAGCCGCCACCATCGGCCAAGCCTGTTTTAAACCAGGCATGCTAAAATCCACCTACGGCACAGGCTGTTTTGCCCTGCTCAACACAGGCACTGAGCTGGTAAAATCCAAAAACCGCCTACTCGGCACCATCGCCTATCAGCTTGACGGCAAAACAACTTACGCATTAGAAGGCAGCATTTTCAACGCAGGCACGGCAGTGCAATGGCTGCGCGATGGCCTCAACATCATCGATGATGCCAGCCAAACCCAGCAACTAGCGCAAAGCGCCGATGACAACGAACGCCTTTATATGGTGCCCGCCTTCACAGGCATGGGCGCACCTTATTGGGATGCCGATTGCCGCGGAGCCATCTTCGGCATCACCCGCAATACAGGCCGTGCCGAATTCGCCCGCGCCGCGCTACAAAGCGTCGCCTACCAAACCCGCGATTTACTCGAAGCCATGCATGCAGACTGGGGCAATGACCAAGTCGAAAGCGTGCTGCGCGTCGATGGCGGCATGTCAGCTTCCGATTGGACAATCCAATTTTTAGCCGACATCCTAGGCGCCCCTGTCGACCGCCCCAAAGTGCTAGAAACCACAGCAATGGGCGCGGCATGGCTCGCAGGCATGCAAGCAGGCTTTTACCCAAATCAAGCAGAATTCGCCAAAACATGGGCATTAGATACGCGTTTTGAACCAAATATGACCGCTCCAAAACGCAATGAATTATATAAAGGTTGGCAAGATGCAGTAAGCCGCACCTTGTCGCGGCCATGAAAACCCTAAATCATAAACATGGTTGGGCAATGGTCATTCCCGCCACCATCATCCTGTCGATAGTTGGCGTTTTGCCGCTGCTCACCGTCATCAACTACTCATTCTTCGATATTTTCATCCTCGACAAACGCTTTTGGATTGGCCTTGAATGGTATCAAGAATTAATGCAATCGCCGCGCTTTTGGGCAAGCCTAGGGCGCAGCCTGTTATTTTCAACCCTCATTTTAACCATCCAACTCCCACTCGGCATCCTCATCGCTCTCGCCATCCCCAAACGCGGCATCTGGGTGGCAATCTGCCTGATGACCATGTCAGTGCCTTTACTCATCCCGTGGAATGTCATCCCGATCATCTGGCTCAATTACCTACGCATAGACACAGGTTTTTTGGGCCAATTCTTCGACTTTATTGGTGTAGATTTTGATTGGAAATTTAACCCAATCCACACATGGTTGGCACTCATACTCATGGATGTTTGGCATTGGACAAGCCTAGTCATTCTGCTTGCATATTCCAGCCTCAGCACCATCCCCACGGCTTATTATCAAGCCGCCGCCATCGACAGAGCCTCCCGCTGGCAAATTTTCCGCTACATAGAATTACCCAAAATGAGTGGCATTTTACTCATGGCCATCTTGCTGCGCTTCATGGACAGCCTGATGATTTACACCGAAGCTTTCGGCATCAATTCAGGCGGCCCCCAAAATGCCACCCTATTTTTAGGCATAGACCTAGGCGAACAAATCAAAGCCTTCGATTACGGCCCCTCCGCCGCCCGCTCGGTCATCTATTTCATCATTATATTATTCATCGTTTGGGCATTTAAAACCGCTTTAGACCGCCAAAAATCAGGCGGTTTAAAATGAAAAAATATTTCAAAATCATTTTACCCATTGCCTATATCGCCTTGGTATTTCTGCCCCTCGTGCAAGTGGTGCAAATGAGCTTTCTCACCACTGTTTCTGCCGCCTCAACCGAGCAACCCGTCTTTACATGGCTCAACTATTACAACCTATTCACCAGCCCCACATTAGGCGCAGCTTTCTTCAATTCCATCACCTATGTTTTGCTCAACATCTGCCTCACCATCCCCGTCGCCTTGCCCGCCGCCTATGCCTTTTCCCGCTATTCATTCATCGGCGATAAGCATTTATTCTTGGCTTTTTTAGCCTTCCGCGTCACCCCGCCTGTGGTTTTGGCTTTGCCAATGTTTAAAATCTTCTCACTCATTGGCTTGGTCAACACGCCTTTCGGCATCGCCTTAGCCCATTGCCTATTCACCATTCCCGTATCAATCTGGATTCTAGAAAGTTTTATAAACGCCATCCCCAAACAACTAGATGAAACCGCTTTTCTAGATGGCTATAGCCTCCCCAGATTCTTTTATGAAATCCTACTACCTTTGCTCGCACCTGCCATCGGCGTCACCGCCTTTTTCTGCTTTTTATTCTCATGGGTCGAGGTGGTGTTCGCCCGCATCCTCACCGTCACCAATGGCAAACCCATCACCATGGCGATCGACGCTTTATTCGGTTTTAGCACCGATATGGGCTTGGTCATGGCGGTCATCGTCGCCTCGGTCATCCCAGGCATGGTGATGTTTTATTTTGTTCGCAATCACATTGCAAAAGGCTTTTCTTTTGGCCAAACTTAAATATAGTGGATGGAAAAGAGTTTCATAAAATAACGAAAATATAAAACATCATGTCAAATATTACCAAATTAGACAAAAATATACTCAAAATAATCCAATATGATGCAACAATTTCCATTGCCGACATTGCCGAAAAAGTCGGCTCATCCAAATCAGTCTGCTGGCGGCGCATTGGCCGCATGACCGAAAAAGGCATCATCAAACAAAAAGTCACCTTGCTAGATGCCGAAAGCCTCGGCTTGCGGGTGGTGGTGTTCGCCAATGTTAAACTCACCCATCATGGCCGCAAGGATCTCACGCATTTCATGCAAAAAATCAAACAATATCCGCAAGTGGTCGAATGTTACACCATGATGGGCGGGGTGGATTTTCTGCTCAAGATAATGGTTAAAAATGTCAAAGAATTCGAGCAATTTTATTGGGATGAATTGTCACAAATAGATGGCGTGCAAGAAACCTCATCTCACATCGCAATGAGTGAGGTTAAATCCACCACCCAATTGCCATTACACAATTGCGAAACGTCAGATTGACGCGGTTATTGCCATTAGTTTGGCACGAAATATTGAAAGTTAGTAGTTTTTCATAACAATGTCCCACTATTTTCTACAAATAGGCACCAGAAAGGGAAATTGTTTCTAACAGGTAAGCTATCATGTTTTATAGCTAATGTTAATTATAGCTAATGTGAAAAGGGACAGCATGACTAAACATCAATCAAGCAGGCAAAATAACCTACACATTCCAGAGCCAAAATTCAGACCAGGCCAAACCAATGATTTTGCCCATCTAAAAATCCCAAATGTCGATGAAGCGCCCAAACCAGCCATAGATTGCAACCCCCATAATATACGAGATCTAGCCTATGGCCTGATCCGCGTATTAGATGATGAGGGTCAAGCAGGCGGCGCGTGGAACATAAACATCACACCCGATATCCTGCGCCAAGGCCTCAAAGACATGCTGCTAACCCGCTTGTTTGATGACCGCATGCAGCTTTTGCACCGCACCGGTAAAATCTCATTCTATATGAAATGCACTGGCGAAGAGGCCATCAGCGTGGCGCATAGTTTGGCGCTCAAAAATAGCGACATGGTGTTTCCTTCCTACCGAAATCAAGGCATTTTAATCTCACGCGGCTATCCATTGCTCGATATGATGTGCCAATGCCTATCCAATTCCAGAGACAATTGCAAAGGCCGTCAATTGCCAATTATGTATAGCTGGAAGGCGGGTAATTTTTTCACCATTTCGGGCAATTTAGCCACCCAATTCAGCCAAGCGGTCGGCTGGGCAATGGCCGAAGCGCGCAAAGGCGGCAACCGCGTTTGCACCACATTTGTCGGCGATGGCAGCACGGCCGAGATAGATTTTCACTCGGCTCTCACTTTTGCCGCTACCTTCAACCCACCCGTTATCCTAAACATCGTCAACAACCAATGGGCGATCTCGTCCAATCAAGTCGTCGCAGGTGGCGAGCGCACCACATTTGCCGCCCGTGGCATCGGCGTTGGCCTGCCCAGCCTGCGGGTTGATGGCAATGATTTCCTCGCCGTTTATGCCGCCTCAAAATGGGCAGCAGACCGCGCCCGCGCAGGCTATGGTGCTACACTCATTGAACATTTTACCTATCGCGTCGCCCCCCATTCCACTTCTGATGACCCATCCGCCTACCGCCCCGCCGATGAAGATAAAAACTGGCCATTGGGCGACCCGTTAGAACGCCTAAAAACCCACCTCATAAATATCGACGAATGGAGCGAGGCTCAGCATGAGCAACTCGCTGAACAATACACTGCCGAGATAAAAGCCGAGTACAAACAAGCCGAAAGCTACGGCACATTAACATCAGGCGCCCGCCCAGATGTCAGCAGCATGTTTGAAGATATATTTGAGGAAATAACCCCCAACCGCATCCGTCAACGTCAAGAATTGGGGTTATAGTCATGGCACAAATGAATATGTTACAAGCCATATTGTCAGCCCAAAAATGCATGCTAGAGCGCGATGATAATGTGATGATTTTCGGTCAAGATGTTGGCTATTTTGGCGGCGTGTTCCGCGCCACAGAAGGCTTGCAGGCAGAGTTTGGCGCACAACGTGTGTTCGATACACCGATCTCCGAAAATGGCATCATCGCCACCGCCATTGGCATGAGCATTAACGGCATGCGCCCCGTGGCCGAGATTCAATTTTCCGATTATATCTATCCCGCCTTTGACCAAATTGCGTCAGAAGCGTCACGCATCCGTTACAGAAGCGGCGGTGAATATTCAACCAATATCACCATCCGCACCCCGTGCGGTGGCGGCATACGTGGTGGCCAAACCCACAGCCAAAGCCCCGAAGGCATTTTTACCCACATTTCAGGCATAAAAGTCGTCATGCCATCCAACCCATACGATGCCAAAGGCTTGCTCATCAGCTCAATTGAAAGCAATGATCCCGTGCTGTTTTTCGAACCAAAACGCCTCTATAACGGCCCTTTCTATGGCGATCCAAACGCGCCATCTATCGGCTGGGATACCCATGAAAAAGGCGAGGTGCCAGAAGGCCATTATAGCATTCCACTGGCCGAAGCCGAGATCACCCGAACGGGCGAAGAGCTGACCATCATTACCTATGGCACCATGGTGCATGTGGTCGAAACCGCAGTTAAACAAACGGGCGTTGATGCTGAAATCATTGATCTACGCTGCTTGTCACCAATCGATTACGACACCATCATCAACAGCGTCAACAAAACAGGCCGCTGCTTGGTGGCGCATGAGGCAACCAAAGTCGGCGGTTTTGGCGCCGAGATCCTCTCCATCATTCAAGAAAATTGCTTTTGGAAACTGCGCGCCCCGATCGAGCGGGTGACAGGTTGGGACATACCCTATCCGCATGCTTTTGAATGGGAATATTTCCCCGTGCCCAAACGCGTCGGCAAAGCCATTACCCGCATTATGGAGGCTTAATTTATGGCAGAATTTAGACTTATATTACCAGATTTGGGAGAAGGCGTGGTCAACTCAGAGATCACTGAAGTGTTTGTTTATGTCGGCCAGATTGTTAAAGAAGATGATCGTTTATTCAGCGTGATGACTGACAAAGCCACAGTTGAATTACCATCACCCGTCGATGGAAAAATCGTCAGCATAGTTGGTGGTGTTGGCGAAATCATCGCTGTCGGCGGACTTATATGCATCATCGAAATCGATGTGGAGCAGGCGGCAATCACGACAGAAACACCACAACAAACACCGCCCAAAATACCATCAGTAAGAGAACCTAACCCAGACGTTCTGGCTTCCCCCTCACTGCGCCGCCGCGCAAGAGAATTGGATGTCGATCTAACATCGGTCATTGGCACAGGCCCTAAAGGCAGGCTGACCCATGAGGATTTTGATCACTATATCACCTCTCTTGACTCAGATAGCACCCCCGCTCCAACATCACCAACCGAAAACCCCGAAATCACCGAAATCCCGCTACGCGGTGTGCGCCGCAAAATTGCCGAAGCCATGGAGTTTTCCAAACGCAACATCCCGCACTATACCTATGTCGAAGAAGTAGATTTAACCGAGTTAGAAAAACTACGCGCGCAGCTCAATGCAGACCGCACGCCAGACCAGCCCAAACTAACTCTGCTGCCATTCCTCATCAAAGCCATGGTCAAAGCCGTAGCTAAATTTCCACAATGCAACAGCCATTATAACCAAGAAACCAACATCATTAGCCAATTTTCCACCGCCCATATAGGCGTGGCAACCAACACCCCAACCGGCCTCATGGTGCCCGTCATCAAACATGCCGAGGCTATGGATATTTGGCAATATGCCGAAAAAATACTCGATCTCGCCGAAAAAGCCCGTACAGGCAAAGCTTCGCGTGATGAGCTAACAGGCTCAACCATCAGCATCACCAGCCTCGGCAAAATTGGAGGCTTAGTCTCCACCCCCATTATCAACGCGCCCGAAACTTGCATCATCGGTATCAATAAACTCGTCGACCGCCCGATGGCCATCGACGGCAAAATCATCATCCGCAAGATGATGAATATTTCAGGTTCGTTCGATCACCGCATTGTTGATGGTTATGATGGCGCAACGATGATTCAATATATCAAAGGCTTACTCGAGACGCCCGTCAAACTCTTCATCGACAATTCGTAACTCAGCTTTCAACCAGATAAAAGCTCAATCAGTCCATCATTATTGATCCGACATAATTCATATTGAGTTTTTAAACCAATCACTTGCGGCATCAACCGCCCAGCCGAAAAATTTACAATGGGGCAGGGGCGGTTCAACGCTTTGGGCAATTTAACGCCCAACAATGTCTGACAGCCGCTGAGCATCAAGACCATCAAGCAAACACTCATTATCACTAAATACCTCATCCGCTAGCCTGCCTTTCTGTTCAATCATATCGCGTATTTTATCAGCTCGTTTAACAATCACCCTGGCCCGCGCATCCTGTATCTTCACCGCCAGCTTATAAGGCGCACGGCCATGGCTAATGCCCAGATAATAGCAAAAAAAACAACCAGCCAGCCCCACCAACAGCCATTTCGGAATCCCCCTTAGTGCAAAAATCAAAAAACTATATGCCATGCATATCTACCTTTTTATTGCGCTCATATATAATGAAGGCAAACAGGCCAACCACCACCAGCAACGCGCCCGCCGCAGGTAACGAGATGGCAGCACTCAAACTGCCAATTTTGTCGGCCAAATCACCGCCCTTTTTTGTCGCCTCGGTCAGCCGATCAACCACTTTTCCAATCATTTCGGCTTGGCTGCTAAGCACCGCAAGCGAGCCAACACCCGCCGCCCAATTGGTTTTGCTGCCCATTTTTGTTTTGGGCAGGCGATAACCCAATAAATCATCTTCAGAATAGGCGCTAATCTTCACTTGGTTGCTTTGGTTGCCGCCCAGCACCTTAATGCGGCCATTACTTTGCCCAATATAAAACGCCACATGGCCTTGCCATGATGAATTACCGCGTTTAAACACCACAATACAGCCAGGCACGGGCGTATCTATCGCACGTCCCCATTTTAAATAAGATCGGGCATTCAAGGCACGCGTGCTCGCAAGCCCCGCCTTTTCCAAACATGAACCAACAAACGCCGCACACCACGCGGTTTCGTCATTCTTCACCTCGTCATGACCCACATCGGCAAAATAGCGCACAATTTTTACATTATGTTTCTGTCCTTTTATTTCTTCCACGCCCTGTTCATTTTGAGCAATCTCAAACCACTTAAACATTATATCTCCTATAAAAAAAACCCCGCACAAGTGCAGGGTTTCATTGCATTTTCAGCAATTAAATTTAGTAATTTATTCGCTCCAAGCGATCATTGTATCGGTATTTTGCGACCGTGCATAAAGGCTTTCACTGGCGCGAATATTCGGCGTGTGGTCATCCAACGGCCGCAAATTAACCCCATGTTGGGTGGTCGGTTCTGTGCTGCCAATAAAATATTGCAGACTGTAACTGGGGTGATGATTTTGCAAAATAATTGCCCCCGTCGCCCCTGTCACCTCTTGCCATCCACCTGCTTTGGTAATCTGTTGTTCACCTGTCGCCATAATCATCTCCATTTCATATTGGTCTAAAGCCATATAATTCATCTTCATCATTATGCAGGGCGCACAAATGGCGGGTATTACTTATTCTAATGAAGGCATCATATCCGCCAATACAAATAGGTAAAAATCGCCACCAACGTTTTAAACCATTGGTTTGATAGTCAAATTGAGGATTTTTTATACCCAAAAAAAACTTATCATACCGTCATTAAATGTTGTAATGGAGTTTGTTTTGATTAAAAATTCAACATTGGTGCAGGTATTTCTTAATCAGTTTTATCGCAAGCGACTTGAGCAGTTAGAGCAATTTGTTGCGCCCAATTTTTCGTACGCAAGCCCTGCGGTTAAACCCATTGGCTTCGTTGATTTTGTCACTCATTGCGAGGAGTTATTTGAAAGTGTGACCGTCTATGTCAATGGCGTGAAAAACCCCAAAGGTCAATGTTTCATCATTAATTATTCCATCAATGTAAAGCATGAGACCTTAAAAGACGGCTATATATCGATGCCAAGTTACGCAAAATTTATGCTGGTCGATAATTTAATAGAAAATATCAAAGTTCTATATGATCCTGGGCAGCTAGAACCCAAAGTAAAACCGCAAAAAACCATACATTATCTTTAAATTTAACCCACCATCAGCACTCAAACTTTTCGTGCAAATATTCACTTGATAAAGATTGCCGATGACCTATTCTCACCAGGCAATAAAACTGCTACGGCTCTTTGCTCAATCACCTGTTTGAAGGCGAATTATTTCCTCCTCACATGATAATTTTGATAGCGATTTCGCCAAGCAACTTCAGGATAATGTCACTTATAAAAATACTGAAAAATAGAGCCAAATGCCCGTGTTAAATGCTACCTATATAGGCTAGTTCGAGCAGGGGCTCACAATCAAAGGTTGCACCAATAACATGTCATGTATCTTAAGTAAATGGTCTAGATGTTTAGTATATCTTAAATATTAGATAGTTTAAACGTTGGGAATATTTGGTAAAATAGTGCATAGTTTAATATAGATAACTGAGGAAGAAGATGACGACCAATAAAATTAATGTTCAAAAAATTGTTACGGGTACGCATAATGATCCATTTTCTGTTTTAGGTTTACACTTTATAAAAGGTAAATGTTTCATCCGCGTATTCATTCCCAATGCCGATAAAGTCACCGTTATTAATCAAACAATTGGCGACGCCATTGGTGAAGACATTGTGACACTCAAACCCTCGAAATATGCCACCGATTTCTTCGAGGCAAAAATCCCTAAAATCAAAACCCGTTTTGCCTATCAACTTAACATTCAACAAGGCAAATATAGCTGGGTTGCAGATGATCCATACCGTTTCGGAACCGTTATAAGTCAGTTTGATGAGCATCTACTCAACGAAGGCACCCATAACCGCTTGTGGCAAGTGCTTGGTGCCCACATTATCGAGCATGAAGGCATTTGGGGCACGCATTTTGCCCTATGGGCGCCCAATGCAAAACGTGTTTCGGTAGTCGGAGATTTTAACGGCTGGGATGGCCGCCGCCATAGCATGCGCGCCCGCGGTCAAACAGGCGTGTGGGAAATTTTCATCCCGCGCCTTGATGATGGCGAGGCGTATAAATATGAATTGCTCGACCAACAAGGCAATATGCTGCCGCAAAAAGCCGATCCTTTAGGTTTTGGCTCAGAGCATGCCCCCCAAACCGCCTCAGTTGTCCGCAACTTAGAAGGCCACAAATGGCATGATCAAGCATGGATGTCCAAGCGCGAGGCTTTTCATAAAATAGACCAACCCATCTCTATCTATGAAGTCCACCTCGGCTCATGGAAGCGGGTGACAGAAGATGGCGACCGCCGCCTGTCTTATGCCGAATATGCCGAGCAATTGGTTGCTTATGCCAAAGATATGGGTTTCACCCACATTGAACTGATGCCCATTTCAGAATTTCCATTTGATGGCTCATGGGGCTATCAACCCGTTGGGCTTTTTGCCCCGACCATTCGCCACGGCACATTGGCAGAGTTTCGCGCCTTTGTAGATGCCTGTCACAATGCCGATATTGGCTTGATACTCGATTGGGTGCCTGGCCACTTCCCCGAAGATGCGCATGGCCTGTCTAAATTCGATGGCACATATTTATACGAACACGCCGATCCAAAAGAAGGCTTCCACCCTGATTGGAAAACCTGCATTTACAATTTCGGCCGCACACAGGTGCAAAATTATCTAGTATCAAACGCCGTCTATTGGGTCAAAGAACATCACATCGATGGCCTGCGGGTCGATGCCGTCGCCTCCATGTTATACCGCGATTATTCGCGCGAGGATGGCCAGTGGGTGCCCAACATTCACGGCGGCAATGAAAATCTCGAAGCCATTAAGTTACTCAAACATATGAATGAAGCCGTTTATGGCGAAATGCCGGGCATCATGACCATTGCCGAAGAATCAACTGCATTTCCAGCCGTTTCAACCCCCACATCAGATGGCGGTTTGGGCTTTGGCTTTAAATGGAATATGGGCTGGATGAATGACACATTGCAATATATGTCAGAAGACCCGATTAACCGCAAATATCACCATCATAAGATGACCTTCGGCATTGTTTATGCCTTTACCGAAAATTTTGTGCTGCCACTCAGCCATGATGAAGTGGTGCATGGCAAAGGCTCAATGTTGCAAAAAATGCCAGGCGAAGACATGAATAAAATCGCCAATCTACGTGCCTATTATGGCTTCATGTGGGCGCATCCCGGCAAAAAACTCATCTTTATGGGCAGTGAATTTGCGCAGGTAAAAGAATGGAATCACGATGCCAGCCTCGATTGGCATCTACTCGATCATGCACCCCATAAAGGCCTACAATCACTGGTTCGCGATTTAAATAATCTATATAAATCGACCCCAGCTCTTTACCAGCAAGATTGTAAACCAGCAGGCTTTGAATGGGTCGAAGAAAATAGTGATGAAGAATCGATATTTGTCTGGCTGCGCCATGGCTATGAGGGAGCTGCGCCCGTTCTGGTGGTGTCAAACTTCACCCCTGTCGAGCGGCTAAACCGCCGCGTTGGTGTGCCACAAGCTGGCAAATGGGTCGAAAAATTAAACACCGACAGCACATATTATGGCGGCCAAGGGCGCGGCAATATGGGCGGTGTGCAAAGTGAGGCAATCGCCAGTTTTGGACGGGCAGATTCAATCAATCTGACCATTCCACCCCTGTCGACTTTATATTTTGAATTGGAACGGGAATAACAGACACTAAAAACAACAATAATAACAGCGATATTTTGGGAGGATTATCAATGAAAAATAAAAAACCGAAACGGCTGGCCGCGCAAACCATGGCCTTCATTCTAGCAGGTGGCCGTGGCTCGCGCTTGGTCGAACTTACCGACAACCGTGCCAAACCTGCCATGTATTTTGGCGGCAAAAGTCGAATAATAGATTTTGCTTTGTCCAACGCAGTCAATTCGGGCATGCGGCGCATTGGCGTTGCCACCCAATATAAAGCCCATAGCCTCATTCGTCATTTGCAACGCGGCTGGAGTTTTTTTCGCGCTGTGCAAAATGAATCTTTAGATATCCTGCCCGCTTCTCAGCGTATGAATGACGAAATGTGGTATAAAGGCACTGCTGATGCCGTCACTCAAAATATCGACATCATCCAAGGCTATGATCCCACCTATATGATCATTTTAGCCGGCGATCATATCTATAAGCAAGATTATTCAATCATGGTCGAACAACATGTCGCCACAGGGGCAGATGTCACAGTGGGTTGCATCGAAGTGCCACGCGAAGAAGCCAAGGGTTTCGGTGTTATGCATGTAAATGACCAAGATGTTATTTTAGACTTTGTCGAAAAACCTTCCGATCCACCACCGATGCTAGATCACCCCGATCTAAGTTTAGCCAGTATGGGTATTTATGTTTTTAAAACCGATTTCCTAATCGAGTTACTCCGAAAAGATGCGGTTGACCCCAGCTCAAGCCACGATTTTGGCAATGACATTATCCCCGAATTGGTCAAGCAAGGCAAAGCCTACGCTCATCCATTTTCACGCTCATGTGTGATGAGTGAAAATGAGGACGCCCCTTATTGGCGTGATGTCGGCACGGTCGATGCTTTCTGGCAAGCCAACATAGATTTAACCGATTTCAAACCCGCGCTTGATCTTTATGACCTCGAATGGCCGATCTGGACATATTCCGAACTCACCCCTCCCGCAAAATTCATCCACAACGAAGAAGGCCGCCGTGGCCAAGCCATATCGTCATTAGTTTCAGGCGGTTGCGTTGTTTCTGGCTCTACTTTGTTGCGTTGTGTGCTATTTACTGGCGTGCGCACCAATTCATTCTCAAGGCTCGAAGGCGTTGTGGCTCTGCCTTATGTAACTGTTGAGCGTAACGCACGGTTGACCAATGTGGTGATTGACCGCGATGTCATTATCCCCGAAGGCCTGGTGGTCGGTGAAGATCCCGAATATGACGCCAAGCGGTTTCGCCGTACAGACAGTGGTATATGCTTGATCACACAAAAAATGATTGATAATCTAGAGTGAATTATTATCAAACAAGAATCCGAAGTTAGGAAATCTATATGCGAGAGAAATTAGTATGAAAGTGCTTTACGTTGCATCCGAATGCGCCCCGTTTGTAAAAACCGGTGGTTTGGCAGATGTCATTGGCGCAGTGCCCAAAAACCTCGCTCAATTTGGGATTGATACACGGGTCATCATGCCCGCTTATCCCGCTTTGGCGAGCCTGCTAGCGCGCGGCAAAATTGTCTGGCAGCAGGATGATTTATTTGGCGGCCCTGCCAATTTAGTTGCGGTTAAATCCAAGGGCATAACATTACTATTGCTCAATGCCCCCCATCTATATGATCGCCCTGGCAATATTTATCTCAATGAGCAAGGTAAAGATTGGCCAGACAATCATTTGCGCTTTGGTGCTTTGTGCCAAGTGGCGGCTTATGTGGCCAGCTATGGTCTGCCGCGCGAGCTTAAAAACCCACTGAATGATTGGCAGCCCGATCTGGTGCATTGTCACGATTGGCAATCAGGTCTCGTGCCCGCCTATCTTAAAATGGTTGATACCAAAACTCCACCTTGCATTTTGACCATTCACAACATCGCCTTTCAAGGCCTGTTCGATGCCAAAGTGATCGAAACTCTTGGCCTATCACGAAGCATGTTTGTGCCAGATGGTTTCGAATATTGGGGCAAAGTTAGCTTTCTAAAAGCCGCCATCGCCTATTGCGATAAAATCACCACCGTCAGCCCCACCTATGCCCGCGAGTTAATGCAGCCCGAATTTGGCATGGGCCTCGAAGGCATGATGCAGTCCCGAGCTTCCGATCTTTCTGGCATCCTCAACGGCATTGATACCGATGTCTGGGATCCAATTCACGACCGCGCCTTAAACACCAGCTATTACCCCCGCACCCTCAAGCGCAAAGCCAAAAACCGCGCCCAAGTCGAAGCGCGGTTCAATCTCGATTCAATTAAAAACCCCGATGCCCCTCTATTCTGCGTCATCAGCCGCCTCACCACCCAAAAAGGCTTAGATCTATTGGTCGAAACCTTGCCAAACCTAGTCGCCCGTGGGGCGCGGTTGGCATTGCTCGGCAGTGGCGATAAAGATATAGAAGCCGCTTTCATCGCCGCCGCCCGTCAATTCAAGGGCAAAGTCGGCACCATCATCGGTTATGACGAAGAGCTGTCGCACATCCTTCAAGGCGGTGCCGATGCGATTCTAGTGCCTTCACGCTTTGAGCCATGCGGCCTCACGCAATTATACGGCTTGCGCTATGGCACCATTCCCGTTGTTGCCCGCACAGGCGGCTTGGCCGATACAATCATCGATGCTAACCAAGCCGCCTTGGCTGACAATTGCGCCACAGGTTTTCAATTCGCGCCGATCACCGCCATTTCGCTCGATCATGCCATTGACCGCGCGTGCCAAACATTCAAACAGCCCGATGTATGGGAAGCCATGATGCGCCGCGCGATGAATCACGATGTCAGCTGGGATAAATCGGCCAAAGCCTATCATGATCTATATGCGAGCTTGCTCACCTAGATAAAATACAGAAAGAATATCCCAAATGAACTTAGAATTCCAATCTGGTAACCCCAAACAGCTCGGGGCACATTTTGATGGCAATGGCACAAATTTTACAGTTTTCTCTGCCCATGCCACCCAGATTGACCTGTGTATTTTCAGCCCCGATGGCCAAACCGAAATCGCCCGCAAAGCCTTGCCCGAACGCACGGGGCATTTGTGGCATGGTTATGCCAAAGGCCTGCCCAAAGGCACATTATACGGCTACCGCGCCCATGGCCCTTACATGCCTGATCAAGGCCATCGCTTTAACCCCTATAAATTATTACTCGACCCCTATACCCGCCAAACATTTGGCACATGGATAAATCATGAAAGCCTACTAGGCTATGACATTAATTCACCACAAGATGACCTGTCGTATAACCCACAAGATAGCGCACCCTATGTGCCAAAATCAGTCGTGTCCGACCCCGAATTATTCACATTGATAACCAGCCATCCCGATAACGCGTGGGATGAAACTTTGATATACGAAGCCCATGTAAAAGGCCTCACCCAATTGCGGCCAGATATAAATTCAAACATCAGAGGCACTTACGAAGCCCTCGCCAGCGATGAAATGCTCGAATATCTAGACAAGCTCGGCATCACCGCCATTGAGCTATTGCCCGTGCATAATTTCATCGATGATGGCTTTTTGTTAGAACGTAAACTCACCAATTATTGGGGCTATAACAGCATTGGCTTCTTTGCGCCCGAACCTCGTTATTTTGGTGTCGAAGGATTAATTGGCTTTCGCAACATGGTGGCAAAATTTCACGCCGCAGGCATCGAGGTCATCCTAGATGTGGTCTATAATCACACCGCCGAAGGCGACCAACGCGGCCCAACCTTATGCCATCGTGGCTTAGACAATGCCTCATATTACCGCTTAATCAATGGCCAATCTCGCTTTTATGTCAATGATACAGGCTGCGGCAATACCCTAAATGTATCCAGCCCCTATGTAATGCGCATGGTGCTTGATAGCTTGCGTTTCTGGCATCAATATATGGGCATAGATGGCTTTAGGTTCGACCTCGCCACCACCTTAGCCCGCGAAGATCATGGCTATGACAGGCGCGGCGGCTTCTTCGATGCCATCCGCCAAGACCCGGTGCTATGTAACCTCAAACTCATCGCCGAACCGTGGGACATCGGCCCAGGCGGCTACAATCTAGGCGATTTCCCGCACGAATTTGCCGAGTGGAATGACACATTCCGCGACACCGTCAGGCGCTTTTGGAAGGGCAATGCCCACAGCGCGCAAGAATTAGGCGCCCGCCTGCTCGGCAGTGCCGATAAATTCGATCATTCAGGCCGCCGCGCATGGGCGTCACTTAATTTCGTCACCGCTCATGATGGTTTCACCTTGGCCGATAATGTCGCCTATAATGATCATCACAATTGGGCCAATGGCGAAAATAATAATGATGGCCACAATAACAATCTAAGCGACAATTGCGGCATAGAAGGTGATACAGATGATGCCGACATTCTGCAACTCCGCGCCCGCCGCCAACGCAATATATTGGCCACCTTATTCTTAAGCCAAGGCACACCCATGCTGCTCGCGGGTGATGAAATTGGCAACAGCCAAGGCGGCAATAACAATGCCTATTGCCAAGATAACGAAATAGGTTGGATCAATTGGGATAAACAAGACGATAAATTACTCCAATTCACCCGCAATTTAACTGCCTTTCGCGCCGCCCACAAAGCCTTGCGCCAATCGCGTTTTCTGCATGGCAGCAAGCGCCCAGCAGATGGCTTGCCCGATGTGGAATGGACAGATTTTAACGGCGCACCACTTAATTGGCCCGACCCAACATTATCCAGCCTGTGCCTCACCTTAAGATGCAGTGCCGAAGCCCCTTCATATGAGCCGGATGATGATATGGTATTCATCATTTACAACCGAGAAGCCAATGATGCCACAGTCACGTTGCCCCAAGCACCTGATCATAAACATTGGGTGCGGGCGATCGACACCGCGGCCGAAGATGCGTTTGAACGTCGCGAAATAGACCCCAATCCCGATGCCGTCACCGCTTTAGGCCGTAGCGTGGTGGCATTCATATTAAAGGAGAATAGTCTGATCTAATGAATATCAATGTCCCCCTTAATAAATTAGCAGCCCATTACGGCATTTTTGACAGCTTTAGCGACTTGGATGGCAACATTCAAGCCACCAGTCCCGATACGCAATTGGCACTGTTAGTTGGTAACGGCATTGTAGTCGATAATGCAGCGATGATTACCGAGCATTTGGCCGAAATAAAAGCCCAAAAAACCGCCCGTCACCTGCCAGAAGAAATCATCATCACAACAGGTCAAACCAACCGCATATCCAATCAGCAAACTGTCGATTGGCATGTGGAACTTGAAGATGGCACCATGCGTTTCGGTCGCCAAAACGATGATCAAGATGCTGACATTATATTGCCCATCATGCCATCTGGTATTCACAATTTAATCGTAAAATCAGCCCACCAAACCGAGAATGTCAGCCTAATTTGTGCCCCCGAACGCGCGCCTTCTGTGGCCGCACTGAGTGGCAAAAGCAACATTTGGGGCGTCAATACCGCACTTTATGCGCTGAACAGCAAAAACAATCATGGGCTGGGCGATTTTTCCAACCTATCCACTGTTGTCGGGGCGTTTGCCACCGAGGGTGCCGATTTTGTTGGCATTAACCCGATACATGCTATGGGCTGGTCCGAGGGTCTTATTAGCCCTTATTCACCATCACATCGCGGCTTTTTAAACATAAGTTATATAGCCGTGCCGTCTGAAAGTGGTTCAGCCAAAAAATCCGAATTTATCGATTATGCAGAGCATAAAACTAGTCATCAATTGGCGTTAGAAGCCACATTTTCATCCTATCAACCCAGTAAAAACTTCATAGAATTTTGCGCAGCTGGAGGCAGTCACCTATCATCTTTCGCATTATATGAAGCCCTTAGCGAAATTTATGGCAGCGACTGGCGTGGCTGGCCCCGCGAAATGCAACAGGCAAACCAAATTCCCCAAAACTTGCAATGGCAGTTGGCACCACGGGTCGAATTTCATAAATGGTTGCAATATACCGCCGATCAACAATTATCCTATGTGCAGCAAAACGCCTTGAGTTCAGGCATGAATTTGGGCCTTTATCTTGATTTAGCGGTCGGTTCGCGGCGCGGCGGCGCCGAAACATGGTGTGCATCTAATGCCGTGGCAGATCATGTATCCATTGGTGCGCCGCCCGATCATTTAAGCCCAGCAGGCCAAAATTGGGGCTTAACCGCTTACGCCCCGTCAAAGCACAAAACCACTCAATACTCAGCTTTACGTCAGGCTTTGCGCACATCTATGCGCCACGCGTCTATGCTGCGTATAGATCATGTTTTGGGCATGAACAGAAGCTATTGGCTGCCCGATAATGGCGCGCCAGGCGGCTATATTAAGCAACCATTTGAAAGCATTTTAGCGGTCATTGCCATCGAGGCCGAGCGCGCCAAAACAGTGGTGGTCGGCGAAGATCTCGGCCTTGTGCCAAACGGCTTTCGCCAAACCATGCGCAGCCGTGGCCTCTATAGCTATAGCGTGCTGCAATATGACAAAAATGACCAAGGCGAATTTAACCCTCATGCTCAGCTTGATCCGCAAACTTTAGCCTGTTTTGCCACCCATGACACCCCAACCCTTAAAGGCTACCATCAAAAAACCGACATCGACTGGTGGCAAAAATTAGACTGGGTTGAGGAGGCTCAAGTCGGCGCGTCTCACCAGCAAAGGGAGTATGAAGTCGAAACCATCCTCACCCAAGCAGGGCAACAAAAATCTGCCGATTTTAATGGCTTTCGCGATGGCATCAACAATATATTAGCCGCATCACCCGCCAGCATGATCTCCTTACAAGCCGATGATATTTTCGAAGTTGAGCAAGCCCCAAACCTACCTGGTACGATAGATGAACACCCCAATTGGCGGCGGCGCAATGCCATAGAAGTTGAAAAATTTGACCAAAACGTTAAGCTGAAACAAATAGGTCAATTAATGCGCAATGCAGGCCGCGGTGTCACCAAAGTAAGCGGAGAGTGAAATGAGCGTTAAAGTTGTTAAAACAGCCCCAATAGAAGGCCAACAACCAGGCACATCAGGTTTGCGTAAAAAAACCCGCATTTTTATGCAAACTCATTATTTAGAGAATTTCATCCAAGCCACATTCAATGCCATCGGCGGCGCAAAAGGCAAAACATTTGTGGTGGGTGGCGATGGCCGCTTTTTCAATCAACCCGCCATTCAAACCATATTAAAAATGGCCGCGGCCAATGGCGCACATAAAATCATTGTCGGGCAAAATGGCCTGCTCTCCACCCCCGCCGCCTCACATCTCATCCGCCTCAACAAAACCGATGGCGGCCTGATTCTGTCAGCCAGCCACAACCCGGGGGGTATAGACGAAGATTTTGGGGTAAAATATAACATCTCAAATGGCGGCCCAGCCCCCGAAAAAGTCACCGACAAAATGGTGGTGCAAACCCAAACCATAACGGAATATAAAATTTTAAACACAGCCAATATCGACCTCGGCAAAATCGGCATACAAAATCTGGCTAATATGCAAGTCGAGATTGTCGATCCCGTGGCCGATTATCAAATTCTCATGCAACAATTATTCGATTTCGATCAAATTAAAGCTTTATTCGCCTCAGGTTTCACCATGCGCTTCGATGCCATGCACGCCGTCACAGGCCCCTATGCCACCGCAATATTACAAGATATTTTAGGCGCACAACAAGGCACAGTCATCAACGCGATACCATTAGAAAATTTCGGTGGCTACCACCCCGATCCCAATCCCGTCTGGGCAAAAGGCCTGATGGATGAAATGTTCTCCGATCAAGCCCCAGATTTTGGCGCGGCATCAGATGGCGACGGCGACCGCAACATGATTGTCGGCGCAAATGCCTATGTCACCCCATCCGATAGCCTCGCCGTTCTGGTCGCCAATGCCCACCTAGCCAAAGGCTATAAAGCGGGTCTTGCAGGCGTCGCCCGCAGCATGCCAACCAGCTCAGCTTGCGATAAAGTCGCCGCCAAAATGGGCATAGCCAGCTTCGAAACTCCCACAGGCTGGAAGTTTTTCGGCAATTTATTAGACGCAGGTAAAGCCACCTTATGCGGCGAGGAAAGCGCAGGCACAGGCTCTAACCATGTGCGCGAAAAAGATGGCCTCTGGGCAGTTTTACTATGGCTCAACATCCTAGCCGTGCGCAAACAATCAGTCGCCGAAATTTTAGCCGAACATTGGGCAGAATATGGCCGCAATTACTATTCGCGGCACGATTATGAGGCGGTAGACAGCCAAGCTGCCAAAAATTTAATGGCCGATTTAATTGTCCAATTGCCATCACTCGCAGGCCAAAGTTTTGCTGGCTTAGAGGTTGCTTCTGCCGATGAATTTTCATATACCGACCCCGTTGATGGCTCAGTCAGCCACCATCAAGGCATCCGCATTAATTTTAAAGGCGAGGGCAGGGCGGTCATCCGCATGTCAGGCACAGGCACGCAAGGCGCGACATTGCGCGTATATTTAGAGCAATATGTCAACCAACATGCCGATCATTTCCTAGAAGTGCAATCAGCCCTAAGCGCCGCCAATAAAGCCATTTTAGCCATCAGTGAACTGCCAACCCGCACAGGTCGCAATGCACCCAACGTCATGACCTAGTTATTAATACTTACCCTCAATACTTACCCATTGGCACATCAGTTTTAGTCAAAGCCTTATCCACTTTTTTACCGTTCATGGTAACGGCTTTCACCACGATTACATATTCATTGCCCTGCCCACCAGAGCACGGCGGCATGTAAGCGCCAGCAGTGTCCCAATTTGGGCCTCTATGCGCGGCTAATAATTCAAAGCCTTCAGGTAAATCAAAAGTGTGCGGTGCAATTGATGGCACATCAACCTGTCCAACACCTTTTGTTATATTATATATCACTTGTCCATGCCCACCATAATTCATCGGTCCATAGCTTCTGTCATCAAACGCGATGAGCAGCGCATCAGCTTCAGCAGGAATGTCCATCACATTAAGTGTAGGCGACATAGCTTTGCCACCAAATCGGTTGCATTGCTGTCCTTCTGGCACAGTTTTTCCATCCCAAGCGGCATCGGTAATTTGGGCACTCATATCAGCCGCCATCACCTGAATTGGTGCGAATATGGCTACGGCCATTAAGCCAAGTATAAATTTATGTCCAATCATAATTTCCCTCCAGTCATTATCATTCGAGAATTAGCTATAATTAAGGCATTTATTAGGCGGGGAATTTTTCGCTTAAATGGCTCCAATAATTTTTATGCCAACCTTCTTCCAAATGCGGTTTTTGGTCGACAGGAAAGCCAGTATGCACAAGCTTAACCAATGTTTTGCCAGCAGCGTCTTCAAACGTAAATAAAACCAAAGAATATACGCCTTCATCCCAACTTTTAGAACGCCAAGCCTGCACCAAACGTACATCGGGTACCAATTCAACATTACGACCCGTGATAAAGCCACCAAACAAAGAAAATTCACCACCTTCATCAGCCGAAATTTGAGCTGGCGGGCCGGTCATGTCTCTAAAAATATCAGCTTCGGTTAAGGCCGCATATATATCGGCAGTCGATGCATTTATAATTTCTTCCTGTTCAATTCTCTCAGACATTAAAGGTCTCCTTCAGTTGCTAGTAAGCCTCCCCGAGCGCTCCAATCATTATAAATTGAAATCACTCGCCTGTCTTAAAGCTTTATGTCGAACCAAACCCAATATATCAGCCTAAACTCAGCTATCACGCCCCCAAAAACACGCCAAGGCCACATTGCGGTCGGCAATAAATTTACGGCTGATCGCACAATCGCCAAAATTATAAAAACCATGCACCGCGCCGGGGTAAACATGCAATTCCATCGGCACGCCAGCTTTAGACACCCGCGTTGCATAACTCAAGTTTTCTTCCAAAAACAAATCAAGCGCCCCTGTGGCAATATATACAGGCGCAATGTCAGATAAATCTTTGCGCAAAACAGGCGAAAAATATCCATTATCCGCATCAGCGAGGTCATAATCACCCCGATAATGTTTCCAGCCAAATTGGTTATAGTTGCGTTTCCACACATAATGGCCAGTGGTTGGGTTGGGCGATATTTCGTCAGGCCCGCCTGTGCGATAATCTGCCATCGGGTAAATCAACACCTGCCCAGCCAGCCGAACCTCGCCCAAATCATGCGCCATTAACGCCGTGGCAGCGGCCAAACCCGCACCCGCACTGTCACCAGTGATGACAATTTTACTACGATCAATATTTATTTCGTTGGCGTTACGAAATATCCAAGCCAAGCCCGCATAACAGTCTTCTAATGGTGCAGGAAACGGGTCTTCGGGCGGCTTGCGATAAGCCACCGAAACAACAATACAGTCATTCTGCTGGGCCATGACCCAATTACGATCATCATTGCTTTCTGCCGCGCCAAATACGTAACCACCACCATGAATATGATAAAGCACAGGTTTTTCCAACCCGCCCAAAGCACCAAATACCCGCAATTCTACGTCAGGCGCACCATTTAAGCCCTCAACATGTATAATTTTTGTCGGCTTATAACCCACTTGGTCAAGCCGTGATTGATCAACGCCTTTTTGCCGATGAGCCGCAATGGCCTTAACACTATTATCCTCAGTATCGAGCGGCTGCAAGTCGTTTAGTGTGGGCCAAGACGCCTTGTCGACCAAATAATCATATTCCATTTTTTTCCCTTAATACTCAATTATATGAACGTTAACTCGGATATTAAATGACAGCGCCAAAAAAACAACCTAAGTTTCAAATAAATCCAAATTTATGAGTTGAATATGAAAGCCGTCGTCTACCGCAATTTCAAACAGACCCCCAAAATAGAAACCATGCCTGATCCGCAATGCGCAGATAATGGCGTGGTGATAAAAGTTGAGGCCACAGGCGTGTGCCGATCAGATTGGCACGGCTGGATGGGTCACGATGCCGACATTGTCCTGCCGCATATACCAGGCCACGAGCTGGCAGGCACAATCGCCGCCATCGGCAAAAATGTCAAACGCTGGCAACAAGATGCTCGCGTCACCGTGCCATTTGTTGGCGGTTGTGGCCATTGCCCGCAATGCCATAACGGCGATCAACAAGTTTGCGACAACCAATTCCAACCGGGCTTCACCCATTTTGGCAGCTTCGCCCAATATGTTTTCATCGATTATGCCAATGAAAACCTAGTCCAATTGCCCGATAATATGGATTTCGCCACCGCCGCCTCATTAGGCTGCCGTTTCGTCACCGCTTTTCGCGCCGTGGTAGATCAAGGCCGCACCAAACAAGGCGATTGGGTGGCCGTACACGGCTGCGGCGGTGTCGGCCTTTCAGCCATTATGATCGCCAAAGCCCAAGGCGCACAAGTGGTCGCAATCGACATTGACGACAAAACACTAAAATTCGCCCAAAATCTAGGCGCCGATAAAACCATCAATTCACAAAAAACCCCACAAGTTGCAGAGGCCATAAAAGCCCTCACCAACGGCGGCGCCAACGTCTCGCTAGATGCGCTAGGCCACACCCAAACCTGCCTCAATTCCATCGCCTGCCTCGCCAAACGCGGCAAACACATCCAAGTCGGCCTCATGCTAGCCACTCATTCAGCCCCCAACATTCCTATGGGCCCCGTCATCGCCAACGAGCTAGAAATCCTCGGCAGCCACGGCATGCAAGCTCATAAATACGCCCCAATGTTCAAGATGATCGAGCAAGGTCTACTACACCCAAAAAAGCTACTAGGCCAAAAAATCAACCTCGAACAATCAATAGATGTGCTAACAAATATGGATAAATTCCAAACCCACGGCGTCAGCGTCATTACCGAGTTTTAACTTGCTTTTTGTACACATTGCGGCACAATAGTCTCATTTTTAGTATATATTATTGAGGTTTTATGAATTTCCGTTATCAACCACCTCCTAAATTCTATTTTTTCACTATTCTTACGGGGATATTGCCACTAATCGCGCGGCATATAGAGAAGGTGACAGATGAAATGAATATTATGCAGTTGATTCTAATTCCCAAAACCAAATTTGATTATATAGTTCTCGCGTTTGCTCTAGCTGCCTTCATATACTCAATATCTGTTTATTATTTCAGCCGCTCGCGAAATAGAGTGGTTGTGATTGAAAAAGATAAAATTTCTTCACCCAAAAGCTTGATAAATTCTCGGCTTATAAGTGTGAAATTACGGGATATATCAGCCATAAAAAAATCAGGCTTTTTCACCAACGGTAAGTTGGTCATCATTCACAAAGAAGGAAAATTAAAAATTGCCCAAGCTGGCTTTGAAAATCATTATGTAATAGATAGGATTTATGAGGTCATTCGTCAAGCAGGGCATAAACAAAAAATCTATTTCAACTGATTTTAATCGAGTTTTGACGGCAGCCAAACTCGCCAACCATGTGTCAGCCAATTGTAATTAGCCGTGATGATGGCCAATGCCCAGCCATACCATAAGCAAAAAGCAATGAACAACTTTGTATAATAACAATGTAATTCCCAATGATCGTCAACTGAGCCAATCAAAAATTTTACCAGCAAGTTTCGAATAAGGTGGGTTCAGCATCCAAGCCGCATTCAGCCGCGCCTGCCTAAACACCCCTTTGGCATGGCTAAATGTTTTAAACCCATCATAACCATGATAAGTGCCCATGCCACTCGCTCCAATGCCACCAAACGGCAAGTCAGCCTGCGCCACATGGAATAATGTGTCATTAATCGTCACATTGCCGCATAATATTTCACCGCTCAAACGATCCAATTCAGCACGGTCATGGCTAAAATAATATGCCGCCAATGGCTTGTCATCACCCTTTACAAATTCAATCAACTGATCAAGATTTTCATAACCCACCACAGGCAATATCGGCCCAAATATCTCCTCCCGCATCACCCCCATAATTGGCGTCACATGGTCAAGAATAACTGGCATCATTTTGCCATTCTCGTCATCGCCTTTGTATAGATTATAAGCCCTCGCACCGTCCCGCACCGCCCCATCACGCAAATGGCGCAACCGCTCAAGCTGCGTTTCATTTATAATCGCGCTATATTCATCATTATTCATAATAGACGGGTATAATTTCCGCCCTTCTTTCAACAAAGCCTGCACCATTTCGCTTATTTTATTTTGCGGCACCAACACATGGTCAGGCGCAATGCAGGTCTGCCCCGCATTCAATAATTTACCCACCATAATACGCTTAGCGGCGTGTTTAATGCTGTAATTCTCACCCACAATAGCTGGCGATTGTCCGCCCAATTCAAGTGTCACAGGCGTTAAATTTTCAGCCGCCGCTCGCAGCACATATTTCCCCACACGGCTCGACCCCGTAAAAAACAAATGGTCAAACGCCAAGCTGCTAAATTCAGTCGCAACTTTAGCGCCACCTTCAACCACAGCCACTTGCTCTTCATTAAAAACATCAGCCAGTATTTTCCTAATCACCGCATTACATTGCGGCGTATATTCCGATGGCTTAAGCATCACTCTATTCCCTGCCGCAATCGCGGCGATCAACGGCGCCATCGCCAGTTGAAACGGGTAATTCCACGGGCTTAATATCCCCACCACGCCTTTGGGCGCATATTCAACATAGTTAGTTGCAGGCCTAAAATGCAACGCCACTTTGCGCCGTTTGCGCCGCATCCAAGCTTTTAAATGCTTTCTTGTGTGTTTGATATCAATCAGAATAAACGAGGTTTCGGCCAGTTTAGTTTCAAATGCACTTCTATGCCCAAAATCGGCCGATATCGCCTCGGCAATCTCATTTTCATGTGCCTTTATGGTGGTGTAGAGTTTGCCTAAATCAGCCATTCTATCGGCAAATGTCGGCGCGATGGAGGCGGCAAATGCCGCTTGTTGTTTTTCAAAAATTTCCATAGTTATAATCTATCGTATAGATTATACTTGTCAAACTCACATATTTCTTGAATTTTATCAGAATTCTATTAACGTTAATACCAAACCAATTATTAAAAATAGCAAGGGGAAGCATAATGAGCGATCAAAAAATCAGATGGGGCATCATTTCAACCGCCAATATCGGCATGAAGCAAGTCACACCGGGCATTATGGCGTCCGAACATTCAGTCGTCACCGCCATTGCATCACGTAGCCTCGATAGCGCCAAAGCCGCCGCAGCCGAATTAGGCATCGAAAAAGCCTATGGCACCTACGAGGAAATGCTCGCCGATCCCGACATCGATGCAGTTTACAACCCACTACCCAACCATTTACATGTCGACCTAACCTTAAAAGCCGCCGCCGCTGGCAAACATGTCCTGTGCGAGAAACCCATGTCAATGGATGTTGCTGATGCCGAACGTTTGCGTGGCATCACCAATGACGTATTGGTCACAGAAGCCTTCATGGTGCGCCATCACCCACAATGGCATCGCGCCCTAGAAATCGTAAAATCAGGCGAATTAGGCGAGCTACGCAGCATCAATGTGGTATTTTCATACTATAATGCCGACCCGAACAATGTCCGCAACATGGCCGACATTGGCGGCGGCGCAATTCTAGACATTGGCTGCTATGCCGTCACCGCAGGGCGCTATTTTTTCCAAGGCGAGCCAAGCCGCATTGTATCGCTCATCGATCGCGATCCAAGCTTTCATACCGACCGTACGGTCTCTGCTGTCGCCGATTTTGGCAATGGTCAACAATTATCCTTCATGATTTCCACCCAAATGGTTGGCAAACAAACCGTGGAGATTTTGGGCACCAAAGGCCGTTTAGA
Organism: Alphaproteobacteria bacterium; assembly: GCA_002400495.2. Taxonomy (GTDB): domain Bacteria; phylum Pseudomonadota; class Alphaproteobacteria; order Rhizobiales; family OSC116; genus OCS116. The sequence continues at coordinate 30,551 of NVQL02000075.1, read as the reverse complement.
AATTATGATTCCCTTCAACGCACCCAAAAACAAACCAACCGCCATCCTTATTGATCATGGCCACAACCATGATGGCAGCCTAACCCGCCGCGAAATCCTCCCAGCTTGTGACCAGTATACCCTACAGGCCGAAAATTTTGCATTGGCTATATTGGGCAAAAGACCGTTAGATTATGATATCGAAGACGCCATCAAATCAATGAAAATACTAGAAGCCCTAGTCACCAGCGAAAAAACCAATGGTTGGGTCAATATCTAAGCTCGCACTCACATAACCAAAGTGAAGATGTCATCCTATGCGGCATCTTCACTCATTTTTATACCACTCAAATAAGCATCTATAATGTCTTCACCTTGCTGGTGGAGTGGATATTTTTTTTCCAAAATCAACCATGTGTGCAACGTACCAGTGAGCAAGCTCATATATCCCCTCGCCAGGGTTTTAGCACGGCTTGTATTTATAGATTTCGGATCAATTAAATCTGCGATGCTATTAATTTGCGCTTTAATACCACGCCGCTTGTTAGCCATTTCATCAGAAAATTCATCCAAAATCTCGGTACGCAACCACTGTAGTTCAAGCATTTGACACACTTCATGCTCTGTTTCTGCTACCTTCAACACCGCGAGAAAAAGCAGCCGTAATTTATCACCAGCTGCCCCATTATGTTCAAACGCTGCCAGCATCACGGCTTGCAATCGCTCAGCAGGGGCGGCGGTTGCCGCCATATAAGCGCCTTTTTTGTCACTAAAATGATGATAAACCGCCCCGCGCGTCACGCCGGCCAATTCCGCAATATCCACAAGCTTTGTGGCGCTATAGCCTTTTTGTGCAAACACTTCCAATGCCGCCACCGCTAATGCTTGCTTGGTTTTTTCAGCATCTTGTTTGGTTCTGCGCATTGTTTTTCCTTTTTAATTGCTTAACCATAACCCATAAATTCCAGTGGCGATAGACAATATACCTTGACTTTTTATAGTTCAAATTATACATACATACAAGAATGTATATAAACAATCAGGAGTTTTTATGAAAATAATTCTCATCAGTCTGGCCGTAATTATAACATTACCTTCTCTCGGTTTGTTCGCCGCACGGCACTATAAAATGAGTCAAATCACCAAAGCCATGCATATTGACACCACAATCGGCATCAATCAAACCCTAGAAATCAACATAAATGGCCAAAAACAATGGCTATACATCCGCGGTAAAAATCGCAACAACCCAGTTATGCTTTATGTCGATGGCGGCCCAGGTAAACCTTCCACCCCATGGCTACATCTCACCCAACTGGAGCTAGAAAAACATGTCACCATTGTGCATTGGGAGCAACGCGGTTCAGGCAAATCCTATAACCCCAACATCCCGATAGAAACCATGAATGTCGCCCAATTCATAGATGATGGCGCGGTGGTCATCGATTGGGTCAGAGAAAAATTAAATGCCGATAAAATCTACATTTTGGGTCATTCGTGGGGCAGCATGCTCGGCCTTCTGCTCACGCAAAAACTACCCGAAAAAATAACCGCCTACATCGGCACAGGCCAAGCCGTATCACTGCCAACAGGCCATATCATCGTCTATCAAAAAATATTAAACCAAGCGCAGCAGTCCGCTGATGCCAAAACCATAGCTACATTAGAGCGCATTGGTCAGCCGCCTTATGCAAAACACCAGCTAAAACAATATAATGAGCTCTTCTGGCTAATGGTAAAAAATGGCTGCGAATTACATCAAAAATCAAGCTATAGCTCGTTTTATTTCGATATATATTCAACCCCACTCTATAGCCTGTCCGATCATATGAAATGGTTTAACGGCAACCAATTCTCGACCAAATATATGTTAGATGAAATTCAACAATTAGATATGCGGAATGCCGTACCCGCAGTGCAAGTCCCCGTTTATATGCTACAAGGTCGGCACGATTACAATGCACCTGCGACATTAGCAGAGGCCTATTTCAATCAACTCCAAGCCCCAAGCAAACAATTTATATGGTTCGAGAATTCAGCACATAGCCCCAATATGGAGCAGCCTAAAAAATTCCAGCACGAAGTCATAAACATAATTCAACAATTGGAAAATTAGGTTCTTCGCCAAAAAAGTTGCCTGCCTTAATACTAAATTCAGGGGGATTATATTAAGGCAGGCAGTTACGCTTGCATAATTTTCGACGCAAACAAGTCAAGCATACGCGATAATTTTGCGGGTTAAAGTTATACCAAAAAAATAATCATCTCATATAGACCTATTGCATAACCAACTGAATTGACATTTTATCCCAACTGCGCCACTATCATTTCAGGTTTTATTTTAAGGAGGATATTATGATTGTGGTTTCTCAAAAGCTGGCAGCTTTGGTCTAATCAATCAACATGAATGGGCGTTTTATCCGCCCATATACATTGTTAATGATCATTGGTTTTACAACCAAAGGAATTTCGATAGTTTGGCTCATTTGTCCAACCTATTGGTGCACATTCACTCGTCCAGCATCCACCTATATAAATACCCATTTTTGCTGGAGCAAAAACCTTGAATTTTACTAAATTACAGCCTTTAGGCTGGTCAAACTATTTCTTTCAACAATTATCTGCCGATGAAATAGAAACCATCAACGTCTCAATATTTCTATTTCGCATCACCGCCATTCACCGCACCCATATTGTCGGCATTGGCGAGTTTGGCGAAAAACAACTCATGGTGCCCGATGAGTTACAACCCGTTTCTCAACATCTAGCCGTTGGCGATTGGCTCATTGCCGAGCTTGTCTACGAGCATTTTAAAATCGTCAGATCGTTAAACCCAAAAACCCGCATCGAACGCATGTCGGCCGACGTCAATCAGCTCATCGCTTCAAATGTAGATTATCTATGGATCGTCACCAGCGCCAACGATGAGTTTAACGCAAAACGCCTACAACGCTACCTATCTATGGCCTATGAGTTTGACGTCGAACCCGTCATCATCCTCACCAAAACTGACCTTTGCGAGGATATCCAACAATATATCGATCAAATTTCAGCACTAAAAGTTGCCAATATACATGCCGTCAACATGGTAGATTTAGCCAGTTATGAGCAGCTAGATGATTACTTCCAGTCAGGCAGCACCATCGCCATGGTCGGCTCGTCAGGCGTCGGTAAATCCACCCTCATCAATATGATTTCAGATGTAAAGCAAGTCACCAAAGACATCCGAGAAGATGACGCCAAAGGCAAGCACACCACCACCCATAGGGAATTGTTCTTCTGCCGTAACAACGTTGCCATCATCGACACGCCAGGCATGCGCGGGTTAGAATTATACGATGCCCAAACAGGTTTAGATCAAACATTCGATGACGTCATCCTGCTCGCCACCCAGTGCAAATTTAACGATTGTGCTCACCAAAGCGAGCCGAAATGCGCCATCAACAAAGCCATAAAAGATGGAGAGATTACCCAAACACACTATGATAATTACCTAAAATTATTACGTGAGGATGAATTCCAAAAACGCAAAGCAGGTGGCGCTTTTGCCGAAAAACAATATGGCCGCACATGGCGAAAAACCATCAAAGCCAACAAAACCGATAAATATTAGCTGACAATCTGGCGCTTATAATGAAATAAGCGCCAGATAAATCTTCAGGCTACAACCACCTTGAGTGCCGCCGCCGCTTCAGCTTTACTGGCCAAACCGTCCAATACCAAATTTGTCTGTTTGCGCATAAAGGCGGTGAGGCCTAATTTGCTCATTAATTTGCCCAATAGGCCAAATTTCATTTCATAATCAAAAATCATCCGCGCCTTGGTTTTGTCGCCAAATTCTTCAATTTCAAACCGCACAATATTACTTTTAAGCGGCATGCTGGTGGCATAAATATCAATCGTCATGCCTTCACCTTCATCCCATTTCAGAACGCGCTCCTTTAAATAGTTTTTACCATCCGATAAATCACAATGGCGCGTTGCCCCCAAACCACCATTTTCGCTTTTATCAATCAGGTAGGATTTATTGATGGCATCATTGAAAAAATCAATATTTTCAAAATCCGCAAGCAATTTCCACACTTTGTCTTTTGGGGCATTAATGGTTTTCTCAACACTAAATATTGTCATTTTATTTCCTTTACATTTATGATTATTGGGTTAAGTTATTAAAGAGAACAATCATTCTCCTTAATATAGAGAACGCTCATTCTCATGTCAAACCCAAGTCGGTAAATTAAATGTGATGACAAGAAATTTAAGCAATGCCCAAAATCTAGAGCAAGCCATGCATGTTTTTTGGCAAAATGGATATGAAGGCACAAATTTCACCCAATTGGTCACTGCCATGGGCCTGAGCCGCAAAGCCATTTATAAAAAATGGCAAGATAAACACGGCCTATTCGTCCGCTGCCTTACTTTATATAGCGAGCGAATGGCCGCAATGATGCTCAGCCCTTTGGTAGATAAAAACACCGCAGGCCTACCAGCACTCAATGCTTTTTTTCAGCAATTCAAGCAATTGCTCGCCAGTCAAGAGCCATTATATGGCTGTCTGGTTGTAAAAACCGTTTCCGCGGTCAATCCCAAGGATGCCAAAATCACTGCCATAACACAAAAATTTCTACAACAGGTTAAAGCCAGCATTCATAACAGCCTCATAGCGGCTCAAAATAAGCAGCAACTTAAATCAGATGTCAATATAGAGCAAGCGACCGAATTTCTATTTGCCATTCACACCTCATTTGGTAGCCTGAGCGGCAATCAAGCGTCACATCCTCTATTGCTAGCCATGAGTACACAGGCGCTACTTTATTTAGGCCAAATGAAACGTTAAAACCATGTTCAAGAAGATCAGCCATACAACAAATATTGCAGATTTAAACCAAGCTGGGTCATGGGTAAATGACCAAGCCCAATGCACCGCGTGGGCGGGTGATATTGTGCGCTTTCCATTCTTAGGCAACAGCCTAGTGGATGACATTGAGTTCACTCAACACCAACATTTCATCATAAAAATCCACGACGATTTAGCGGCCTTTGCACAACTTCAAACCATCAACCCCCATCATGCGCATATCGGCCGCCTTATCATCAACCCCAAATTCCGCGGCCAAGGCATCGCGCCCAAATTTTTCAAAATGCTGACCGATAAAGCCCGCGAACAAAACCCTCAAATCAGCCTCATCACCCTCAACGTGCTAGAGACCAACCTAACAGCGCTTAGAATTTATGCCGCCCAAGGCTTTGAGCAATATCGCTTTTTACCACCAGATGTCATCCAAATGCGTTCGCGATTTTAACTGTTTGGTAAAAATCTACGGATTCAATTTGCATTTAACCGTAATATTTTATAAACTCATTCGGATAACAACATAAAGATAAGTTTATATAGGGGAGACGAAAATGTTTCTAAAAATGGGTTTAAAATTAATCACCGCATCACTCATGATGTTCGGCCTCACGGCACAAGCCGCAGAATTACCAGATTTGAGCGGTCGCACGTTAAAAGCGGTCACCGAAAACGGCTATTTCCCGCTCAATTTTTCCGATCCAAAAACAGGCACTGGCATTGGTTGGGAATATGATGCGGTTAACGAGATCGCCAGTCGCCTTAACCTGAGAGTCGAATGGAGCCTCAGCAATTGGGATGCGATGATCGAGTCAGTCAGAACTGGCCAATATGACATCGGCATGGATGGCATCACCATTAATGATGAGCGCAAAGAGGTCATCGATTTTTCTGACACATACCTCACGCAAAAAATCTTCTTACTTGTGCGTGCTGATGAAACCAACTTCAACGATTCAGCTAGCTTTGTTGCCTATGAAAAAGGTCTAGTTGGCGCTCAGCCAGGCACAACAGGCTTTTACACCGCAGTTTACGATATGCTAGATGGCGATGAAGCCAACCCACGCATTAAATTGTTAGATACATTTGCCTCCTTGTCACAAGCCTTAAAAATTGGCGATGTCGATGTAATTTTGACCGATGAAACAGGCGGCGAAGGCATAATTGCTGCCTTCCCGGGTTCATTCAAAATGGTAGGTGATGCCCTAAAATCAGAAGATTTTGGCTTTATTCTCACCAAAGGTTCAGACCTCGTTGCGCCCATAAATGCCGCCTTGGCATCTATGCGCGCCGATGGCACATTGGCCGATATAGATAGAAAATGGTTCGCCGATTACAAAATGAACCAATAATATAATAAATATGCGGGGTGGTTTTCCATCCCGTGTATAATTTCACAAATTTATACTCCGCAGATTTAGACTTCAATGAATTCACGTAAACCTTCTTCCACATTCCCCTATTGGCTTGCCGCACTTGCCATGATTTTCATCGCCATGGTTTTCATAATCTATAATTATGAAATTTATAACGTGGTGTTTAACCGCGTGGCGCAGGGTGTCGGCATCACCATATATGTCACCCTCATCGGCTTTACATTCTCCTGCCTTTTAGGCCTCATTTTAGCCATTGGCATGAATAGCCAGTGGAATGTCATTCGCCAAATATGCCGCTTTTATGTCGAGCTGGTGCGCGGCATTCCCATGCTGGTTTTGCTGTTCTATTTCGCCTTTGTCGGCACCCCGATGTTGATCGATCTAGCCAACTTTATCTTCACCTATCCGCAGCAATGGGGCTGGGTCGATAAATTTGCCATCCGCGATTTCCCAATGATTTGGCGGGCGATTTTGGCGCTAATGATCAGCTATAGTGCCTATATTGCCGAAGTCTTCCGAGCTGGCTTTCAAAGCGTCGACATCGGCCAATATGAAGCCGCAAACACACTCGGCCTCAGCCGTTTTGCCGTGTTTTACAAAATCACCATGCCACAAGCCTTTAAAACCATCATGCCGCCTTTGGGCAATGATTTCATCGCCATGGTCAAAGACAGCGCCTTGGTTTCGGTGCTCGGCGTGGCCGACATCACCCAAATGGGCAAGCTATATGCCTCTGGCACATTCAGGTTTTACGAAACCTATAATGTCGTCACATTCATTTACTTGGTCATGACCATCAGCCTCAGCCTTGCTTTGCGCGGCCTCGAAGCACATATGGACAAAAGAACCAAAATACAGAATAATATCAGCTAATCGAATCGATGGGCAGTATAAATGGGCATAAAACAACCACAAAAAATCCTAATCATTTATGCCCACCCCAACCTCTCAGGCTCAACCGCCAATCAGGCGATGATCAAGGCTGCACAACAGGTCGAAAATGTCACAATTGTCGATCTATATGCAAAATATCCAGATTTTAAAATCGATATAAAAGCCGAGCAACAGCTGCTGGCCGCACATGATATTCTCATTTTCCAATTCCCCCTCTATTGGTATTCATCACCCGCATTGCTCAAAGAATGGCAAGATGTGGTGCTCCAACATGGCGTTAATTACGGCTCCAAAGTAAACGTCCTTACCGATAAAATATTTTTCTGCGCCGTCACTGCGGGTGTCGATCAACAAGAATTTCTAGCCGCAGGCCGCTCCTTGCCCACCATTTTATGCCCATTCGAGCAAACCTTCCAATATTGCAAATTAAAAATATTACCACCCTTTTTGCTGTATGACACCCCGCATGATCCAACGGCTCCCGAAATAAAACAGCATGCAGTTTTATACGCCGAATTACTCATTGCTTTATCCACTCAAATGCTAGAATATTCCGAGGTGCAATCACTAGAATCTCTGAATATATTGTCCCTACCTCTATTGCAGAAAAACCCATTATGACCAGTTTATTGTTGCAAGCCTTCATCTATTTATGTGCCGCAGTCATCGCCGTGCCAATTGCCAAACGCCTAGGCCTAGGCTCGGTTTTAGGCTACCTCATCGCAGGCATCATCATCGGCCCCGCCACTGGCCTAGTCGGCTCAGAAACCCAAGACATCCAACATTTCGCCGAGTTTGGCGTGGTGATGATGTTATTCCTAGTCGGCCTAGAGCTAGACCCCAAAACCCTATGGGCAATGCGCCATAAATTACTCGGCTTAGGCAGTTTCCAAGTCATGGGCACCGCGGGTTTGGTCATGGCCATTGGCATGTGGTTCGGCCTGTCATGGAGCGTGGCACTGGCAGTCGGTTTAGTATTCTCGCTCTCCTCAACCGCCATTGTCCTGCAAACCTTAAACGAAAAAAACCTCATGAAAGGCGATGGCGGCCAAAACAGTTTCTCTGTTCTGTTATTCCAAGACATCGCCGTCATCCCCATGTTGGCGCTCATCCCGCTACTTGCCTTGCCAGAGCTAATGCAAACCGCCGACCATACAGATGGCCATGCCACATATAGTCTGGTCGAAGGCCTGGCAGGTTGGCAAGTCACTTTAGTCACCTTCGCCGCCATTGCCATTGTTGTGGTTGGCGGCCATTATCTATCACGGCCGATATTCCGCTTCATCGCCACTGCAAAATTGCGCGAAGTGTTCACCGCCGCCGCTTTGCTACTGGTCATCGGCATTGCCATCTTAATGACTTTGGTTGGCCTATCCCCCGCTTTAGGCACATTTTTAGCGGGTGTAGTCCTCGCCAATAGCGAGTTCCGCCACGAATTAGAAAGCGACATCGAACCCTTCAAAGGCTTGCTACTCGGCCTATTCTTTATCACCGTCGGTGCAGGCATTAATTTCGGTCTTTTGTTCGATGATTTCCTGTTTATTCTCGGCCTAACCGTTGGCTTGATGGCACTAAAATCCCTAGTGCTGCTCATCATCGCTTTTGTCGCCAAAATGCGCCTTACTGATAAATGGCTGTTTGCCCTCTGCCTCGCTCAAGCCGGCGAATTCGGCTTCGTTCTGCTGTCATTCACCGTGCAAAATGCCGTCATCCCGCCCGATCTGGCCGATACGTTATTGCTAGTCGTTGCCATGTCAATGATGCTCACCCCCATATTGTTCATTCTGTTCGATAAAATCGTGCTGCCAATCGCCAATAAGAATCAAGGCAAGCAAGATGATGAAATTACCGAACAAGGCCTCATCATCATCGCAGGCCATGGCCGCTTCGGCCAAATCATCAACCGTACCATGTTGGCTAATGGCCATAAAACCGTGGTCATCGATCAAAATGCCGAAAATATTGACGGCATGCGGCGCTTTGGCGTGCAAGTATTCTATGGCGATGCCACCCGCCCAGACCTGCTCGAAGCCGCAGGCATTCGCGAAGCAAAATTGCTCGTCGTGGCAATTGATGATCCCGAAGGCGCTATTAAAATGGTCAAACACGCCCATCATGAATGCCCCAATCTACACATCATCGCCCGCGCCAAAGACCGTAGTGAAGTCTATAAATTATACCGCGCAGGCGCCCATGACATCATCCGCGAAACTTTCGATTCCAGCGTCAGAGCCTCACGTTATGCACTAGAAGCCTTGGGCATGCCGCATAATAAAGCGCAAAAAAACATGGATAAATTTGTCGCCCATGACCGCAATTCAGTCCGCGAAATGGCCGCCGTGTGGAAGGATGACGTGAGCAATTTCGACAATCCCGAACTGATCGCATTAGCCAAAAACCTTTCGTCACAACTCAATGAGCTGATGGCTGATGATCAAGACGAGCTGCACGAAGATCTACAAGATGCCGCTTCAGCTTCACCCGAAAAAGCAGCAGATAAAGGCAAAAAATAATGGCCGATAAATCCTCCGCGCAATTTGTCACGGGCAGTCTCATGCGCCATGTCGCCGTCATGTCACTCACCTCAAGCGTTGGCATTATGGCCATTTTCATTGTCGATTTTGTTGATCTTTTATTCATCTCCATGCTAGGCAACGCTTCACTAGCCGCCGCTGTCGGCTATGCAGGCATCATCCTATTCTTCACCAACAGCATCAATATGGGTCTGTCGATTGCCGCAGGCACCTTAGTCGCCAAATCACTAGGCGCCGAACAAAAATCCGAAGCCCGCGAATACGCCACCAGCGTCATGCTCATCGGCTTTATATTCTGCCTGTTCATCTTAGCCGCAGCTTTCTACTTTCTCGATCCAATCCTAAGCCTACTAGGCGCCGAGGGCGAAGTTAAAACCCTAGCCACCAGTTATATCCGCATTATCCTCCCCACAATGCCACTGGCTTCCATCGCTTTCATCGGCATGGCAGTTTTGCGCTCCTATGGCGATGCCAAACGCTCCATGTATGTCACATTAGCAGGCGGCGCAGTCAACGCAATGCTCGACCCGCTACTCATTTTCACTCTAGATTTTGGTCTAGAAGGCGCAGCCATGGCCTCAGTCGCCGCCCGCATCACCATGGTTGCCATCACCATGTTTCTACTCGTCAAAACCCACAACGCCATCGCCCGCATTAATTTGGCGTCACTCGCCCGACACCTAAAACCCATTACCGCCATCCTCATCCCCGCCATCCTAGCCAACATCGCCACCCCCGTCGGCAGCGCCATCATGATGCGCGAAATGGCCAAATTCGGCACCGATGCCGTAGCAGGCATGGCCATCATCGGCCGCATGACGCCAGTCGCATTTTCAGTGGTTTTCGCCCTTTCAGGCTCAATCGGCCCCATCGTCGGCCAAAATTTCGGCGCAGGCAACATGGCACGCGTCCGCACCGCCTTCATCGATGCCATTAAATTCACTTTCGTCTACATCATCCTCGTCGCCATCATCCTCTATTTCACCCGCGATTACATCATCGCCCTTTTCGCCGCAACAGGCATAGCCGCCGAGCTCGTCATCTTATTCTGCGGCATCCTAGCCCTAGCTTTCTTCTTCAACGGCGTTATTTTCATCGCCAACGCCTGCTTCAACAATCTAGGCCACCCCATCTATTCAACTTACGTCAACTGGGGAAAAAATACCTTAGGCACACTCCCCTTCATCCTCATCGGCGCCAGCCTATGGGGCGCAACAGGCGTCTTACTAGGCCAAGCCCTCGGCGCCCTAGTCTTCGCCATAATAGCCATCTGGCTAACCATCAAAGTCATGAACCAAGGCGGCGGCACCCAAAAACCCACCGAGTTCCAACAACACCAACGCCTGCATACGGTTCATAACCGAACACATTAGTGCTAATGCGTTCGGCTTCGCCTTTCTTTTATCGTTCGCTTTGCTCTCTATAAGCACTGCGTGCGTTCACTCCGTTCTCTTGCCTAGCCACGCCTAACGGCGACGCGCAGTCGCGCTTGCCTCACCCTGCGGGCTCGGACCCTTTTCCCATGAAAAGCACAAAGAATAAACTATATGGCACCAATACTCGGAGCTTCGCCAAACTCCAGCTAACTTAGCATAATGAGGTTAGGTTGGGTGGTGAATTAGCGTCCCATCAGCGGCTGAGTGGCTTAGCTAGAGAGCGGAGCGAACGCACGCAGTGCCCAACATAATGCAAACTTCCAGAGCATTAACAGCAATGCAACCCAGCATCACCCACACCTTGACATCATTGATACGATATGATAGATACAACAATCACCCGTATCATACCAGAGCCAAAACCATGAACTCAACAACCAAAATCAACACCGCCGCCATCACCCTATTCGAGCAACTTGGCCAAGATTTCACCCTAGACCAGCTCAGCCAAAAAGCCCAAACCTCCCGCGCCACCCTATACCGCCGCATCGGCAGCAAACAAGCGCTCCTCAACAGCCTCAACCAACAAGGCCTCATCAACCTAGCCCAACAGTCAGACATCAAAACCCGTGTCATGTCCGCCACCCAAAAAGTGGTCGCCGAGCACGGCTTTATCAACTGCACCATGGAGCAAATCGCTGCCGAAGCAGGCCTAGGCATCGCCACCCTCTACCGCCATTATGCCGAAAAAGAAAACCTCCTCCGCGCCTTCACCACCCAAATAAAAGCCGGCGTTTCAGCCAACGAGTTCGATCTAGCAGCAGACATGTCAATGGAGGAGGGCATCAACAGCCTAGTCAAAACCATGCTCAGCTTCATTCACCAGAATAAAGACATCGTCAAAATCCTTTTCTTCGGCAACCCAAACGAACGCAAATATATCAGCAGCATCCGCGATGCCTCCACCTCAACATTCAAACTAATCGCCAAATACCTGCACCAACTTCAAACCCAAAACCAAATCCGCACCGACATTAAAGTCGAAGACCTCGTCGCCAGCCTCATGGGTCAACTCATCCAATTCGCCCTCACTGCCCCCCTCAATTTGAACCGCGAATTAAACATCGAACGCGATGCCAAACTCATCACCAGAGTCTTCTGCCAAGGAGTGAAAAAATAATGTCCAAATACATCCGCTTATTTTCCCAAATCACCGCATCAGACATCAACCTAGTCGGTGGCAAAGGCGCAAACCTAGGCGTATTACGCGCCGCCAACATCAACGTCCCCAACGGTTTCTGCATCACCACCCACGCCTATAAAGCCTTCGTTGCGCCCGAAGAAACCTCAATATACAGCGCCGCCAAACACATCAATATGGATGACTTAGCAAGCCTAGCCAAACAAGCCAATATCATCCGCAAAACCTTACGCAAAAACCCTCTACCGCCCAAAATCATCAAACACACACTCGCTGCATGGCAAGAAATGGGTGCCGAACACGCCTATGCCGTACGCTCCAGCGCCACAGCCGAAGACCTCCCACAAGCCTCATTTGCAGGCCAACAAGATACCTATCTCAACATCATCGGCGAGCAAGCCTTGCTCGATGCCGTCAAAGAATGTTTCATCTCATTATTCACCGACCGCGCCATTCTCTACCGCATGCAAAACGGCTTCGAACATGCGGATGTCGCCCTATCAGTCGTCGTACAAAAAATGATCTTGCCCGAATCAGCAGGCATAATGTTCACCGCCGATCCCATATCAGGCAACCGCAACATCACCAGCATAGATGCCAGCTTCGGCCTAGGCGAGGCGTTAGTTTCTGGCTTAGTTTCAGCCGATCTATACAAAGTCGATAAGCTAACAGGCAAAATCCTCACCAAAGAAATCGCCGAGAAAAAAATCGCCATCAAACCACTCAAACAAGGCGGTGTCGAAACCATCAACTTAAACGAAAATGACCGTCACACCCAAACCCTATCAGATGATTTAATCATCAAGCTCAGCGAGCTAGGCACGCACATCGAGGCACATTATGGCAAACCACAAGATATAGAATGGGCAATGGCCGATGGCGAGCTCTACATCACCCAATCCCGTCCCATCACCTCATTATTCCCCATTCCCAACAACGGTCAAGCGTGGCCAACAGACCAACAACATGTATTTTTAAGCTTTGGTCATCTACAAGTGATGACCGATGCCATGCCACCTTTATCCATATCATTTTTCAAAACCCTCATTCCAATTGGCATAGATAAAGACCATATTGAATGTCCCCATATGCACAATGCAGGTGGCCGCATTTATTTCAACATTTCTGGGCCACTCAAACACCCAATTGCCAAAAAAATATTCCCCAAACTCATGTCTCGCGCCGATCATTTGGTCAGCGCCGCACTCATGCAATGGCAGGTAAAAAACCCCAAATTTAACAATCCATCGCATGTTTCAACCAAAGCCGTACTAAAATTCGCCATTCCCTTTATTGGCAGCGTGTTGAACCGTCTTTTCTGGCAAAAATACACAAATATGCCGCAAGAAATGAGCCAATTTTCCGATGATTATATGCAACAGCTCGAGATAAAGTTAGCCGCTACATCAAATCAATTTGATAAAATGTCTCACATTGTTAAGACCGCCAACGGTATGCTAGATACAGGCATTATATGGAAGCCTGAGCTTCTCGCGAGTATGGCGAGTATATTTTTGACAGGAAAACTCACAAAAAAATGGGCGAATAAACCAGATTTAGATGCCCTAACCCGAGGCCTAAACGGCAATGTCACCACCGAGATGGATTTAGCGGTCGGCGATCTAGCCGATGCCGCCCAAGCATCCCAAGCCCTCAAAACCCACATCCTCAGCGATGTAAACGTCATCGATAAAATCGCCCAATGCACCGATATTGATGGCGGAGCCGATTTCGTCACCGCGTGGAATGAATTTTTACGCCTCTATGGCAGCCGCGCCAATAGCGAGATCGATATTTACCGCCCGCGTTGGCAAGAAGACCCAAGCTCACTCATGTTAATGGTGATGGGCATTCTAAGTTCCGCCAAAAAAACCGCCCATCGTGTTCATTATCAACAACTCATCACCGAGCATCAACAAGCGGTAAAAAACATCACCAAAGCCGCCAATCACGGGCTTATGGGTTGGTTGCGCAAACCCATCGTCAAACGGCTATTATATACATTAGATCATTTAGTGCCGCTTCGCGAACATCACAAATTTCTAATGATCAGGTTTATGGCCGTTGCCAAACAACACATCATCGAAACCGCACAATATTTAGTGGCAAACAAAAAACTCACCCACATAGATGACATTTGGTTTATTTCCATGCCCGAAATGTTAGATTTGCTAACCGATAAGATCAGCATCAGCCAAGCCAAAATTCAAGCGCGCAAAACTGATTTTGATCATCATCAAAAACTCACCCCACCACGGCTGATCACCTCAACGGGCGAGATTCTCAAGGCCAATATCGACAATAGCCACGCCCCCCAAGGCGCTCTCATCGGCAGCCCCGTGTCAGCAGGCATCATCGAAGGCATCGCCAAAGTCATCACCGACCCTTCAACCGAAGTGCTGCACAAAGGCGAAATCCTCATCGCACCGTTTACTGACCCAGGCTGGACACCCTTATTCGTCAATGCCGCAGGCTTGGTTACCGAGGTTGGCGGCCTGATGACCCATGGTTCAGTCATCGCACGAGAATATGGCTTGCCCGCTGTGGTCGGCGTGCCCGATGCCACCAAAATCATCAAAACTGGCGATCGTGTGCGAGTGCATGGCGATGCAGGCTATGTCGAAATTCTCGAACAAAAAGATTCAGGAGAAACATCATGAAATTAACCGCCATTATTTTTGTTGTTTTATTGACCGGCGTTATTTTTTACGCATGGCTGCAAGGCACCGAAACCTTCACCCTCGCGTGGAAAAACTCAGGCAGACAGCTTATAGGCTTCGCCCCCATTCTCATCATGGCGGTTATTTTAGCCGCTTTTGCCGAGACCCTAATACCCAAATCATTCATCGAAAATTGGTTATCCAATGATTCAGGCTTTAAAGGCATCATGCTGGCATGGGGCGCAGGCATCATCACTCCTGGCGCAGGCATTGTCGGCATGCCCTTGGTCGCCAGTCTCTACAAAGCCGGTGCAGGCTTGCCAGTTATCATGACCTATCTAACATCCCTAGCCACTCTATCCTTCATCAAAATGCCAATAGAAGCCGGCTTTTACGGTTGGAAAATCACTTTTTTACGCGTTGGCGTGTCGCTCATATTGCCACTCATTGCAGGCGGCATGACACATCTATATCTAATGGTCAATAAACTACAATAACCAGACTTAATGCCCCGTCATCGTACCCGTCGCCATGCCCCAATGATGCGGCTGATGATGCGCGCCCGTTGCCATCATGCCAAAAAACCCCAACGCGTTAACTTTGGCCAAAACCCCCGCGTCATCACCACTCACCCGCATAATAACTGAGTTGGTTTTAATCTCTACATCAACCTGCCACCCGTCAATCTTATTCAGCTCGACCGCATGAGCTGGCACCATGGCCTTAATCGCCTTTAAAGTGCGCGGCGCGCCACTAATGGCAAATATAACCGCACTTTGACTCACTGTTTTGCTCACTTCGGCGTTCAACGTCAGCTCATTCATATCAACCAAATGATTGCGCAATTTGTCAATATTCACCTTGTCCCAATCAGTATTAGGGTCTTCATTCAGCATGCCAACAATTTCAGCAATCGCTGCAAACGCCGATTGCCCCGCTTCTGTTGGCGTTGCAATCTGCTGCGCCATCTTATGGCCTTCATGGCCTTTATGTGTTTCTTCGGCATAGCTCGTTATAATGCTGCTCAATGCAATCATCATTACCAACCCAAATGATATAAATTTCATAATCTCTTCCCTTAAAAAATACCGTTTTCTTTTTGTAATCTACGTATATAAGCCACAATCTTTTCTATATCAGCTTCATTAACTTGCGGCTGCGGCGGCATATTGCCATACTGCCAATGATGCGCCCGCACGCCCATTTTGGCAGCGCGGTAAAAACTAATGTCAGCATGGTGGCTCGGTTCATATATTTTGCTCATAAATGTCGGCCCCGCTCCCTCAACACCCGCAGCATTGTCACCATGACACCCTGCGCAATTGGCGTCAAATAAAGTCTTTCCCGCAGTTTCAAATGCGCTTAAGTCAGCAACAGCAACCACTTTATTTTGAATTTGTGGCCTATTCATCATGCCACCCGACATCATATCACCTTGGTTTGTCATTGCATTTTGCGGCATCATAAAATCCCAAGCCAATTTACCAACACCAATAATCACCACCAAAATAACCAAATATTTCATATAATTATTTTTCATCTAAGCCTCATCATTCAGGTAATGTCATTATAGTGGTCAACGCCGCCGTCACCGTAAATATCGCCAAAAACGCCACCGCTTCAACCGCAATGGTCAAACGCAGCCATTGCACCGCCTTAGGCCGTTGCGCTGCAATATAGGGCACAAATAAAATTTTGTTAAGTGTAGCCAAACCCAGCAAAACCCCAACAATGGCAACTTTAATCAGCAAGCTTATGCCATATGACGAATTGAACAATGCCGCAAAGCTGCCCACAATATAAATCCCAAACAACAAGCCCACAACAATTAACAACGGCACTACAAAGCTGGCAATCTTACCAAATTGCGCGAGCATGGCCGCACCAGATGGTTGATTGGCCGATAAATAAAGCGGCCACAAAGCCCCAACCCAAAAACCCACTGCCAGCAAATGAACGGTCAACAAAATGGATGTATATATCTGGTAATCACCCGTCGCATGCCCCACCAAAGCAAATGAGGTCGATGTTAAAACAATCGGCACGGCAATAAACAGTTTTTGATACGGCAAAAACATCACCAATAATATCAGTAAAATCATCGCAAAAATGCGCATATAAAGCGAGCTACCCATATTCTCTTCTAAAAATATTTGTAGCATTTCAACATCAAACATGCCCGCCAAACCATCTTCCACAATATAGCCGCTTTGCACCAATAAAAACCCAATTGAGCTCAAAATAGCCAGTGCAGCGCATATATAGATGAGGCGTCTAATCACTGCCGATATGCCATTTTCCACATCGTGGAATAAAGCCAAAAACCCCGCGCCGCCAATGGCCAAAAAACTGGTCGTATAAACCACTAATTTGGTGATGATCAACAAAAATAGCCAGATAGAAAAATCCATATCCTATCCAACTATTTAACAGCGAAGCTGAATTTATCTTTCATCGGATGGCCATCTTTGCCCATAGCGCGCCATGTGATGAAATATTTACCCTTAGCCAAACTCGATAATTTGGCTTTATATATATCAATGAATTTTTTACCGCTCTCAGCACTAAATTCTATTTCGTTTTCATCAGCATCAACAATTGAGAATTTCAACATGCGGACCTTTTTGCCAAATTTCATTTCGATAAATTCAGGCGCCATGGTCAAGACCGCTTCATTTTTTGGCACTGTCGTCATTGAAGAATGAGCCCAAGCCACTTGAGACATAAGCAAATTGCCCACCAACATAACTGCCGCATAAGTTTTTACTGATTTCATTATTTCCACCTTCTATAGTTGAAACGCAACATAAACCTTCCTGCAACGGTAAGCACAAGCCATCAATTATGACAATATTGTGATTCTTCGTCTTTGCATTTCCATTTCGACATTTCCAGATTATATTATAGAATGGGTATTAGCATTATATTAAGTCTAGGAGATGAATATGAGCGAATCACGTGATGTTATATATATTGGCGACCCACAATGTTCGTGGTGCTGGGGCATTGCCAAGGAAATGCAAAAGATTCAAACCTTCGTCACCAGCCATAATATAAATTTCACCATTATGGTTGGCGGCTTGCGCATTGGCGGTGGTCAGGCTTGGGATGATGAGTTTAAAGCCATGTTGCGCCATCATTGGCAACAAGTGAATGCCCGCTCAGGCCAACCATTTGACTATAAATTATTTGATTTGCCCGAATTCGATTATGACACAGAGCCCGCGTGCCGTGCTGTGGTGACCGCCAAAAACCTCATCGTCAATTCCGATATCCCAATCAATTCATTGCTCGATTTTTTTGTCGCCATTCAACATAAATTTTATGTAGAAAATCAAGATCCCAAACAACCAGAATTTTATGACACTATATGTAGTGATTTAGGGTTGGATTTTGCCGCCTTCAAAACATTATTTGCCTCAGATGAGATGAAAAACCAAGCCATTGCCGAGTTTAACATCACCCGCAATTGGGGTGTATCTGGCTATCCAAGCATCTTATATACCGATGGAAAACAGCTATATATGGTCTCATCAGGCTATCAGCCAGCCGATAGCATCATCGAAAATATGCAGCAATTAATTGGCCTTTGAGAATCACTCAAACTTGAATGAACGACCAGCCCATTTATTGGCATAAAGTGATATCAAAGTCTAATTTTCACCTTCACATTTCAATGATTTTGATTCGAATGACCGCACTGCCTTTTGGCAACAATTAGTTTTACACATGGGCATTTTTTTTCAAAATCCTTGCTCATCATGTGCTTGCTTCCTGTGCATAATTTTAAACCAAAAAAAAACTAAATTTTACGCCCCATTCGGCAATTTTCATTTGCTTATTAACCATTTTACCACTATTGTGTCATACACTATGTAGTGGTAAGCACTGCAATTTACTACTGTATATAGTATCTTTTAAAACTATTAGTAAAAACAACACATTGCGGAGTAAGGCTTCCGTGTTAAGAGTTTTTACGTGTAGCAACGTTAAGAAATACAGCAATAGATACGGCATTAATGGCAAAGATAAGAGGCGAAAATGGTTAGATTGAAACGGGTATTGTTGCCCGAAACTTCATTGGTTACGATCAATAACATCATCCCAGAAGGGGTGCAGCTAGAAAAGCGTTCAGGCATTAAAGAGCTTTTCTTACCGACTCCAGTTTTCACGGCGATACACAAAGCCATGATGGCCTCAAATGGCGCTGAATTGGCAGACATTAATATATATGAAGAAGCCACAGAGCTGACAAAAAATGCCGTCACCGCCATCATGAAGCGGGTCGAAAGTTTCGGCACTGTGCATCAAGAAGATGTGCAAGACCAAGTCGAGCTAACATTGATGCGCGCCGAATATTATAACGTCGCCAAAAACTTCATCATTTATCGCAAACAACGTGCCGATCAACGCAACCAAATTGAAGAGATTGTTTCATCTCATTCAGGTCGTTTGTCACAAATGATGATCATCAAAAGAGACGGCCAACAACAAGCCGTATCTCTTAACAAAATCACCAATCGTGTGGCAGTTTTAGCCGCCGATCTAAATGTAGATCCAATCTTAGTTTCACAAAGCGCAGTGGCTGGCCTACATGACGGCATCACCACCGAGGAAATAGACAATTTCCTCTCCGAAACCGCCGCGTCTTTAACCACCGACCACCCAGATTACGCCATCATTGCAGGCCGCATCAAAGTCGATGGCCTACACAAAGACACCAAAGGCATCCGCATCGCGACCGAAGAGTTGTTCAAAGCCAACATGGTCAACGAACATCACTATAACAAAGTGATGAACAACATCGATGCCATCGAAGAAATCATCAATTACGACCTAGATTACACATTCGATTATTTTGCACTCACCACATTAATGCGCGCCTACTTCCTACGTGTCGATGATAAACCAGTCGAACGACCACAAGATTTGTGGATGCGCTGCGCCCTAACCGTAACTGGCAATGATTTCGATTACGATAAAGTCAAAAAAACCTATGACCATCTGTCACAAGGCTATTACACCCACGCCACCCCAACATTATTCAACTCAGGCACAAACCTACAACAACTCTCATCATGCTTCTTATTAGCCATGGAAGACGACAGCATTGAAGGCATTTTCAACACCATGAAAGATTGTGCCTTAATCTCAAAAACCGCTGGCGGCATCGGCTTACACGCCCATAACATTCGTGCCAATGGCGCACGCATTAAATCAACAGGCGGTAAATCAAACGGCTTAGTGCCATTCCTAAAAGTCCTAAACGAAACCGTCCGCGCGGTAGATCAAGGCGGCGGCAAGCGCAAAGGCGTGGCCGCAGTTTATCTAGAACCATGGCACGGCGACATCGAGGCTTTCCTAGAACTCCGCAAAAACACCGGCGCCGAAGAATTCCGCACCCGCGATCTATTCCTCGCCATGTGGATTCCTGACATCTTCATGCAACGCGTAGAAGCCGATGAAGACTGGACATTAATGTCACAAGACACATGCCCCAACCTGTCAGACACTCATGGCAAAGAATTCGAAAAATTATATCTACAATATGAAGCCGAAGGCCGCGGTATGAAAACCGTCAAAGCCCGCGACATCATGAGCAAAATCATCGAGAGCCAAATCGAAACTGGCCAACCCTATATGTGCTATAAAGATGCGATGAACTCAAAATCTAACCAAAAGAATTTGGGCACCATTAAATCATCAAACCTATGTGCAGAAATCGCAGAATTCTCCTCAAAAGAAGAAACTGCAGTCTGTAACCTAGCCTCAATCGCCTTGCCAAAATTCGTAAAAGCCGATGGCACATTCGATTATCAAGGCCTATATGATGTGGCATATAACGCCACCATCAACCTAAATAACGTCATTGATGTCAACTATTACCCGACCGAAAAAACCGACATTTCCAACAACCGCCATCGCCCCATCGGCCTCGGCATGCAAGGTTTGGCCGATGTCTACTTTAAACTCGGCATCGCCTATGATAGCGATGAAGCCGCCGACATCAACCGCAAAGCCTTCGAAACCATCTATTTTGCCTCCGCAACGGCCTCTAAAGATGCCGCCAAAGAATCTGGCGCTTACGAAACATATAAAGGCTCTCCCATGAGCGAAGGCGAATTCCAATTCGATATGTGGGACGCACAAGATCAAGGTCCCAAAGCCGCAGGTCACGAACTGATGTGGGATTGGGATAATCTACGCAAAGAAGTTGCCGAACATGGAGTGCGCAACAGCCTACTAACCGCTTGCATGCCAACAGCTTCAACAGGCATTATTTTGGGCAATACCGAAACCTTCCAAGCCCAAACTTCAAACCTCTACAAACGCCAAACATTGTCGGGCGAGTTCATGCTCATCAACCGTCATTTGGTCGAAGACCTGTCCAAGCTAGGCCTATGGAATGCCGAAATGCGCGATAAAATCGTCATCGAGAATGGCAGCGTGCAAAACATTCCAGAAATCTCAACCAAACTCAAAGAGATTTACAAAACAGTTTGGGAGATCAGCCAAAAAACCATCATCAACATGTCAGCTGACCGCGCACCTTTCATCGATCAATCTCAATCAATGAATTTATGGCTAGAAGACGCCAGCTTTGGTCAGGTCAACAGCATGCATTTCTACGCATGGAAATCAGGCCTCAAAACTGGCATGTATTATCTGCGCTCAAAACCAGCAGCATCAAATGTTAAAGTCACAGTGTCAACAGACAGAAAAACCGAAACAATAGTTGCAACACCGCAAGTCGAATGTACCGATGAAATTTGTGTGGTTTGCTCGGCTTAAACCAGTTCATGTCCCTCAATTAACGGTCAAGGTATATACGTCTTGACTGTCACCAACTTAAGAAAGCTAGAGTCATGATCTCTAAAGGCGTCACTTCCATCTTCCCCATTCAATATACCGAAATTTGGGATCGTTATAAAACCCACGTTCAATCCTTCTGGACACCCGAAGAAGTGTCATTCGCCGAAGATTTGCGTGACCTCGAAAAACTAAATGATGGCGAAAAACGCTTCATCAATCACGTTTTGGCATTCTTCGCCAATTCAGAAGCCATGATTAACGAAAATCTAGCCTCCCGCTTTTACAAAGAAATTCTCATTCCCGAAGCCCGCTGCTTCATCACCATGCAAATGCTCAACGAAAGCATCCATGCCGAAGTTTACGCCCTACAAATCGAAACCTACGTCACTGACCCCGTCGAAAAAGACAAGCTCTTCGATGCCGTAGATAACATCCCCTGCATCCAGAAAAAAGCCGAATGGGTCACTAAATGGCTAAACGGCGATCAAAATCTCTTAATGCGCCTCATCGGCTTCGGCCTAGTCGAAGGCCTGTTCTTCGCAGGTTCATTCTGCGCCATCTACTATTTCCGCAAACGCGGCCTCATGCCTGGCCTATCCACTTCAAATGATTGGATCGCCCGCGACGAAGGCATGCATTTCAGCTTTTCAGCCCTCATGTACCACACATTAAACGACAAATTCAAAGCCGGCACATTAACTGACAAAGAAATCCATAGCCTAGATCTAATCGACAGCACAGTAAGCCAAGAACAATTCGAAGAAATCGTCCGCGAGGCCGTAGAGTTCGAACAAGAATTCGTAGATGACGCTCTACCCGTAGACCTAATCGGCATGAACAAGGATTTGATGTCAAAATACATCGAAGCCGTAGCCGACCGCATCGCCGACCTATTCGGCTTCGACCGCGTTTTCAACACCGAAAACCCCTTCGATTTCATGCGCGCCCTAGACGTCGAAAACGTAACAAATTTCTTCGAAAAACGCGTAACAGAATACAAACGCCCCTCAGATAGAAACATCTCCTTCGACGAAGATTTCTAGGTATCTTACCAAGCTCAGGTGCTGAATATATGCTAGCCACCGAAGCTCAGAGTTTCAACATATTCTTGCCACCTAAGCATAATGAGGCAAGATTGGGTGGTGAATATGCCACCGACCAGCGGCTGAGTGGCTTAGCAAGCGATACGGAGTATCACGCCCGCAGGGGCCAATAGCCCACCGAAAGGTGGGCGCAAAAATGCAAACTTCCAGAGCATCAACAAGGGCACTTTTACAACGTGTCGACGGTCAGAAATAGAGGAAACAAATGCCCAACGGAACAACAAATCTACCCAAACTCATCGCATCAATGCAGCCAGAATTACAGCCGCACATATATGTCTTCGCCAAAACCAACAATAAAACTCTAGCTACCTCATTAGAATCCATCATGCGCTTCCAAGAACCCGAAGCCACAACATTAATCCTACGCCAAAACATAGCCGAAAAGCACAAGCTAGATCACGAATTCCCCTGCCGCATGATCACTCTAAAAATCCACTCATCACTACAAGCAGTAGGCTTCCTAGCCCTCATCACCACCCATCTCGCAAAACACAAAATCGCAGTCAACCCCGTGTCAGGCTTCTACCACGACCACCTTTTCATCGCGCAAGGCCAAGCCAAACAAGCCATGAAAGCACTGTCCGAACTCACCACAAACCCAATTTCATAAATTCCGCGCAACCCGAAACCCCAAATCATCAATAGCATAAGTCGGGTGACTACGGCGACGGTTCGTCGCCAAACAAGAGCGCTCACGGTCAGCCCATCCGCCACCTCTAAATATCCGATAATCGCCATAAACCTCGGCATCATAAACATCCCAACACCATTCCCACACATTGCCCAGCATGTCATATACCCCCCAAGCATTGGCTAATTTCTGCCCCACGTCATGCAACACCGCACCAGAATTCCCCTCATACCAAGCAATGTCATGCAGCTCACCATAACGCACATCACGACCGCCAGCCTGACAAGCATATTGCCACTCAGCCTCATTCGGCAGCCTAAACCCGTTAGCAGATGCATCAATGCCAACCAATTCATTGACTATATAACAAGGCTCAAACCCCATTTGTTCAGATAATTGATTGCAAAAATCAATAGCATCATGCCAAGACACATTCTCAACAGGCGCATGATCCGCCAAAAAAACCGATGGATTCTGCCCCGTCACAGCAAAATATAAATCCTGCGTCACCGCATACCTAGCCATTTTAAATTCAGCAATTTCAACATCCCATCGGCTATCTTTCCGATCGTCTCGCAAACTAATTTTTCCACTTGGAATCTCCACCATTTGCTCTAACATATCGGTTCTGATGTCTAATTTCACAATGTCACTCCAATTACCCGTCAGCTTATCTGGAGTGAAATTTTAAGCAATGGAAAAACATGTCTCTACCCGAAACCATAAACCTAAACGAAGCCTACAGCTCCGTCACTGCCCAATGGACGCCAAAAATCCTCGCCCAAGTCAATGATCAATATGTAAAAATCGCCAAAATACAAAACGAATTCGTTTGGCATAAACATGATGATAGCGACGAGCTATTCTTCATCGTCAAAGGCGAGCTTAAAATGCAATATGAGGGCAGGGATGTCATGCTCAAACAGGGCGACATTCATGTCGTACCCAAAGGCGTCATGCACAATCCCTATGCACAAAACGAATGTTATGTCATGTTCATCGAAACCACCGACACCGCCCACACAGGCGATGTGGTCACCGACCGAACAATCGCAGTCGAAGATCAAGCTTATTAATCAAGCGCCCACCAACCATCAACTGGTTCCACTATAAAATAAACACAAAAAAATAGACCGAACACTCGGTCTATTTTAATATTTATTAAATTTTAAATATCAATCGTCAGATTTCTGATCGGCCTTAAACCGCTCAAGCGTCGCTTTGTCTTCAGCCGCTTGTTTAAACGCCTGATATTCATTAAACGCAACTTCCTCTTCGGCCATTTTTGCAAAAGCCGCTTTGTCTGCCTCATCAAATTCAGCATCACGTGCATCGCGATGCGCATTAAACGCCGCATTGTCATAATTATAATTCTGACGCTTATAATTATCAGATGCACTCGCCCACAGGTTAGGCTGCTTAAAATCAGCGCCCTTGGTCATACGGTTCCAAAAATTCTTAAACATGCCAACTAAGTTAACATTTTTGCCCAATGTCAGAATGGCCAATAAAACCAAGCCAAACGGCATAAAAATCAAAAACCCAATCACCAACATGCCAATATTGCTACTGCGCCAATTGCTTTGGCCATCCTTGGCCACCTTATAAGTCATCATATTTCCTTCGCTGTTACCTCATATAGATGGTTGCGAATTTCATATTTTCAAGGGCAAGCCTCAATATAACGGATGATTGCCACAACAACAAAAATACGATAGCTTATTTAGAATGAATACAAACTACCAATTTAGAATATAAAACCATAAGGAGTGAATATATGCCCAGATCATATGAAGGCCAAGAAATAACCGTTAGTTTCGAACCTAAAAAATGCATTCACTCCCGAAAATGCGCACAAAATGCCCCTGATATTTTTAACGTAAAAGCCGATGGCGATTGGATACAGCCCGATAATGGCGATGTTCACCAATCCATCAACGTGGCTAATTTATGTCCATCAGGCGCCATCACCTACAAGCTAAAAAACCAAGCGTCCAATCCAGACATTAAAGTCAATACCCTTCACATGTGGGAAAATGGCCCCTTAGCCCTGCGCGGCAACCTCGATATTACCGATCAACAAGCAAGTCAAAACGCCACATTGTGCCGCTGCGGCTTAAGCCGCAAAAAACCATTTTGCGATGGCGCACATCTTAAAGGCGACTTTCAAGCGACAGGTGATGCAAACTCAATCGAGTCCGAACCCCTAGAGCAAACAGGCGGCCAAGTGCATATAAAACCACTTAAAGATGGCCCATTATATGTGACAGGTAATTTGGAAATATGCGCAGGTTCAGGGCGACTTATCAAACACACCACCAAAACCGCATTATGCCGCTGCGGTAAATCCAATAACAAACCATTTTGTGATGGCGCGCATAAAGCCACTGGTTTCAGTGCCGAAGGCGCATAATCCCCATCACTTACTCTTATGGCCAACCAATTTTTTTAGCTCTGCTTTGCGTGGTTCCGATATGTCGCGCCAATCTTTGTCAGTCAACGCACCCTCAATGCCCCATAAAAAATTCAACGTCACCTGCGGTCCGACAAAAAATTTAAGCGCATGATACGCCCCCACTGCACCAATCTCGCGCAGGGCTTCAGGCGTGTCAATTCCTGCTTTAGCCAAGTTTTTCTCCGACCCAGCACCAAGGTTGCGCATATCAGCAATCCTATCAGCTCCTACTTTTTTCATTCACCGATTCCAAATAATCTTCAAATTTCTTGCCGCGTTCTGCCGCAAAAACCTCATCCAATATATCGCAATTCAAAATCCGATCCAACCGAAACACCCTAAAATCATCGCGCAACTCACACCATGTGGTCAACGTCCAAATCTTACCCCAATATTCCAAACCCAATGGCCGCACCACCCGTTGCGAGCTTTCATCATCTGCATTCACATAATCAAGCTTAAGTTTAAACCGTTCAACCATCGCCAACCGTATTTTCGATATAATGGCTTTGTCTTTATCGCTGGTTTTAAAATACACCCGCATCAATGGCATGGCATTTTCTTCAAGCACGCTCATTGGCAACACGTCATTTATCTTCAACAAAACTTCTTGTGCTGCATTTTCCATTTCGGGGTCAGCAGCAGCTTTGGCAAAGTCCAAACCAAATTTTATGGTCTGTAATTCCAATGGCGTAAAATGTAATGGCGGCAATTCGATAGGTTGTTGAATTAAATAGCCAACACCGCGCTCACCCTCTATCGGCACGCCCGATGCCGTCAGACCTTGAATGTCTCTATATATAGTCCGTGTAGAAACCCCAATTTGCCCCGCCAAATATTGCGCGGTACGCAACCTGCGGCCACGCAACAATTGAACAATTTCAAACAACCTATCGATTTTGCGCATTACATTATATAACGCGTGGTAAAATGCTTCATTTTCACACTATCCGTATCAAAAAATTTCATTAAAGCACCAAACCCTTCAATTTGCATCACTTGCGCCGCTGCAGTTTTGGCACAAGCCATATCCTGCCATCTCACAATGTCGACCCACTGGCCGTCATCATCCTGCGCCAATGCGCGGTCAATAAACCCGTCAAGTGCGCTTATCGCGCCTGCCACCAACTCATTAGCGGCGATAAATTTTTCCAAATCCGCGCCTTCAACAAGTTTAAATTCAACTATTTCAATTACATAATGTTTCATTATTGCTCCATTTTAAAGTTACAATAATGGTTTAACATAGGCCAATTGCCACCATTTGTCAGTTGGCTCAAAACTTTCCAATAAATTATATCTTCACTCGATAAGCCAGATAAAATACCCAACATAGGTTAAGACGGTTCGAAACCCCATCAACTCTTATACATGAACTGTCCCAAATTTGGACACCGAATTTACCATTTGTTAACCATAAAAGACGCCAATAAGGCAAATTTATAAACCAAAGTCTAATCCATTGGGCTATAGACAAACATTAATTTTTACAATTAGTTAACTGTTAATCATACAAAATAAAATTTGATGTAAATAGCTTATATTCCCCCAACAATAAGCGTAAAATATAATCCAAGTTAAAAATAAACGCCCATGCGGAGGGCGTATTTTAGATATTATTGGCTTCAATAGACCAGCCGCCAATGGAAATATGGTGATATATGATAAATCCAAAAACCAATCAGCCAACAAATTTATCAAATGGCAAATCCGTCAATCATAATGATGATGAAAACAATGTTTTCTCGTTTCCGCATTGGTTTGAAGATAGTCCTGAGGAAAAAAACCATTCATTGTTTGAAGGCGTTGAAGATAATGGCGTAAACTCCATTTATGTAAAATTCGACCGCACATTAGGCATAAAATCTGCCGAAATGGCTGGCGAGCCCTATATCCAATATAATGATATGATGAAAAACGGCTCACAATCGGTTGGCGATTTTTTAGATCATTTTTTAAAGCACCTAAAAGCCAACAAAGTCGATTTGTTGCATTTACATAATGTACGCCGCGATGCGCATATCTTTGATTATTGCCAAGCCAATGGCGTTATTCTAGAAGAAAAACTAGCGCCATTCATAAATTTAGGCAATTTTGCAAATTATGATGAGTATTTTAGCTCATTAGGCAAAAATTCGCGCTACGCCTCTAATAAAATATTTAGAACTCGCGAATGTGAATATAATCTCTATGCTGACCAACAAATCGATGCTGAATTGGTTGAATTTGTATTGGCGCAAAAAGCCGCACAATTAGAATTACGTGGCGAAACCAGTCGTTTATTTGCCGATCAAGCAAAAGTAGCCCAATTGGTCACTAAATTAAGCACACCAAGTGCTGATTATAAAACTTATATTTCAACCTTCAAAATCGATGGTGCCATTGCTTCATCCTCAGTGTTTTTTGTCAAAAAAAATAAGGTTTATTTCTATATTTTGGCAATGGATAATGAATTCGCCAAATTAAGCCCAGGCAATCACATTGTGCTTAAAAATATCGAAGCCGCATTCGAGCTAAATTGCACGATTTATGATTTTCTGGCACCAAATGATGTTTATAAATTAAAATGGTCACGTGGTGATGATATGCCCGTATATGACATTCTAGTGCCGATCACGGTTAAGGGTAAATTAATTGGGCTTGGCTATTTTAAATTTATACGGCCGATTCTGAAGAAAATATATTTATTCACAAAGAATCGTTTGAATCTTAAGCATTTTTCTAAAGTTAAGAAGTAAAAGTTAACTAATTTTCCCTAAGCTATTGGCATTGTTCAGGGAAAATATGTCAAATTTCACTTTTAAGGCCATAACTGGCAAAAAAAACATTCAAAACACCGTCGACCAAATCAAATTGGATAGTCAAAATACGGTTTTTGCCTCAGGCTCTTGGCTTCGTAACCTTATCAATGACAATAATATATCATTCACCGCGCAGGATCAAAACGGTCAGGTTGCCCATGCATTGCATTTAAATTTAAAGCGCAAATTTGGTTTCTGCATCGCCGAAATGGCGGGTGAGCCTTTCACCCAATATAGCGATGCCATCAACCATAACCAACAATCAATTGATGATTTTCTAAAAATTTGCCTCGCTCACTTAGCTGACATTCAGTGCGATGCCTTGCATTTGCGCAATGTCCGTGCCGATGCCCATATCATAGAATATTGCCAAGCAAACGGTCGTATATTGGCCAAGAAACAAGCACCTTGGGTAGATTTAACCCAATTCGAAAACTATGAAGCTTATTTTAACAGCCTCAGCAAAACCACCAAAAAAACCTACCGCCGCCTGTTTCGCGAGCTAGATACCCAATTTAATGTCTATTTAGATGATGAAATCACCCGCGAATTAATTGATGAGATCATCGAATTAAAATCTATGCAATTGGATGACCATGGCAAATCCAGCAGGGTATTTGCCGATTTGCAAAATCTCAAACAACTGAGTACAATTCTCACCACCCAAACCAGTGATTTTAATATCTTTGTCTCAACCATTCGTTGCGGCGGCACATTAGCCTCAGCAGCTATATCATTCATTAGGGGCGAGCGTTATTACGGCTATATCGTCACCATGGACAATAATTTTATAAAATATAAACCAGGTAATATTCATGTGATTTTAAATATAGAATATGCCTATAATCACGGCATCACGAGCTATGATTTTCTATCCCCAGCCGATGAATATAAATATAGATGGTCGAAAAACAATTCAATTGCCGTCTACGATATTTTATTGCCGATGAATGCCAAGGGTAAATTATATGGCTCGGTCTACCTCAATAAACTACGTCCACGGCTTAAATCATTATACTTATATATGTACAATTCCCGCCTTTATAAGGTGTTTAAAAAATAAGTACAGATTCTAAAAATGAGTCATCAGCCCATTGCGGCAGTATATTTCTTGATACAATTAACCCAATAACAAATTCACTGATTAAATTTTAGTCGTAATTGCCTGTTTTTTAATCACTAATATATTTTTGCTCATATTTTAGCCGTACATTTATTCCTGTTTATGGCAATATATCAATATAGATGCAATATATCAATAACTTACCCAAAGGTTTAAAAGTTGGCATCATTCTTGAATAGTATTCAGTGCTTAAACATAAAGTAGGTGGAATTTTGGGGTAACGTTCTTTCCCACTTCTCAAATCACCTGGTAACTAGAAAAGGAGTGATAAAGTGCAATTTATAACTGCAATCATTAAACCCAATAAGCTCACCCAAGTGCATGAAGCTTTGTTAAAAATTGGCGTTGAAGGCATGACAGTAACCGAAGTTAAGGGTTACGGCCGTCAAAAAGGCCATAGTGAGATTTACCGTGGCGCAGAATATCAAGTGGTTTTTGTTCCAAAAATCAAAATTGAAATCGCTGCATCTACAGAACTTACCGAAAAAATCATCCAAACCATCACTGCCGAAGCGGGAACTGGCAAAATTGGTGATGGTAAGATTTTTGTGCAAGATCTTAAAGAAACAATCAGAATTCGTACAAGCGAAAAGGGTCAAGCTGCACTTTAACGTGCCTCAGCTAAGACTTAAATGGAGTATAAAAATGAAAAATCTTATTAAATTTCCTCTTATGGTCGGCGCAGGCCTTGTCGCGATGACGACAATTGCCAACGCCGCCGTAGAGGTCGAAACAGCGTTTGTGTTCAAC
>NVQL02000074.1 GCA_002400495.2 Alphaproteobacteria bacterium | reverse complement strand
CGGGTTGGGCTTAAGGCAGATGATTTGGCTTGTGGTGCGGTGTTGCCAGATGACGATGTGCATATGCGGGATTTGTTGGTTGATGGGCAGGGGAAGTGCCGTATTCATCACAATTGTTCTGGTAAGCATGCGAGTTTTTTAACTCAATCGTTGTTTCTGAAATATCCGCTGCGGGATTTTCACTTGGAACAGCACCCGATTCAGCACGCTAGTTTGGACATACTTTCGAATTTAACCAAAACTGACATGCGGCTTTACCCTATGGGCATTGATGGCTGTGGTTTTCCTGCGCCGACGATGCCGTTGGCCAAGCTTGCGCATTTGGTTGCGAGTTTTGCGACACCGAACGACCAGTCGGTTGAGCGCTGTAAGGCAGTGTATCGGCTGCATCAGGCCATGGCAGGGCAGGCTTTTTATGTGGCGGGGCATGGGAGTGTGGTTAGTGATCTTATGCATGTTACTAAGGGCAAAATCTTGGTGAAATCTGGTGCTGAGGGCATTATAACGGCGGGCATTCCATCGCTTGGTTTGGGCATTGCGATAAAAATTGCTGATGGCAGTGCGCGGGCGCGGGGGAGCGTTTTGTTGTCACTGCTTGAGCAGCTTGATATTCTTAGTGCTGATGAAAAGCTGCAATTGCAGGCTCATATGAAGCCGTTAATTTTAAATTCACGAGATGAAGTTGTGGGTGAAATTCGTACAACAATTATTCAATCAGAAGGGGCATCTTTATGAATGTACTTTTTATCACTGCCGATCAATGGCGCGGCGAATGTTTATCTGCAACGGGGCATCCGATTGTGAAAACTCCGCATCTGGATGCATTGGCGGCAGATGGTGTGGCGTTTAAGCATCATTATGGGCAAGCCACGCCTTGCGGGCCTGCGCGGGTTTGTTTGTATACGGGCATGTATTTGCATAATCATCTTTCGTTGCTGAATGGCACGCCGTTGGATGCGCGCCATACGAATGTGGCGCTTGAGGCTGGTAAAGCTGGTTATCACCCTGTGTTATTTGGGTATACTGATGTTGGGCTTGACCCGCGTCATCATGATCTGGTGGATGATTATGAGGGTGTTTTGCCAGGTATGGAGGCGGTTTGCCATTTGAATAGCAAGCGTAAGCCATGGTTGGCATATCTTGAGGAAAAAGGTTATGCCATTGCGCAGACGCCATCGGATGTTTTTACGCAACAGGAAAATTATGCTGGGGCTGAAAATAAGGGGCAAACTTTTGCGCCAACGGTTTTTAAAGCTGAAGATAGCCCTGCGGCGTTTTTGGTGGGCGAGACTATAAATTATATTGAGGAGCAGCGAGAGAAACCTTGGTTTGCACATGTTTCGTTTTTATCTCCGCACCCGCCATTTGTGGCGCCTGAGCCTTATCATGCTATGTTTGATGCTGATGATATGCCGTTGCCGATACGTTGTGAAACGTGGCAAGAAGAGGCGAAGCAGCACCCGTGGTTGGAATATTATTTGACCCAAGAATCGGCCGCTGCGGCTTTTACCACGCAGCCTGAAATTTGTGATCGGCTTGAATTGCCTGATAATGAATTGCGCCAAATGAGGGCGACTTATTACGGTATGATGGCTGAGGTGGATGCCCAGATTGGGCGCTTGGTTGGGCATTTAAAGCAGCAGGGTGTTTATGATGATACGTTGATTGTTTTTACCTCTGACCATGGTGAGAATATGGGGGATCATTATGCGCATTCTAAATATACTTATTTTGAGGAAACGTTTCATGTGCCGTTGGTAATTCGCGACCCTTCAAAGGCTGCTGATGTGACGCGTGGAAATATTGTTGAGGCGTTTACTGAGGCTGTTGATTTGATGCCAACTATGCTTGATGCTATTGGGGCGGATATACCGCATCAATGTGATGGTAGCTCGTTGCTTGGGTTTACACGTAATGCTTCTTTGGAAGGCTGGCGGGGTGAAGCGCATATGGAGTTTGATATGCGGGCGCCTTATGATGGTAAGGGTGCGCCGCCAATGGGTTTGAAAATGCACCAATGCATGGTGAATATTATTCGCGATGATGATTATAAATATGTGCATTTTGCGGCTTTGCCGCCTTTGTTGTTTGATTTGCGAAATGACCCTGATGAATTTATTAATCTTGCTGATGATGTGAAATATCAAAGTGTGATGATTGAATATGCTGGTAA
The DNA here is from genome assembly GCA_002400495.2 of Alphaproteobacteria bacterium. Taxonomy (GTDB): domain Bacteria; phylum Pseudomonadota; class Alphaproteobacteria; order Rhizobiales; family OSC116; genus OCS116. Next base: position 195,966 of record NVQL02000074.1, on the reverse strand, counting down.
ATTATTGAGCTGGCGAATGGAAAATGATGATCGGGCGCTGACAGATATGCACATTGGTGGCGATGGTACATTTGCATTGGGGATGCGGGATAAATAATGGGTTAAGGTTCGAAGGCGGGGATTAGTTGGCCGTTTTCGCTCGGTTGGAATGTTAGGTTTACGGCTTGGCCGATTTGTAATTGCTCGGGTGTGCTATTGACGATGTTGGTGAGGATTTTGGGACCTTCGTGTAATTCTACATAGGCGATGGTGTAGGGCGTTTCGACGCGCCTCATGGTTGAAAGGCTGTAGATGGTTGCTGTGCCTTTGGCCTCTATCCATTGCGTGTTGGTGCTGAAGCAGAATGGGCAATGGGTGCGGGGGTGATAGTGGGGTTTTTGGCAATTATTGCAGGTTTTGAGATATAGTTTTTTTTCATTGGCGGCTTGCCAGAAATATTGGCTTTCGGCATCTGTTATTGGGTTTTTGAATATTGGGTTCATGACTCTCTCTCCAAAATTAGTGTGGCGCTGGCGTGGCGGTGGCCTAGCATTCCGCCTGTGCCGTGGGCGATGGCTAGATCGCAATTTTTAACTTGTACTTTAGGATGGGCTTCGCCGCGTAGTTGGCGTACGGCTTCGATTATTTTGGTCATGCCGCCGCGGTTGGCGGGGTGGTTGTTGCACAGGCCGCCGCCATCGGTGTTGAAGGGGAGTTTGCCAACGCCTGAGATTAAATTGCCATCCATGACGAATTTGCCGCCATCGCCTTTGGCGCAGAAGCCTAGGTCTTCTAGTTGGATTAGGACTGTGATGGTGAAGCTATCGTATATTGACGCGTATTTTATATCGCTGGGTTTTATGCCTGCTTCGGCGAAGGCGATTTTGCCTGATTTTTGGCCTGCGGAATAGGTTAGGTCTAGCATGCCGCCATTTTGGCCTTTATTGGCTTCGCCTGCGCCGATGATTTTTACTTTGGGGCGGTTGATTTGTTTGGCGATTTCGGCGCTGGTGACGATTAATGCGCCGCCGCCATCGGATACTATGCAGCAATCTAGGCGGTGTAATGGGTCTGAAATCATGGGGGAGTTTATGACGTCTTCTACCGTTACAAGGTTTTGTAGCATGGCGTTTGGATTGTGTTGAGCGTGGTGGGAGGCTGCGACTTTTATCCATGCCAATTGCTCAGATGTGGTGCCGAACTCGTACATATGGCGGGCGGCGCACATGCCGTAGGAGTTGACCACGGTGGTGCCATAGGGGGATTCGTAGCTATATTCTGGCGTGGTGGTTCTGGGGGGCTGGTGAGGGCTGGTGCGGGGTTTGCCGGCTAAAGTGATGAGCGCCACGCTGCATTTGCCTGTGGCGATGGCTTGGGCGGCGTGGGAGATATGTGCCATATATGATGCGCCGCCTAGCTCGGTTGAGTCTATATGGCGGACGTTTAGGCCCATATAATCGATCATGCTGACGGGGCCCATGCCTGGGGCATCGCCTGCGCAGAAATAGCCATCTACATCTGATAGGGTGAGGCCTGCATCGGCTAGTGCGCCTGCGGCGCATTCGGCGTGTAGTTGGGCGATGGTTTTATCTGGGGCTTTGCGGGTTGGGTGCTCGTAGGCGCCCATAATGTAGGCAATTCCGTTTATGCTCATGTTTTTCGCCTCTTTTGGGTGCTGGATGTTGGGGTAAATATAGCATTTGTGAAGTGAAAGGCTATTGGGTGGCGGAAATCTATGCTGTTGTTTCATCTGGTGAAACATTTTGTTGAGCGCCGCCTTTGATTAAAAAACCACGTTATAAATGAGGGTAATTTTAAATGAGGGAGATATAGATGGCCTATGATGCGAAAGACCCGCGGGCGGCATTGGCAAGCGCTGTTAAGGCTCCGCCTGTTACTGCTTATTCGGATGTTGAGCTTATTGAATTTCATAAAGTTGAGCCGCAGCATGTTGGTGCGGGCTATAAGACTTGGTATGGGCGGGGGCAGAATTTTGTACTGGCTTATACGGAAGCTGAGGCGGGTGCGGTGTTGGAACGTGCCGCGCAGCAAGATGAATATATGGTGTTTTTTACGGATAAAGACACCAAATTGGACATTGAGACTGACAATGGCAATGCGGTGGATTTGCAATATTCTTTGGCGATTATTCCGCCTGGTGATAGCAAGATTATTGTTAAAAAGGGTGGGGTGATTATTCGGTTGTTTTCATCGTTGTCGGCTGATTTAGTGGCTTCGTGCAGTAATGCTGAGTCTTATGCTGAACCGCACCCGAATATGCCGCCATATGAGGCTTGGCCTGACCCGATAGATGGGTTTAAGTTGCGTATTTATCCGCTTGATCCACCTGATGAAGTTGGGCGGTTTGGGCGCATTTGGCGTTCGACGAATATGATGGTCAATATATTGAAGGTTTCGAGCGAGACACGTGATGCTAGCAAGCTTTCGCCGCATTCGCATGATGATCATGAGCAATGTTCGCTGACTTTGCAGGGGGACTATATGCATTATTTGCGTTGGCCGTGGACGACTGACAAGGCGTTGTGGAAGGAAGATCAGCATATTAGGTGCAGTGCGCCTTCGATGACGGTTATTCCGCCGCGGGCTGTTCATACGTCGCAAAGCTTGCCGCCTGCGCCGTGTCATTTGATTGATATATTTAGTTTGCCGCGGATGGATTTTTCGAAAAAACCTGGTTGGGTGTTGAATGCGGATGAATATCCGATGCCGCAGGAATAGGGGAATATGTTGTGATGAATGAAGCTGAACAAAGACAGATTGCGCGTGATTTGCATGATAATCTGGTGGCCTATTGGCATGATGTTGATTTTAACTGGGGGGTGAATGCTGGCGGGCATTATACTGATGATGCAGTGTTTGAAGGTGGTAGCGTTTATTATGATGGGCGCAGTGAAATTGAAGAATTCTATGCGTGGCGCAAGGAGCGCGGTGCGCGGGTGAATGTGCATTTGGTGGGTAATTTTCATTGTTCATTTGAGAGTGATGAACTTGCTAAAGTGACTTGGATATGTACATTATATGCACATGATGGCGAAGCGCCGCAGCCGACTGCTGCGCCTATATCTATCTCGCGGCTGGAAGATGTATTTGTATTGACGGATGGGCAATGGCTTTGCAAGCATCGTAAATGGAATGGGTTGTTTAGGGGCGGGGTGGCGACGACGAGTTTGTCGGCCGAAGAACTGGCTAAGCGTAAGGCGAATAAATGACTGATGATTTTATAGTGCCACCGATTGTGGATTGCCATGCGCATATATTCACTCAAGATATGCCGCTTTCGGCGACTGCTTGGAACAGGCCTGATTATGATTTTACGGCTGAAGATTATTTGGCGATTTTGGATGAATTTGACATTGCATTTGGGGTGATTGCGGGCATTAGCCTTTACGGCACATACAATGATTATATGATTGAAAAATTGCGGCAATATAAGCGGTTGCGCGGCACGGTGAATGTTTCTACTGACATTACGCGCCAAGAGCTGGGCGCTATGAATGATAGCGGTGTTGTGGGGATGCGGTTGTTTTTGGCATCTAACCATTTTGGTGAAGTGCCTGACATTAAGAATGAAGACTATCAGCGGTTATTTAGGCGGGTGCGGGATTTGGATTGGCACATTCATTTTTTGGCGGCGGAAGATATTTTTGCTGAAAGTTTGGATGTTTTGCAGGAGGCAGGGGTAAAAGTGGTGATTGACCATTTTGGGCGGCCTGACTTAGACAAGGGTGAAAATTGCCCGAAGACGATTGCCACTCGTAAGGCTATTGATGCGGGGAATGCTTGGCTTAAGATTTCGGGCGGGTTTCGGTTTGCGCCTGTGAGTGATGATATATCTGAGATTGATTATGAATTTGCGCGTGTGCAGGAAAAAAGGCTTGATGAATATTGGTTGAAAACCGTTGGGGCTGAACGGTTGCTTTGGGGTAGTGATGCGCCATTTGTGGGGCGTGAAAGCAGCATGTGTTATAAAAAGGCTTTGGATGCTTTTGCTCATGCGGTGCCTGATGTGGCTGATCGGCATACGATTTCGCAAACTGCGTTAAAATTATATTTTTCTTGAAGGTGAAGATGATGACAGACTCTCTTTTGTGCCCTGTGCCTAAATTATTTCGGCAACGTTTATTGGCTGGTGAGCCACTGATTGGGACATTTATGAAAGTGCCAAGCTCGCATTTAACTGAGGTTATGGGCAGTTTGGGGTTTGATTTTGTGATGTTGGATGAAGAACATGCGCCTTGGACGCGGGCATCGCTGGATGTCGGGTGTTTGGCGGCAAGAGCGTTTGGCATTGCCTCTATGGTGCGGATTGCGCGACCAGATGCGGCGAATATATTATCGGCATTGGATGATGGTGCGACGGGCATTATGGTACCGCATGTTGATAGTGTGGAGAAGGCTGAGAGCATTGTATCGGCGGCGCATTATTATGGTGGCACACGTGGGGCGGGGATTGGGCGTGGTGGTGAGTATGGTGCGCGCGGCAAAGAAAATTTTGCGATTGCTGACCAACAAACTACGATTATGGCGATGATTGAAGACAGGCAAGCGCTTGATGTGATTGATAATATAACCTCGGTTGAAGGGATTGATGCGATATTTTTGGGGCGTGGTGATTTGGGGCTGTCTTTGCGCAATGGGCCTGATGGTGGGCTATCGATTAAGGACGCGGTTGAAAAGGTTGCTAAATCGGCGACTGATAATGGCAAGATATTATCTGCTGTTGTGCAATCTTTGCAATCTGACGATGCTAAATGGCTGGCTGATATTGGGGTGACGGCTATGATGGTGGCATCTGATATTGGGTTTTTGCAGCAGGCGGCGCGGATTGCGCTTAAGGATTTTGACGCGGCGAAAACGACTTTGTTTGCTAAATGATAATTTTAGTCGTTTAACTATATTGACCTCGGATTCTTGCTTCATGGGAAAAAATGCACTAGCATGGATGAACGGAACTTTGGGAGGGGTATTGGTATGGTGGATCGTCATCAAAAAATACAACAAGATAATGACACTGAAATTGTGTCCTCGAAGTTGTCCAAAAATTCAAAATCTAGCTCAAATTTAAAAACATCTTATCCGCCTGTTGAGGCCATTCGGCGTGGCTTGCTGATTTTGCGTGAGCTTAACCAGATGGGCATTTCTACCATTAGTGATTTGCATAAGGCTACGGGGCTGCATAAAGCTACCATTGTGCGTATATTGGAAACGCTTATTTCGGAAAATTATGTGGTGCGGGACGATTTATTGGGTGGTTATTGCATCACTTCGGAAGTGAATGCTTTGAGTGAAGGTTATGCAGGCAACCCTAGATTGGTTGAAACCTCGCGTGAGCGGTTGATTGAGTTGACCGAGGAGATTAATTGGCCGATTAGTTTGGCGACAATTGATGATGATCATATTACGCTTATATTTACCACCAGCTCGATGAGCGTGTGGTCTTACCCGTTTAATGTGATTGGGCGGGCGATGGACATTACGCGCAATGCATTGGGGCAGATATGTTTGGCTTATTGTAGTGATCATGAACGTAAGACGCTGATTTATGCCAAATGTGAGCAATCTGAGGATGAATATAACCACTATTTAAACGAGGTTGCGGCGCCGATTATTGAGAAAATTCGTGAAGATGGTTATGCGATTTCTGATTTGAAAATGCAAACTCGTCATCAATTTGTGGCTGTGCCGTTGATGAATAATGGGGAATTTGTGGCTGCCATGTGTGCGGGATTTTATATGAGTGCTGTGCCGACGAAAGACATTTATGAAAGCTTGGTTGTGCCGATGCAGAAAGCTGCGCGGAAGATGGAGCAATCATGGTTGGCTGATAAGTGATTATCTAATATTCTGAGCCTGTTGGCGGGGTTTGGTTTTGCCTGTTTTGGCTGGGTTGGCGCTCGATTTTGCGGGTGACTCTGAGTTTGTCTCCATATTTATTTAGGGTTTTTAGCTTGGCTATATTGTCTAGGTCGGCATTGGTTTGGCGTTGGTTGTGCCGGATATATTCTTCCCATGTGGGGACGTGGTAGTTTTCTGTCCATAATTCGGGGTTTTCAAGATCGCGTAATAATGCCCATCTTCTGGCGCCGTCTCTTATGCGGTTGCGGCGCCTGATGGCCATGGCGGTTAGGAAATCTTGTCGGTCGTTTTCAGCGATTTCATATTCTATACTGATGGCTATGGGGCCGCTGCGGCCTTGTAGGTCTAGGGCTAAATGAGGTTCTTTGAACTTTTCGCTTAGGTCTAGGTCGAAACCTGTGACTTGAGGTAATGGGATTAGGAAACCGATGAGGCCGCCGCATATTAGGATGGTTGAGGCGACATAGAGTGCGGTTGGGATGTCATATTGATCAGCTAAGAATCCTGCGGTGGCGCTGCCTAGCGCTAGGCCGCCATAGACGCCTGTATGGTGCAAGGATAATGTGCGGCCGACGATCCAACGGGGAGAGGACAGTTGAATGGTGACATTGAATAAGGACATGCCATTGACCCAGCTGCTGCCTGCTATGAATAGGAATATGCCGCATATGAGGCTGTTGGTGCTGTAGGCGATGCCTAAGGTTGAGAGAGCCGAAACTAAGAATGCCATGCGGGCAATGTGTTCGTTTTGGAATTTTTGCCTGAAGCGACCGCTGGCCAGTGCGCCTGTGAGTGCGCCGCAGCCGAAGCACGCCAGCATGAAACCAAAGGTTAGCACGCCGCCGCCTAATTGATCTTTGACGATGAGTGGGAGCAGGGCGGTGGTGGCGATGCCTGAGAATGCATAAATGAAGGCACGGATGATGGCTTTGGGGATGTTGGAGGCCATGCTGGCATAGCGAAAGCCTGAGGCCATGGCGCTGAAAAATGGCTCGCGGGTTAGGGTTTTGGTTTTTATTGCTGGCCGCCATGTGAATAGGGCGCTTATCATGATTATATAGCCTAATGAGCTGATCATGAATGTGGCAGCTGCGCTGATGAAGGTCATCACCGCGCCGCCGATGGCGGGGCCTACTGAGCGGGCGATGTTATAGGCCATATTGTTGAGCACAACGGCTGAGGGGACATCTTTGCGGGGGACGATGTCGCCCATTGAGGCTTGCCAAGATGGGTTTTGCAGGGCGATGCCGCAGCCGATTAAGAAGGTGAGTATAAGTAGGATTTCGGGGGTGAGGAGGCCTAGCCATGTGACGGTGGCTAAAATAATGGTGACGCTGAGCATGAATGTTTGGGCAATCATGATGACGATGCGGCGGTTGAAGCCATCGGCAATGACACCTGAAAACAGGGAAAATAGCATGACGGGGGTGGCGTAGGCGCCATTGACTAGGGCGACCATGTGGGCGCTGTTGGTTAGATCGGTCATCAGCCAAGATGCGGCGACTATGTGCAATGTGCCTGACAGCACTGAGGTTAGAAATGCTGACCATAGGCGCAGATAATCGGGATGGTGTAAGGCTGATAATGTCGGGTCGTCTTTGAACATATAGCTGCCTTAGTATAGAAATTCATCCATCTTGGCTAGCAAATCATTACGGCCGCGCTCGGGGCGGTCGAGCAGAATATAATGGGTGGTGTTTTTGGGTGCGTAATGGAGGACTTGCTCGGCGTGGCATAGGTCTTCTATCAAGGCTGCCATGTCTTCATCTTTGGATAGAGTGTCTAGCTCGGGGTTTACGATCATGACTTTGGCGTAGATTTGGTTGGCATGCATGAGCTTTTCGCCACGCGACATGCGGAATAGGTCTTCTAACATGCCGTTGGGGCTGCGGTAGCTTGGGGGGGTGCGTTCCATTGACGTTGGGTCGCCATCTAATAGGGCTTGGGAGAAGGCTTTGACCATTGCTGGGTCGCGCCATGCGGCTTTGTCTTCAATCGGGATTTGGGTGTCCCAATGTTCTTCGAGCAGCTCTATTGAGTTGAAATAATAATTGCCGTATTTTTCTTGGTTGAAGATTTCGGGGTTATCTGGGTGAGCGAAGGCTGAGGGGGTGGGGCGTTTGTAACCGCCGTAGATTGTATTGTAGAAGATTAAGTGGCTGACTTTTTTGGGGTGTAGTGAGGCATACATTTGGATGCATGTGCCGCCGACGCCCCAGCCAAATAGTGCCACCTTTTTTTGGCCTGTGGCTTTTATTAAATGGTTGACCGCTGCATCGACATCGTGGGTGATTTCTATGGTGCGGATGAGTGATTTTTTGCCAGACTGGCGGGGTTCATCCATCTCGGCGGGGCGCTCGGAGCGGCCGAAACCGCGGGCATCGACAATATAGACGACATGACCTTGTTTGGCTAAATCTTCGGCCAAGGAGCCATTGGGGACGTCTAAATCATACTCACTTAAGCCTGGGATGCGGGTGCCGTGTAATAGGATCATGGGGACGCGGGTTTGATTGCCTGTTTGGCGCACTTCGCGTATGGCAATGGAGACATTGTCGTGGGTTTTAACGTGGAAGTCTTTTCTGGTTATATTTGTCATAATGAAGCCCCGTATAATTGTGTGATTATTGTTTTTTGCCAAAAGATACACAAGTCAAAATCTTATTAAATATCAAAACAAACCAATTTCGCTAGTAGAAACGCAAATTGATAAATAGTGGCGCGGCTTGACGTTCTGGCTTTGAAACGCTTATTTTTTATACAGGTAAATGCCGATAAATGGTATTAACTAATAAGAGGGAGATGATTATGAATAATTTGAAAAAGGCTTTGAGCCTATCTGTTGTGGGAACTGCCTTATTGGCGACAACGACTATGGCCTTGGCGGCTGAATGCCCTGATGGGTTTCCATCCAAGCCAATTAATTACTGGGTAGGTTATGGCGCTGGCGGTGGTACGGACACAATTGCACGTGCTATAGCAACTGAAATGGAAAGCGCATTGGGCTGGACTGTTATTGTGCAGAATAAACCTGGTGCAAGTTCGAGTGTGATGATGTCGCAACTGGCTGTCGCGCCTGCTGATGGTTATACCATTGGTGTGACGAGCTCTGGTTCTGTAACCAAATTCCCATACCTGAATAAGAAGAGCCCTTATACTAAGGAGAATTTTGATTATCCTGGTACAGCGCAGGAAGCTGTTGTGTCTATAGTGGCTGCGGCTGATGCGCCGTTTAATAATTTTGAAGAATTGCTTGAATATGGCCGTGCGCATGATAACCGTGTGACCATTGCAGCTGCGAGTGGCAGTGTTGAAATATTCACTAAGGCGTTCACTGAAAAAACAGGTGTTACATTTGTGCATGTGCCAACCAAAGGCTCTACGGCTGCATTGCAATCTGTTTTGGGTGGTCATGTTGACATTACACTACAAGGCACTGGCCATGTGCAGCATTTAAAAGCTGGTAAGATGAAACAGGTGTTTACGATTGGTGATAAGCGCCCTGTATTCGCGCCTGATGCCAAAACGACTGTTGAATTGGGTTATGATTTAAAGGGTACAAATAGCTATGTATTGTTTGCTATGCCTAAAAATATAGACCCTGCGGTTAAGACTTGTATTGAGACTGCGTTGGCTGATGCTACAAATTCTGAAGGGTTTGCAAAATTGCAGGCTAACTTTGATCAAATACCGACAAATCTTGGCCCTGTTGGCACAAAAGCCAAACTGGATGAGATTGCCGCTGTGTTTGAAGTCTATTATGCTAAATAGTCAGATCATGTTTAGGGAGACTTTTGAGTAATGACTATTGAACGTTTTTTAGGGGGGATCACCGTTTTGTGCGGTGTTCTGCTCCTGCTTTATGGCATACCTGCACATGTGCAAGAAGTTGAAACAGCAATTATGAGCCCACGGGTTTTTCCGCAAATTGCGGCGTGGTTATTTGTGGTCGCTGGAACTGTGCAATTTTTCTTTGTGAAATCAAAATTAAAATTACCGACGCGGCGTGAATTTATACGGGTGTTGGTGGTTTGTGCTTTGATTTTGGCTATGACCTATCTGATGGATAAGTTTGGCTATCTGGTTGGTGCTGTGTCGATGATGGCGGTGATTATGTATATGGTTTATGAAAGACGGCCTTTATGGCTGGGCATTGCCATTGTTATTGTGCCCATCGCGATTTGGATTTTGTTTGTTATCGTTTTGAAGCGGCCGCTTCCGTAATAATTTAAGGATTTTTATATGCCTGATTTGGCAACTATAACGGGTGGTTTTGTTGATGCTTTCACAATCACCAATATATTATATATTTTACTGGGGGTTATGTTGGGGCAAATTATTGCCGCCATCCCTGGGCTCGGTACGGTTATGGCTTTGGCCATTGCCATTCCATTCACCTTGGCGATGCCGACCTTAACGGCTGTGGCATTCCTCATATCCATCAGTAAAGGGGGGACCGTCGGGGGTGCTGTTTCCGCCATTCTGCTTAATACGCCCGGATCGGCCGAAGCGGTGGCGACAACATTTGACGGTTATCCGATGGCGCAAAAAGGTGAAGCCGGTAAAGCGATGAAATATTCGCTTTACTATTCTATTTTTGGCGATGTTTCTAGCGATATTATTTTGATTTTGGTGGCGGCGCCGTTGGCGTTGATTGCTTTGCAAATGGGGCCCATTGAAATTTGTGCCTTGATGATTTTGGCATTTACCGTTGTATCTGGCTTGGTGGGCGATTCTATCTTTAAAGGCTTTGTGGCGGTGGGTATTGGCTTTTTGTTTGCCTCTGTTGGGCTTGACCCTGGCTATGGCGTTCCGCGGTTTACTTTTGGTGAGTTTGAGCTTTATGACGGCTTGCCGTTGGGGCCATTGGCTTTGGGTATGCTTGCGGTGAGTGAGATTATTCGGCAAATATCGAAAGCCAGCAAAACTTCTAGTGGGGAGGCCACCCTGCAGCCGCTTAAGGCTGATAACCAGAAGGTGACTATGAAAGAATTGTTAGCGAATAAATATGTCGCTTTGCGGGCTTTGGTAGTGGGCACTGTTATTGGTGCTATACCCGGGCTTGGTTCATCGACCGCGGGCATGTTGAGCTATGCTTTTGCCAAGCAGGCGGCTAAAGACCCTGAAGCTTTTGGTACGGGTGACCCGCGCGGTATTGCGGCATCTGAAACTGCGAATAGTGCGGTGGTGGGGGCTAACCTTATTCCGCTGCTTACTTTGGGCATTCCCGGCAATATTGGTGCGGCTTTATTGGTGAGTGCGTTTATCATTCATGGTGTGCAACCCGGGCCATTGTTGTTTGAAACTCAAGGTAGGTTGGTTTATGGGCTGTTTGCGGCCATGTTGATTGCCAATGTTGCCAATTTATTGGTGGGGCAATTCTGCATGCGTTTATGGGCGAAAGTTGTGACTGCGCCCGCGACTGTGGTGTTTCCGAGTGCGTTGATTATTTGTTCGACGGGTATGTATATTATAACCGGTGGGCTGACGGGTGTGTTGTTTATGTCTGCTGCGGCCTTGGGCGGTTATGCGATGTCATCATTGGGTTACCCGTTTGTGGCGTTTATTGTGGCGTTTATTTTAACCCCGCAATTGGAAGGTGCGTTGGTGCAAGCTGTGGCAATTACCGATGGTAATATTTGGGCTTTATTTTCGCATCCCATCGCCATTGCATTGCTGTTGATGTCTGTGGGGTTATTTGCATATTTGATGGTGCCGCGTGGTAAAAAGAAAAAAGTTGTTGCGGCAGATGATTGAGTTAGAGGCCTAACAATGTAGCGCCATTGCCTGAGATTAGTTTTCTGATGTCGGCATCTGGTAGCTGCAGGCGTAATAACTCTTGTACGAATAGGCGAAAGCCATCTACTGGTGGTGGGGCGTTTTGTAGGCCTAGGTCTGAGCAGAATAATGTGTGGTCTATGCCTGCGACCTTTATCAATCTTAAAATTTCACCGGGGCTGTAGGTGGCTTTGCCGCGTTTGAAGTTTTCTATGAACATGCAGAGTGAATGTTCCATATAAACGCCTAGGCTGGTTAGATGTTGCATTTGTTGCTCGTCGACCTCGATTAAGAATGTCGGATGATTGACGAGCATTTTTTTGACGCCGCGTTTTTTGGCTTCTTCAAATAATGGGATTAGCTCGGTTACGTGTAGATGGCCGCCTGCTAGAATGATGTCTGCTTCGGCGATTAAATCTAAAATTGTTTTGGTATCATCTGTTAGGTTGCCATTGTCATCCAAGACACTGAGCGGAATGGGTTTTAGCATTTTGCCTGATATTTTGGGGAAGTTTTTGGCGCTTGTTTCATTCTTTTTAATGTGGTTGGCGGCGGATAGGGTTGGCATCCAGATGATTTTGGCACCGATGCGTATGGCGGCATTGACCGCGTAGGGATTGATGCCGCCCGCTGCATTGTTGAGCACTATGCCTGAGAATAGTTTTATTTTGTTGTTGGGGTATAGGGTTTCTAATATCTGGGCGTGTGCCATGCCGCCATAGAAATGGTCTTTATAGACGATGGCTTTGAATTGGGCATCATTGGCATCTTGCATGGCATCATAATGATCTAGGATGCGGGGCATGGCGGCGGGGCCTGAGTGGCAATGCAGATCTACCGCGCCGACCAATAGCTTGTTAATGCGGTCGGTGAGGGCGGGGTCGAGCAGGTTTGTGGCTCTGGTTTTTAATTCATCATATTGTTCGCTCGGCATATTGCTCTCCCATTGATTAGACTATTAGCCATAACATTAGACAAAACGTGGTGACAGTAAAAAATGGCTGCGTTTCTCACAGCGAGACGCCCAGCTATTGAGATGGCTTTGCTAAAATTTTGAACTTAATATTATGGCAGAGTTTTCGTGTTTAGAGGGATGTTTATGATAGATAAATTCGTGGCCATTGCAGATGCATTTGAAGGTGTTGCTGATGGTTCGACCATATTGATTGGCGGGTTTGGCGCATCTGGCGAACCAACGCAGCTTATTGATGCGCTGGTTGAGCAAGGTGCGAAAGACCTTACCATGGTGGCCAATGGGGCTGGTGCGGGGGGTGATTTTGGGATTTCTCGGTTGATTGAGCATAAACGGGTGCGCAAGGTAATTTGTAGCTTTCCTGGACGTAAAGCCTTGGTTTTTGCTGAGCAGCATAAGGCGGGTGAGGTTGAGCTGGAGATTGTGCCGCAGGGTACGATTGCTGAACGCATTCGTGCTGGTGGGGCGGGGATACCGGCTTTTTATACCGCGACGAGTGCGGGGACATTGTTGGGCGAAGGAAAACCTACGGAAGTGTTTGATGGGGTTACCTATGTGCTTGAGCGGGCGATTAAAGCTGATTTGGCGTTGATTGAGGCGTGGAATGGCGACCGATGGGGGAATTTGACTTATCGCTCTACGGGGCGGAATTTTAACCCGATTATGGCTATGGCGGCGGAATTGACCGTTGTGCAAGTGCAACATAAAGTTGAGCTTGGCGATTTAGACCCTGAAACTATTATCACCCCAGGTGTGTTTGTGAATCGTATGGTTCACATTCCGCATGGCAACCCACCGAAGTTTTAATTATGACTGATAAATTATTATTTGAAAATGTGAAGCCGCGTTCGCGGGTTGAGATTGCTAAACGTGTGGCGCAAGATGTGACTGCTGGGTGGTGCATTAATTTGGGCATCGGCATTCCGACCATGATTGCTGATTATGTGCCTGCCTCTGCGGAGGTTATATTTCATTCTGAAAATGGAATTTTAGGGATGGGGACTGCGCCTAGTGAGGCGGATCAGGATCCTTGGTTGATTAATGCGGGTAAGCAATATGCTAGTTTGGTGACGGGGGCGGCGATTATTCATCATGCTGATAGTTTTGCCATTGCGCGCGGTGGGCATTTGGATTTATGCGTTTTGGGGGCTTATCAGGTTTCGCAAAACGGCGATTTGGCCAATTGGGCGATTGATGGTGGTGAATCTGCCCCTGCGGTTGGTGGTGCGATGGATTTGGCGGTTGGTGCTAAGCGGGTGTGGTTGTTGATGACGCATCTGAGTAAGGCGGGTGTTGCTAAATTAACTGAGAATTGTTCCTACCCGTTAACCGCAGCGGGTTGTGTGAAGCGTATTTATACTGATTATGCGGTTATTGATGTGACTGAAAATGGTTTTGAAGCTATTGAATTGGTTGATGGTATGACTATTGAGCAATTGCAGCGGATTGTTGATGCGCCGATAAGAATGGCCTAACGCTGTTTGTTGGTGAGGCGGTTGGTGAAGAATGCCAATATTTCATTGCGGGCTTTGATTGTGGGCTGGATTTCTTGGTCAATTAAATGGGTTGTTACCACGCTGTGCGGGGTTGTTACGTGGGTTTTTGTGAAGGGTGGGGTGTCTTTATTGGCAGCGTTATCTGGCAGCACATGGCCTTCGAAGCGGTCTCCTAGTGCTTGTTCATAGGCTGCGAAGCGTTGTGCCATGCAGAATTTATCGCCTTCGAACCTATAGGCCAGAACCGTTAGGTCATCGGCTTCTAGGCGGGTGCGGATGGCATCAATTTCATCTTTTGGGCTTTCTATGGCAGCGGGGTCATCCATCGGAAGGGATGGCTGTGACAGGACGGGTGCGATTACTGCGGGTTCTAGGGTCATTGAGAGGGCAAAATTGCCTGTGAAGCACATGCCGATTGCGCCTACGCCTTTGCCGCCGCATTCACTATGAGCTTGTTTTGCTAGGGCGCGGAGCCATTTTGTGACGGGGCTTGCGCCATTGCCTGAAAATGCGCGAAATTCGGCGCTGACACAGGCGTGTTGGAAGATTTTAGCGCCATCTTCTGCGCTTTGTATGACGCCATCTTGGCCAAATAGGGATGGCATATAGACGGTGAAGCCTGCATCGCGAACCCAGCGGGCAAACCTTGCGACATGCGGGCTGATGCCTGGCATTTCGCACATGACTATGACTGCGGGGCCTTGGCCTGAAATATGGACTGTTTTTTCTGTACCTTCTTGCGTGATTTTGCGGGGGGTGAAATCTTCCAGTTGATCTTGAATTTTTACATTGCGTGTGGGCATGATGATTTTCCTTGCATTGTGGGGTAATGAGCTGATACTGAAAAAAGAACTTAGCTATATGGGTAAAGGGTCTGGAACTGAATGTCAAACTCAGATGAAAAAATGCTTTCAATGCGGCGGCGATCTCCCGTGCCTGTGGATCAATGCGGTGCAGCTTTGGCATCGAAAATGATTGCCGATAAATGGATATTGCTGATCATTCGGGAGGCTTTTTATGGGGTGGCGCGCTATGAGGATATGCGGGCGGACATTGGCATTCCGCGCTCGGTGCTGACGCAGCGTTTGAAGTATTTGGTTGAGCAGAAGATATTGGAACGTAAGGCATATCAGGAAGAAGGGGCGCGGACGCGGTATGCTTATGTGCTTTCGGCACGGGGTAAAGATTTGGCTTTGACCATTTTGGCGCTTATGCAATGGGGGGATGCTTATTTGAAAGATGGGGTTGCGGCGATTGATGTTTTGGATCGGAAATCGGGTGCGGCTTTGAAGGTTGGGCTGGTTTATGAAGATCAGGATGTTGTGCCATTGTCGGATGTATATATTAAACCGCGCAAGTAAATGGGAAATCTAGTGTAAAATTTTGTTTTCATTATCAGCTGTTTATTGTAGGTTGCTGGGGAGTAAAATATTTATAAGATTGATTAGATGAACAATAAATTTGCAAAATATGCGCCGATCGAAAAATTTAAATTGAGTGACAGGACTTGGCCTGACAAAACCATTGAGCGCGCGCCGATTTGGTGTGCGGTTGATTTGCGTGATGGGAACCAAGCTTTGGTCAACCCGATGGATCATGATCGCAAGATGAAAATGTACAATCTGTTGCTTGCGGTTGGGTTTAAAGAGATTGAAATTGGGTTTCCATCGGCTTCTGAAATTGAATTTAATTTTGCGCGGCATATTATTGAGAATGATTTGATACCTGAGGATGTCGTGCCGCAAGTGCTTGTGCAGGCGCGGGAGCATCTTATTGAAAAGACTTTTTTGGCGATGGAGGGTGCGCGAAAGGTTATTGTGCATTTGTATAATTCGACCTCTATTGCTCAACGGCGGGATGTTTTTAAGAAGACTGCTGAAGAAATTGCCGAGCTGGCTTGTGAGGGCACGCGGTTGATTCAGAAATATTGCGCGAAATATCCTGATACTGAGTGGGTGCTCGAATATTCGCCTGAGAGTTTTACGGGGACTGAGCTTGAAGTGGCGGCTGATGTTTGTAATGCGGTTATTGAAACTTGGGGGCCATCGCCTGAGCATAAGATGATTATTAATTTGCCTGCGACTGTTGAATTGACTTCGCCTAATGTATTTGCTGACCAAATTGAGTGGATGGATAGACACCTTGCGCGCCGAGACAGTGTGATATTAAGTGTTCATACGCATAATGACAGGGGCGGGGCTGAGGCGGCTACTGAATTGGCTATTTTGGCAGGTGCTGATCGGGTTGAAGGTACGCTGTTGGGTAATGGAGAGCGGACTGGTAATGCTGATTTGATTACGCTTGGGCTGAATTTGTTTACGCAGGGGATTGACCCTGAATTGCGGTTTGAGAACTTGCCTGAAATTGTGAAAATTGTTGAAGAATGTAACCAGATGGCGACGCATCCTCGGCATCCTTATGCGGGGGAATTGGTGTTTACGGCTTTGTCTGGTTCGCATCAGGATGCAATTAAGAAGGGTTTGGATGCGCATAAGGCTGAGAAGAGAAATCATTGGGATGTACCTTATTTACCGCTTAACCCGACTGATATTGGGCGGTCTTATGAGACAACCATTCGGATTAATAGCCAATCTGGTAAGAGTGGGATTGCTTATATTCTTGAGACTCGGTTTGGGTTTAAATTGCCGAAGCAGATGCAGATTGAGTTTTCGCGGGTTATTCAGAAAATTGCTGATGAAACGGCGCAGGAGATTCTGCCAGAGCATATTTGGGAGGCATTTTCTGACGAGTATATAGAGCAGAATGATGGTTATGCGCTGAAATCATTTAATTATCATTCGGTTGATGTGGGTGGTGATAAAGTTGGAATTACGGCTAAGATAGCGACGCCAACTGGTAAAGAGGTGGAAATTGTGGCTGAAGGGTCGGGGCCGATTAATGCTTTTGCTAATGGGTTTCGCAATCAGATGCAGGTGAAGTTTAAGCTGCGTAATTATGAAGAGCATACTTTATCTAGTGGCAGTGGAGCGCTCGCTGCGGCTTATATTTCGTTGGTTTCTGAGGCTGATGAAGAGTTTTATGGCGTGGGACAGGATACGGATGTGATTAAGGCATCGATTAAAGGTTTGCTGTCGGCGTATAATCGGATGAAATAGGTTTTTCATTTTTCAAATTAAAATTTCTAATTTTATAAGCTCAAAATAATTGATTGTTTTAAGCTTATGTTTTATGTTTCTCAAATATACTTAAACTAATTTTGAGAATAATATGGCTTTGAAAATTGATAAAACATTGTTGAGAAACCCCTTGGCGGGTGTCTTTGGGTTGGGGTAATTGTCACGACTGTTCTTTATTATAAATATGATATTGAATGGGCTCAAAATCTGCAGGTTTTATTCTTGGGCGGGTTTTTTCTTGTTATGTCATATATTCATTACAAACGTAATGTATTGGTTGAACCACAAATTAGACAGGTGAAATATTACCCGTTACTGACTGGAATTGTCGGCTTGGCGGGTTTGGCTCTGGGTGTTGTGCGAATTTTTAGCGGGTGAATGTGAAGAATTTTTTTAAGAATAGAAAAAATTTGACTGTTTTGAAGTATTTGTCTGTTGCAGGAGCGGTCGTTTCGTTTCTGTTGGCCTTGTTGTTTGCTTATGAATATGGGGTTAACGTTGCAAGCTTCTTCATAATCCTTGTTGCTGTATTTTCTAGAATGGTTCGAAAGCTTAATGAAAAATTGAAATAAGCAAGAGAAAAGAAAATTAAACGGCGGCTATGCCTTGGCCGACACTGACGCACATGGTGGCTAAGGCGTATTTTCCGCCTGTTTGGGCTAGTTCTAGTGCGGCGCTGCCTGTAATGCGGGTGCCTGACATGCCTAGAGGGTGAAGTTTGGTTGGCTCTTGTTGTTGCCTCCGATTTTATGGGTCATAAATGGGCCACGCGTTGGGCTAAATCTTCTGGGGTTGCGTTGATGATATTTTCGTTCATCCATGTTTTGAATGTTTCTCGGTCGGCGGAAATTTTATCCCATTCTATATAAGGAACAGTTGTCGCGCTCGTAGTGTCCTTGGGCGTAGCGGGGGCGCCGCCTTTTACTGTGGCGATGACGGTGATTGTCCAATGGAGGAGGACACAGGCGTTGAGGTGGTTGTCTAGGGTTTCGACGACTTCTTCGACAATTACTACGGCGCATTTGGCGGACAGGACGGCTTCTTTTTGTACGTCGACAATACCTTTGATGAGGACATTGCTTTTTTATCGGCTTTTTGGGCGTAGATGAATGAGACATCTGGGGTTAGCGCGGGGACGGCGGCTAGTTTTTCGCTTGTGAAGGGGCAGGTGTTGGATTTTATGTTGGGGTTGGCCTCGGCTAAGCCTGCGCCTAGATAGCTGTGAAATATGGCGCAGGTTGGGTCTACGGCGCTTGGGTTGCCTGCATAGGCGAAGACGAGTTTTTTTGACCATGCCCATGCCGATCATTTGGTCGTAGGCTACTTCGGGAGTTATGCGGATTAGGGTTAGGTTTATGTAGCCTTGGCGTATTGCCTCGTGTGCTGCGGCGTAGGGGATGAGGTGAGTGAAACCTTCGAAGGCGACTGTGTCGCCATTGGTTAGGTTTTGGGATACAGCTTGTTGTAGGTTGGCTAATTTAGCTAATGATGTGCGGCAGGCTGTGTGCGTGATATTGAATTTAGTGTGTTGACTGAGCATGGTTTGACCAGTGTTTCTGAGCTTGATGCGTGGTTGGGTGAGGTTAGAGAGCAAGGCTCTGCCAATATTGATGGATGCGCGGGATAAAACACGGCAGCTTATATTGGGTTGAACTTAATTGCCCCACATGATTGATTTTTCGTGATGGGTGATGAGGTCTTTTAGATCGTGGAATTGATCTACAATGTGGGCGGAGAATTTTTCGGCGGCGGGGGTTAGTGGGGTTGTTGATTTGGTTAGAATGCCTAATGTGCGTTCTGGCTGCGGGATTTCTAGTGGCAATACTTGGATGCGGTTTTCATCGCGCATGGAGAATACGACGCTGTGGGGTAGGATTGCTAGTGCTGAGGTTTTGGATACGTAATTAATGAGGCTCATTAGTGAGCCGCCTGAATAGCGGATTGCCACTTCGCGGATGCCTAGGGTTAGTAGAATGGAGTGCAAATCGGCGAGTAGGGGCGAGTCTGGCAGGGGGGCGACCCATGGGTAATCTAGGACATCGGTGGTGGCGAGGCGGTCTTTGGCTAGCAAGGGGTGGTGCGAGCTGCAGGCGACTACGTTTCTGCCTGGTAGAATGGGTAGGAAATTGAGGTCTGCGCCTGCTTCGGCCAAGCCTAGGGGGCCGATGGCTAGGTCTATTTGGTTGCCTTCTAATTGGTTCATTAGCTCGGTTAGATGGCCGTAGGATAGGTCGATGCGGATGTCTGGCTCTTTGAGTTGGAATGAGGCAATCATGTCTGAGATTAAGGCATCCATGAAATATGGCACACCGCAAACCCGCACAATGCCTGAGCGACCGAGTTGGAAGCTTTGGGCGCTTTCTGATGCTTTGCGGGAGGCTTCTAATATAATTTGGCCGTGAATGGCGAGGAGTTGGCCTAGCTCTGTGGGGCGTAGGGGGCGTTTGCCTTTGATGAAAATTGGCTCGCCTAGGCGTTTTTCGATGAATGACATATTGCGTGAAATTGCGGGTTGCGATAAGCCGAGTATTGACGCGGCTTCGGTGATGCCGCCGTAATTTACTATGGCTGCTATTTGCATTAAATGTTTTTCATCTATTTTCATGCGCATGCTCTAAATATTAATATATCAGATTGGTATATTATGCATGATTAATTTTATACTCAAGTAAAAAATCCATTCTATAGTAGAGGATAGATATACAAGTATAGATAAAGTTCAATTCGACATTTAAAGTAGAGGGATGTAAAATGACACTTATTGATGGCTATCATCATGTGACGCTTAGTGTAGACGGCGCGCAAGAAGACAATGATTTTCACACCAAAACATTGGGCATGAAATCAGTTAAAAAGACGGTTTTATTTGACGGCACAGCGCCTGTTTATCACCTTTATTATGGTAACGAGACGGGTGATCCTTCGACCATTGTGACCACATTCCCGTTTAAGAAATTGGGCATTTATGGCAAACGTGGCACCAATCAATCTAAAATTATTCAATTGGCTGTGCCTGATGGTAGCGCTGAATTTTGGTTGAACCGCCTTGGTGATGCTGGCATTGAAGCTAAAAAGATAGATCGTTTTGCGGCAACGCGTGTGGCGTTAGAGCATCCGTGCGGTATTTCTTATGAATTGGTTGAGACATCTGCTGTGGAAGATAGTCGCAAACCCATCGTGTCACCCGGTATTAGTGCTGATTATGGCATTAAAGGTATTTATGGCATTGGCATTGCGGTGTTTGACAAAAGCTCGATGGATGACTTTTTGACAATTGGTATGTCGTTTGAAGCGCTTGGTGGTGACGGTGATGCGCTTAAGTTTAGAACGCCTAGCACGGGCCCTGGTAGTGTGGTTGAAGTTTTGCATGAGCCAAACCGCCCGCAAGGCACTTGGACGCTTTCTGGTGGTACGATTCATCATTTGGCATTTAATACCATAACTGAAGAAAACCAATTGGCGCTGAAAGCTCATTTGGAAGGGCTTGGTTTTACTGATGTTTCTGACCAGAAAGATCGTAATTACTTTAAATCTTGCTATGTGCGCTCACCGAGTGGTGCTTTGTTTGAATTGGCTTTTTCATATGGCAAAGGTTGGTCGCAAGATGAGCCTGAAGATAAAATCGGCCAAGTTTTGCAGTTCCCACCTTGGTTTGCTGGTCGCCGTGAAGAAATGGAAGCTGGGCTTGAAGAATTCACTTGGGAAAATTGATTGGGTGAACCGATCTAGGTGATGTGAACAAGCTGATCGGCATGTCTGGGCATGCCGATATATCGAAAAAATTAAAAGTGAGAGTGCATTATGTTGAATGATTATGCGCACAGTACAATTGTGACTGGAGCGGATGCAGAAAATGCCAAAGTGATTTGCATATTTGTGCATGGGCGCACGCAAAGCCCTGCGGATATGATGCAACAAGTCATTACGCATTTAGACGCAGCCGACACGCGCTTTATTTTGCCGAAATCTGCTGGTGATGCTTGGTATAATGCGCGTGCTGTTGACCCGCTAACTGTTGAAGCACGCAGTGAATTGGGTGCATCACTTGATATTGTGGCTGAGGTGATTGGGCTTGCTACACAGCAAAGCCCCAATGCCAAACTGGTTTTGGCCGGGTTTTCGCAAGGATCATGCCTTTTGGCCGAATATATATTGTTAAACGGTAAATGGGATGGTGCGGCTTGTTTGTTTACGGGCTGTCGGGTTGGTGTTGAGGCGGATAATCTACCCGCGAGTGATTTAACGGATATGCCGATATATATAAGTTGTGGTGATAAAGACCCGTGGATTCCTGCTGCGAGCTATAATGATTTGGGGCTGACATTTATTGAATGTGGTGTGCGGCTTAAAACTGAGGTTTTTCCCGGTCGGGATCATAGCGTTACGGCTAGTGAATGCGCGGCTTTAAATGGCATGCTCAATAATCTGGCAGCTAATATCCCTGTTTTTGATGTGGCTAAGAATGGGGGCATGGGATAATGCTAACGATGAAAGAATTCATCTTTCCTGCTATTCCTACCCGTGTGCTGTTTGGTTGCGGCACGCTTAGTAAAGTTGGGGCTGAAATTGAGCGGCTCGGCCATTCGAAGGCCATGGTTTTATCGACGCCATTTCAGGCGAAGGATGCAGAAGCGTTGGCTGAAAAATTAGGCGGGCTGTGTGTTGGGACGTTTACTGAAGCGGCCATGCACACGCCTGTTGAGATTACCGAAGCTGCATTAGTTGCCTTTAAAGGCGCTAAAGCTGATTGTGTGGTTTCTTTGGGTGGCGGCTCGACCATTGGGTTGGGTAAAGCCATTGCTGTGCGCACTGATGTTGACCAGATTGTGATACCGACCACTTATGCGGGTTCGGAAATGACGGATATATTGGGTGAGACTAGTGACGGGCAAAAAACCACGCGTCGCGACCCTGCGATACGCCCTGAAACAGTGATTTATGATAGTGATTTAACGTTGAGTTTGCCGCTTGAAATGACTATGACTTCGGCTTTGAACGCCATCGCGCATGTGGTTGAAGGGCTTTATGCGCCTGATCGCAACCCAATCATTACATTGATGGCTAAAGAAGCTATGCAGGCTTTTAAGGCGGGGTTGCCTGTGCTTATGACGGATTCTCAAAACCTTGAAGCGCGGCGCCAAACTCAATATGCTGGTTGGCTTTGTTCGACCGTATTGGGTTATGTTTCGATGGCCTTGCATCATAAATTATGCCACACATTGGGCGGTGGTTTTAACACGCCGCATGCTGATACCCATGCTATATTATTGCCGCATACCGCAGGTTTTAATGCGGCTGCTGTGCCTGAATTATTGCAACCTGTGACTGATATATTTGGTGACACAGCTGGTGGTGGGTTGTGGGATTTTGCACAACAGATAAATGCGCCTTTGAGGTTAAAAGATTTGGGGTTATCTGAGGCAGATTTAGATAAAGCTGCTGAGATGGCCACTCAAAACCCATATGACAACCCACGAGAATTTAATCGTGATGACATACGCCAATTGCTGCAAAATGCTTGGGAGGGCATAAGACCAGCCGTTTAAACTAAAACAAAGAGGGAGAAGTAGAATGATTATTAAACCAAAAACTAAATCGCTCATAACGAGACGTAAATTGCTAAAAGGCGCTGCTGCTACGGCTGTGGTTGCTGGTGCATCTGGACTTTATACGCCAGCTATTGCTGCTGGTCGTAAAATTCGCATTGGTTATGTAAGCCCACAAACGGGGCCTTTGGCAGGTTTCGCTGAAGCTGATGCTTATATTACTGAACGTGCGGTTGCTAAAATGAATGAAATTGGTCTTGATGTTGAATTGTTTATCAAAGACAGCCAATCTAACCCCAACCGTGCTGCCACTGTGGCGCAAGAGTTGATTATTGACGATGAAATTGACCTCATGTTGGTTGCCTCTACACCTGAAAATACCAACCCCGTTTCGACTGTTTGTGAAAATGAAGGTGTGCCGATTATTTCGACTGCTGCGCCTTGGCAGCCTTGGTTTATTGGTCAGCAAGGTAACCCTGGTGACCCAGCGAGCTGGAAGCCGTTTGATTATGCTTACCATTTCTTTTGGGGTTTGGAAAATATCATCGAGGTATTTTCGAACATGTGGGGTCAGCTTGATACCAATAAATCTGTTGGTGGGCTTTTCCCTAATGATGCTGATGGTAATGCTTGGGGTGACCCAGTTAACGGTCTGAAACCTGGGCTTGCTGCTAATGGCTTTTCTCTGACTGATCCGGGTCGCTTCCAAAATCTGACTGATGATTTTACGGCGCAGATTAATGCGTTTAAAGCGGCGAATAATGAAATCGTTACTGGTGTGATTATTCCACCTGACATTGCGACTTTTTGGAACCAATGTAAGCAACAAGGTTTTTCTCCTAAAGCTGTGACTGTGGCGAAGGCCATTTTGTTCCCACAATCAATTGAAGCGTTGGGCGATCAAGGTTATAACCTTTCGAGTGAAATTTGGTGGTCACCTATGCATCCGTTTACATCATCATTAACTGGTGAAAGTGCTAAGGATTTAGCGGGCGGGTTTAGTGAAGCAACTAGCCGTCCTTGGACGCAACCTATTGGCTTTACGCATGGCTTGTTTGAAGTGGCTGCTGATGTGCTTAAACGCGCTGGCGACCCGACAAACCCAGAAGATGTTGCTGACACAATCGGTGCCACAAGATTAGACACTGTGGTTGGCCGTGTGGCTTGGGATGGTGCTGGTATGCCTCCATTTGCTGCTAAAAACGTTTGCAAAACATCGTTGGTTGGTGGCCAGTGGCGCCTGAAAGGCGACGGCAAATATGAGTTGGTGATAATTGATAATAAATCAGCACCTATGATACCGACTGGTGGCACAATGGAAGCTTTGAATTACGCATAACTTGGGGGACATATGAGGGGCGTAAAAACCCCTCATATGGTTTAAAACTAAGGTAAAGGTTGGGCATGAAACTGCTAAGCTTGAAAAATGTGTCTAAGAATTTTGGCGCGTTAAAAGTAACAGATGACGTGAGTTTTACCTTAAACGAAGGCGAAGCTCTGGGTATTATTGGGCCGAATGGGGCGGGGAAATCGACCTTATTTAACCTGATCACCGGCAGCTTAAATGTTGCTGCGGGCACTATAGAATATGATGGTGTTGACATCACCCGTAGCAGTGCTGCGGCTCGGTGTTTATCGGGCATTGGGCGATCGTTTCAGATTCCGCAACCATTTGAAAAACTTACTGTATTTGAGAATTTAGTAGTGGCAGCTAGCTTTGGCCGCAACCTCAATGAGGCTGAGGTGACTGATGATTGTGTCGAAATATTAGAGAAAACTGAGTTGATTGGTAAGGCCAATGCCATTGCTGGAAGCTTGAGCTTGCTTGAGCGCAAACGGCTTGAATTGGCACGCGCCATGTCGACCCAACCGAAATTATTATTACTTGATGAAATTGCGGGTGGTTTGACTGATGGTGAGTGTTTGGCATTGGTTGATACCATTCGAGCGATACATAAAGATGGGGTGAGTATTATTTGGATTGAGCATGTGTTGCATGCGCTGAATTCGGTGGTTGAGCGGTTGTTGGTGTTGGATTTTGGTCGGGTGATTGAACAAGGTGAGCCGCAAAATGTGATGAACAGCCCTGAGGTGAAGAAAATATATTTAGGAATTGATATTTAATGGCGCGTTTGGACATTCAAAATTTAACGGCTTTTTATGGCGACTTTCAGGCTTTGTTTGGCGTTGATATCGGGCTTGCTGAAGGCCAGACTGTGGCGATTATTGGCGCTAATGGTGCGGGTAAAACGACGTTGTTGCGCTCTATCGCGGGTGTGCTGAACAATGATGCTGAAATGATAAAATTAAATGATCGGCCGATTGGTGATTTAAGTGCTGACCAAATTATGCCGATGGGTGTGGCTATGGTGCCTGAGGGGCGGAAGCTGTTTCAATCGCTGAGTGTTGAAGAGAATTTGCAGATTGGGACTTATGGGCGGAATGTTGCGGGGCAATGGAATCTTGACACTATTTATGAGTTATTTCCGATTTTAAAGGAAAAACGGCTTGTTTCTAGCACTGCCTTATCGGGCGGGCAGCAGCAGATGGTGGCGATTGGGCGGGCTTTGATGTCGAACCCTGAGATATTGTTATGTGATGAGATTAGCCTTGGTTTGGCGCCTGTGGTGATCCGCGATATTTATGCGGCGTTTCCGCGTATTAAAGCAGCGGGTGTATCGGTGGTGATTGTTGAGCAAGATATCAGCCAAGCTTTGGCGGTTTCGGATTATGTTTATTGCATGATGGAGGGGCAGGTGACGTTGCACGGTAAGCCTGCCGATATTGGCCGTGATGAAATACATGACGCCTATTTTGGGTCGCTGCCAAGCCAAGAGGTGGGCGCATGATTTGGGTTGATACTGTCATTCAGGGTGTATTATTAGGTGGGCTTTATACGCTTTTTGCCACGGGGTTGAGCTTGGTTTTTGGCATTATGCGGTTGGTAAATTTGGCGCATGGTGATTTTATTATTTTTGGCGCTTATGTGATTTTGGTTTTGGTGACATGGATGGGGCTTGACCCGTTTTTGGCGGTGTTGATTGCCATGCCGTTTATGTTTGCTCTGGGTTATGTTTTACAAATTGTGATGCTTAATAAGGTGATTGGTGATGAGATTTTGCCGCCTTTATTGGTTACATTTGGCTTGTCTATTGTGGTTCAGAATGTGTTGTTGGAGGGTTTTACGGCCGATACTCAGCGTATTCATGCGCAGGAATTGCAAATCGCGTCGGTTGACTTGGGTGTTGCCACTGTGGGGGTTTTGCCGTTGTTGACATTTGGCTCGGCGATTTTGGTTATCGTTATATTGCAGCAGATTTTTTACCGTACCAGTTTGGGGCGGGCGTTTCGGGCGACATCTGATGATCCTGTGACCGCTAGTTTGATGGGTATTAAGACTGATAATATTTTTGCCATTGCGACTGGCATTGCGATGGTTGTGGTGACGATATCGGCTTTATATTTGGGCATGCGGGCGAGTTTTGACCCTGCTATTGGCCCTGCGCGGCTTATCTATGCATTTGAAGCGGTGATTATTGGCGGGCTTGGTTCGTTTTGGGGGACTTTGGTTGGTGGTGTGATTATTGGTGTGGCGCAGGTTTTGGGGGCGGCGGTTAATCCTGAATGGCAGATTTTATCTGGTCATGTGGCGTTTATAATTGTTTTACTGGTGCGGCCGCGTGGCTTGTTTCCTAAGGCGGGGTTGTGATATGAGCCAATCTTCTAAATATAGCGTTGAAACCAAAACAAGAACCTCAAGTATTTTTGGTATATGTTTGATATTACTGGTAATATTGGCGGTGTTTGTTCCTGCTTTGGTGAGCCGTTCGGTGTTGCAAGATTTGTTTTTTATCCTGACTATGCTGGTTTTGGCGCAATTTTGGAACTTGCTTGCAGGTTATGGCGGGTTGGTTTCGGTCGGGCAGCAAGCGTTTGTGGGCATTGGCTCTTATATATTTTTTGGGGCGATTATTTTGTGGGGGGTTAACCCTGTGCCTGCGGTTTTGTTGGGTGGTTTGGCGGCTTTGGCATTGGCGGTGCCGATCGCGTTTTTTGCGTTTAGATTGCAGGGAGCTTATTTTGCCATTGGCACATGGGTTTGTGCTGAGGTGACGCGGTTGATTGTGGCGCAGTGGAAGCAAGTGGGTGGCGGTACGGGTACATCGATGCCGCGTGATGCGCGTAAGGAAATGTGGGGCAGTGAGTGGATTGCGCAAGTGTTTGATGTGCGGGCTTCTGCGGCGCTGGATATTTTGGCTTATTGGCTGGCGCTGGTTTTGGTGGTGTTGACCATTGGCGGCATTTATTGGTTGCTGCGCACTAAGCGTGGGCTTGGTTTGGCTGCGGTTCGGGATAATTTGGAAGCCGCGGAATCTGTTGGTGTTGGTGCCACGCGGATGAAGTGGGTGGTGTTTTTGGTTTCGGCTTTTGGCACTGGCCTGACGGGTGCGATTATATATTTGCAGAAGGCGCGTATCTCGCCTGATGCGGCATTTAGCTTGGTGGATTGGACGGCATTTGTGCTGTTTATTGTGGTGATTGGCGGCATTGGCACAATTGAAGGGCCAATTATTGGGGTACTGGTATTGTTTACCTTGCAGTCTTTATTTGCTGATTATGGCACTTGGTATTTAATTTTACTCGGCGCATCGGGCATATTTGTGATGCTGTTTGCACCGCGAGGCATTTGGGGGATGATAACCGATAAAACGGGGCTGCAACTTTTCCCGATACGACGACGGCTGACTATATCCAATAAAAATAATGAAAAAAAGGGTAATGAGAATGGCTGATATAAGCACTGATGTTTTGATAATTGGTACTGGCCCAGCTGGTGGGGTGACAGCTGCATTGCTGGCGAGTTATGGCATTAAGAATATGGTGATTAACCGCCATAGTTGGCTAGCTAGTACGCCACGCGCGCATATTACCAATCAGCGCACTATGGAAGTATTGCGAGATTTGGGTGAGGATGTTGAAGACGAAGCTTATATGCACGCCACAGAACAAGATTTAATGGGCGAGAACGTGTTTTGCAAAAGCCTTGCGGGTGAAGAATTGGGGCGGATGAAGAGTTGGGGTACGCACCCGCTTTCGGCCGCTGAACATGAGTTATCATCGCCATGTTTAATGAATGATTTGCCGCAAACCTTTATGGAGCCATTATTGTTTAAAACGGCTTGCTCGCGTGGTGCAGACGCTAGAATGAGCACTGAATATTTGAGCCACGAGCAGGATAGTGACGGTGTGACGACCACTTGTTTGGATAAATTGACGGGTAAGGAATTTACCATTCGCTCGAAATATCTGGTGGGGGCTGATGGCAGTAATTCATTGGTGGCGAAGCAGCTTGGGTTGCCATTTGTTGGTGAAATGGGTGTGGGTGGCTCGATGAGTATTCATTTTAAGGCGGATTTAAGCCAATATGTGGCGCATCGACCTTCGGTTTTATATTGGGTGATGCAACCTGGTGCTGACATTGGCGGTATTGGCATGGGTTTAGTGCGCATGGTGCGGCCGTGGAATGAATGGCTGATTGTTTGGGGTTATGATGTTAATGAACCTGCGCCAAATGTTGATGAAGAGATGACGACGCAGGTGGCGCGCCAATTGGTTGGAGATCCTGAGCTTGAGATTGAATTAATATCGGCCAGCACGTGGACGGTTAACAATATGTATGCCAGCCATATGCAGGCGAAGCGGGTGTTTATTATGGGTGATGCTGCGCATCGCCACCCGCCATCTAATGGTTTGGGTTCGAACACGTCTATTCAAGATGGGTTTAATTTGGCCTGGAAGCTGGCGATGGTGTTGAACGGGCAAGCGGGTGCTGGTTTACTTGAAACTTATAGTGAAGAGCGTGTGCCAGTTGCCAAACAAATTGTGACTCGTGCCAATCAATCGATTGGTGAAACGGGTAAAATATTTGATGCATTGGGGTTGTTGGGCGAATCTGACCCTGTGAAAATGCAAGCTAATATGGATGCGCGCGTTGAAAAAAACCGCGCCGCTGAAAAACAGCGTAATGCCCTGCGTGAAGCCATTGCGTTTAAAAAATATGAATTTGATGCGCATGGTGTGGAGATGAACCAACGCTACAGTTCGGCTGCGGTGCAAACTGACGGACAGCAACAGCCTTTATTTAAGCTTGATAAGGAAATGCATTATCAGCCGACGACTTGGCCTGGTGCGCGATTGCCGCATGTTTGGTTATTTGACGGTGCGGGCCAAAAGCGCTCGACATTGGACTTGTGCGGGCGTGGGAAATTTACTGGTTTTACGGGTATTGGCGGTGAAGATTGGGTGCTTGCGGCGAAACAGCTGGCAGATCAGTTGAATATTGATTTGACGATTCAGCTGATTGGCCCGCAGCAACCATATTCTGACTATACGGGTGATTGGGCGCGGGCGAAAGAAATTGGCGATTCTGGGCTTATATTGGTGCGGCCTGACCATCATATTGCATGGCGCAAAGACCAGATTGTCGACAATCCATTGGAAGAATTAACCCGTGTATTTACCAAAATTCTTGATAGATAGGAGATTGACGTGAAAATTGACGATTTGGGATATTTTACTGAGCAAGCTTCGGCTGACATTGTGGTGGCGCGTAATGTTGATGCCAAAGATGAGCGGCTTAAACAGATTATGGAAGTGGTGACCCGCAAGTTACATGAAGCGGTTAAAGAATTAGAGCCGACTGAAAAAGAATGGTTTGACGCCATTATGTTTCTGACTGAAACGGGTCATATGTGCGATGAATGGCGGCAGGAATTTATCTTACTGTCTGATGTTTTGGGGGTTTCGATGTTGGTTGATGCGGTTAATCATCGCAAATCATCTGGGGCTTCGGAAAGCACAGTATTGGGGCCGTTTCATGTTGATGGAGCGCCGGAATTGCCGATGGGTGCGAACATTTGCCTTGATGAAAAGGGTGAAGATATATTGGTTAAAGGCCGTATTTTGGATGTTGAGGGGCAACCGATTGAAAACGCGGTGATTGATGTGTGGCAGGCCAATGATGAAGGTTTTTATGACGTGCAGCAAAAGGGCATTCAGCCAGATTTTAATTTGCGCGGGGTGTTTAGGACTGGGGCAGACGGTAGCTATTGGTTTAGGGCGGTGAAGCCGAAATTTTATCCGATACCTGATGATGGGCCTGTGGGGAAAATGTTGGGCAAGCTGGGTCGGCATCCTTATCGGCCTGCGCATTTGCATTATATCATTAAAGCCGATGGTTTTGAGCCGCTGACTACACATATATTTGACCCTGATGACCCGTATATAAATTCTGATGCGGTGTTTGGGGTGAAGCAAAGCTTATTGGCGGAATTTGAAAGAATAGAAGATGCTGCGCGGGGCAAAGAATTAGAATTTGGTGATTGGTTTTGGCAGGTGGAACATAATTTCATTTTGGCCAAAACTTAAGTTAGCCAATAGGGAGGGCGGCTGTGCCGCACGTAAAATTGTAAATGTAATTGATTAACAAGAGGGAGAAGAAAATGAAAAATAAAATAGCAAATAGACGCCAAATGTTGGTGGGAACTGGGGCAGTGATTGCTGCTACCGTTTTGGCACCAGCCACAGCTGCGCAAGCGCTGACATCAAATAATGATGAAGAACGCAAAGCCGTTGCGGTTAGCTATCTTAAATCGTTGGATAATGGTGGTGTTTCGCCTGATACAGACATTGGTTTGTTTGACCATTTTGCCGAAGATTGCGAAGTGTTTTTTCCGAAATGGGGAGTGGCTAATGGCAAAGAGGAGTTGATTCAACTGTTTACTGATGTTGGCGGAACTTTAAAATCCATTAAACATGATTATGATAATTTTACTTGGTATATGACGGGAACTGAAAAGTTTTCAGTAGAGGGCATAAGCTCTGGCGAACATAGAGATGGGCCTTGGGCTGTTGGTCGTTTTTCTGATTGCTTTGAAGTGAGCAATGGTAAAATTGATCGGTTGTTTATTTATCTTGATCCTGATTATGCGGGTAATGACACTGAACGGTATGAGTGGATTAAAAGCTAGTTTTGCGTGAATATAAGAATCAATGCGGGTTATCTTGGTAGCCCGCATTTTGTTGTTTGGGCTGGTTGATTTTCTTGGTAACCACTATGTGAGCTCTGCATTGACTCAATATGGTGGATTGCGTAGGTTACGGCATGGAAGCAAAAAATACGATATCGGAACGGTTGGCAAAACGCCTTAAGTTGACCCGTAAAAGCAAAGGCTTAAGCTTGGAAGCTATGGCAAAATTGTCTGGGGTTTCTCGGTCTATGCTGTCGCAAATTGAGCGTGGGGAATCTAGCCCGACTGTGGCAACTTTGTGGAGTTTAACCAATGCGCTGCAAGTAGATTTTGCGGGTTTGTTGGATGAAGGCAAGGCTGATACGAAAATTAAAGAGGTTTTGCGGGCGCAGCGCACGCCGACCATTGATAGCCAAGGCGAGGGTTGCCGGATTCGCATTCTTAGCCCTGCTGATCAGGTTGGGAAAACTGAGATTTATGAAATTGAATTTGCCAAAGGCGGTGCTTTGGTTAGTGAGGCACATAGTCAAGGGTGTATTGAGCATGTTACTGTGCTTGGGGGTAAGCTTAGAGTTAAGGTTGCTGAAGAAGATGCTGAATTGCAGCAGGGTGATACCATTCGTTATGCGGCCGATTGTAAGCATGCGATTTATGCTGTTGGTGAGAAAGCTAAGGCTTTGTTGGTTGTCCATAACCCTTAGTAAATTCCGCTATATAAGATGAAACTTCTTTTGCATTGACATTATCCGTAATAACGGATTAAGTGGATTCAATTAAGAGGTGGCGATATGGGCGAGAAATTTTTACAACATATAGAAAATCAGCTAAGTGAAATTGAGCAAGCTGGTATGTATAAGCGTGAACGGCAGATTACGTCTAAGCAATCTGGCCGCATTGATGTGCGGTTAAACGGCGTTGAGCATGATTATGTGGTCAATTTATGTGCCAATAATTATCTTGGGCTTGCTGATAATGAGCAATTGGTTGATGCGGCAAAAACGGCTTTGGAAGAGCAAGGTTTGGGCATGGCCAGTGTGCGCTTTATATGTGGCACTAAAGATACGCATCGAGAGTTGGAACAGAAATTAGCCAAATTTTTGGGTAAGGATGACAGTATATTATTTGCTGCGTGTTTTGATGCCAATGGTGGTTTGTTTGAGCCTTTGCTGAGTAAAGAAGATGCAATTATTTCTGACTCGCTTAATCATGCATCGATTATTGACGGCATAAGGCTTTGTAAGGCGGTGCGATATCGTTACCAGAATTCCGATATGGTGGAACTTGAGCAGAAGCTGATTGAAGCTAAGGAAAAAGGCGCGCGGTATATAATGATTGCGACTGATGGGGTGTTTTCTATGGATGGACACCTTGCTAAATTGCCTGAAATTACTGCGCTGGCTAAGAAATATAATGCATTGGTTATGGTTGATGATTGCCATGCGACGGGCTTTATGGGGCCGCAGGGTAGGGGTATGCCTGCGCATTTTAATGTGAGTGATGATGTTGATTTATTGACGGGAACTTTAGGCAAGGCGCTTGGTGGTTCGATTGGTGGTTATATCGCGGGGCCGCAGGTTATTATTGATTTACTGCGCCAGCGTGCGCGGCCTTATTTGTTTTCGAACTCGTTGCCGCCGATGATTGTTGCGGCTGGTTTAATAGCCATTGAATTGGTTGAAGTGGCTGATGATTTGCGTTTGCAGTTGTTTGAAAATACTAAGTTTTGGCGTGAGGGATTGACGGATTTGGGGTTTGAGTTGCTTGATGGCAGCCACCCGATTGTGCCTGTTATGTTGGGTGAAGCGAAATTGGCTCAAGATATGGCGGCGCAATTATTTGATGAAGGTGTGTTTGTGGCGGGTTTCTTTTTTCCTGTTGTGCCGAAGGGGTTGGCGCGGATTAGAACTCAGATGAACGCGAGCTTAACTCGTGAAGACCTTGAATTTGCACTGACCGCTTTTGAAAAAGTTGGCAAATCGTTGGGGATTATAAAATGAGCGGCACAAAACAAAAAAAATCAAATGGTATGAAGGCACTTGTTAAGGCTAAGCCAGAAGTTGGGCTTTGGATGCAGCATGTTCCTGTGCCAGAAATTGGTGCTGATGATGTGCTGATTAAAATTAACAAAACTGGCATATGTGGCACTGACATTCACATTTGGAATTGGGATGAATGGTCGCAAAAAACTGTTCCTGTGCCTCTGGTGACGGGGCATGAATTTGCGGGAGAGATTGTTGAATTGGGGAGGCATGTTAAAGATGCGTATCCGAATTTATTTGTGGGGCAGCGGGTGTCGGGCGAGGGGCATTTAATTGGGCATACCAGCCGTGCAAGCCGCGCGGGGAAGTTTCATCTTGATCCTGAAACCAGAGGCATTGGGGTGAATGAGCAGGGGGCATTTGCGCAGTTTTTAAAGTTGCCGGCTTTTAATGTTATACCTTTGCCAGACAATATTAGCGATGACATTGGGGCGATTTTAGACCCGTTGGGCAATGCTGTTCATACGGCTCTTTCGTTTGATTTGGTGGGTGAAGATGTGTTGATTACGGGGGCTGGGCCGATTGGTATAATGGCGGCGGCCGTGGCAAAGCATATTGGCGCACGAAATGTTGTGCTTACTGATATTAATCAAGATCGGTTGGATTTGGCAATTAAAGTTGCGGATATAACGATTGTGAATGTAGAAAATGAAGATTTGAAAGAAATTGCTGCATCGCTAGAGATAAAAGAAGGCTTTGATGTTGGTTTGGAGATGAGCGGCTCGCAAATTGCGCTGGATCAGATGGTTGATAATATGATTATGGGTGGGCGCATAGCTATGCTTGGTATACCGCCTGGAAAATCTGCGGTGAATTGGTCGAAAATTGTGCTTAAATCACTGACTATAAAAGGTGTTTATGGGCGCGAGATTTTTGAAACTTGGTATAAAATGCTGGCTATGTTGCAAAATGGTTTGGATGTGAGCCAGGTCATCACTCATCATTTTAAAGTTGATGATTTTGAGGAAGGGTTTCTTACGATGAAATCTGGTTTGAGTGGCAAAATTATTCTTGACTGGCGTTAGAAATCGCTTTTCATTTGGCGTAAACCTGCCAAGAACACCTCGCTAAATTGGTCGATTTCGGCGTTTTTCATGGCTGTTGAGAGAACCAATGAACATGTGCCGACCATTAGCACACCATTTTCGGCCATATATTCGATGAGTTTATTTTCTAAGCTTTTCATCTTTTCGGTTTTGAAATGATTGCGATATGTGGTTGGTGTTTCGGCCATCATATGAATTTTGGCGACTGAACCTGCACCTGTGACGCTGACCGGGACATCGGCAATTGCGATGGCTTCGGAAATTTGTTTTTTTATATTGGTTGTGAGGACATTTAGGCGTGAGACTTCTTGGCCTTCGAATAATTGCATGGCTTTGAGGCCTGCAACCATAACCATCGGGTTGGCGCTAAATGTGCCTGAATGTGGGAATAATTTATTTTCGGCCAATGGGTTAAGCACTTGCATCACTTCGTTGCTGCCAGCGAGGGCGCCAACGGGAAAGCCGCCGCCAATCATTTTGCCCATTGCCGTTAGATTTGGCTTTACATCGAACCAAGTTTGAGCGCCGCCCATATCTGAGCGTAATGTGATGACTTCATCAAAAACTAAAAGTGTTTTATTCTTTTTTGCCCAAGCTCCGAGCTTTTCGACATATTGTTTGGTTGCGGGAATGAAACCTATGCGGTGAGGGATGACATCGATGATTAAGCAGGCGAGGTCGGCGGCATTTTGATCTAGGATTTTAAGGGAACGTTCGACATCGTTGAACGGAATGATGACCACTTCATCTAATGCGCTTTTGGGGGTGTTGAAGACTACAGGGTTGTTGTTGGGAGCATCTAACTCGCCCCAATTATCTGGCTTGGAATTTTCGCTCACTTCGGCATAATCATAGGCGCCGTGGTAAGCGCCTTCGGCTTTGGCAATTTTTACGCGTCCCGTATAGGCGCGGCTGGCGCGGATGGCGGCCATAACGGCTTCGGTTCCTGAATTAACGAAGCGGATTTTCTCGAAGCTATTGTGGCGTTCGACCATATATTCGGCATAATTGACCTCGGCCTCTGTGCCCATGGTGAAGGCAACGCCTTTGCTGAGCTGCTGTTTGATGGCTTCGTTTAGTTCTGGGCGGTTATGGCCATGAATGAGTGAGGCCATATTGTTGGCGAAATCAATACGCGTGACACCTTCGATATCGGTGACATGGCAGCCATTGCCGAAGGCTGCATAAAATGGGTAGGG
Source organism: Alphaproteobacteria bacterium (assembly GCA_002400495.2). Taxonomy (GTDB): domain Bacteria; phylum Pseudomonadota; class Alphaproteobacteria; order Rhizobiales; family OSC116; genus OCS116. The sequence goes on along the minus strand of NVQL02000074.1, from coordinate 160,866 downwards.
TTTTCTGAAAATTGCATTGCGACTGATACCGCCAGGTAAGACTTTGATAGCTCTCTCGAATAAAGCGGCGCTTTTTGAATTATCAGTCACGTTGTCTCCTTAATCGGGATATAGCAAATTGGGAAATAGCAGTTGTGCGGATTGTGAACAAGTGTTACCATTGCGAACATGATAGGTGGGGAGAAATTTTATGTCAATTCAAAATGAAAAATTGGGTAGCAATTTTTTTGTGAAATCTTTTGCCAAGGGACTTGTGGTGATTAATTGTTTTGAGGGACAAGACCAGAAAATGACACTGACCCAAGTGGCTAAAAAGGTTGATATTACGCGCGCTGCGGCGCGGCGATTTTTGTTAACGTTGGAGCAATTGGGCTATGCAAAACAAGATAATAAACACTTTTCGCTAACCCCTAAAGTTTTGGAATTAAGTGGCGGTTTTGTGCGTAATATAAACATATGGGATATTGCGAAGACTCATTTACAAATTTTGGTGAAGAATATTGATGAATCTTGTAGTGCTGCCATATTAGATGGCTATGAAATTGAATATGTGGTGCGCATTGGAACGCCTCACCGCATTATGAGTGTGACGCCAAATGTTGGCAGTCGGTTTCCTGCGCATATAACATCAACAGGGCGGGCAATATTGGCTCATTCGACTGATGGGGTGATTGAAAACTACCTACAATATGCTGATTTTCGGAAATATACTGAATTTACTGTGCAAAGCAAACACCAATTAAGGCGGGCTTTGCGAGAGATTAAATATTTGGGTTATGTAATTTTGAATCAAGAATTGGAGATTGGTTTAAGATCTATTGCCATCCCGTTATTTGATCAAGAAAATAATATTATGGGCGCGCTTACGGTTGGTACTCTTATTTCTCGTGTTTCCGAACATAGCCTGATTGAGGAAATATTGCCTGAATTGCAGAAATGTGGCCGAAATATCACCTCGGAATTGAGTTGAATATTGGGATGGGTTGGGATTTTTTTAATGAACTATATCTTAAATTTATACACGGTTTTAACTAGGAGAGTTGATTTAATTTGTTTAAATTACGCACAATTGAGGAAATTCTTTGACTTATCCCATAGACATGGCATGAAATTCAATGTTTCTTTTTTGTGTGATATGAAGTTTAAAACCTAATATAACAAGGCTTTGAATAGGCTCGTTGTCTCATAAATATAAGTATCTCTTAAGTTGTTTTGAGCTTCATAGTCTAATTCACAGTGACGAAACGTTAAAAATTAGTTAACCTTTGAGTGGTCAAACTCAAGGGAGAATTATAATGACTAAGTATTTAAGTAAATTTGTAAGCGCTGCGACAGTGGCAACACTCTCATTATCATCAATGGCTTTTGCTGCTGAAAAGCAATTTGTGAGCATTGGTACTGGTGGCGTAACGGGGGTTTATTACCCGACAGGTGGTGCGATTTGCCGTTTGGTGAATAAAGAGCGCAAAGATCATGGCATTCGCTGCTCTGCTGAATCTACAGGTGGTTCTGTTTATAATATCAACACATTGCGTGCAGGTGAGTTAGAATTTGGTGTGGCTCAATCTGACTGGCAGTATCATGCATATCACGGCACATCTAAATTTGCGGATGCGGGCGCATTTGAAGGTTTGCGTTCGGTATTCTCAGTGCATACGGAGCCATTTACATTGGTTGTACGTGCTGACAGTGGCATTAACAGTTTTGCTGATTTAAAAGGCAAACGGGTTAACATTGGCAATGCAGGTTCTGGCCAACGCGCCACAACTGAAGTGGTTATGGAAGCATATGGCATGACCAAAAGTGATTTTTCATTGGCATCTGAGCTTAAAGGTTCTGAAATGGCGGCGGCACTTTGTGATAACAAAATCGACGCTATGATCTATACAATTGGTCATCCTGCTGCGTCTATTAAAGAAGCTACAACAGCGTGTGATGCTAAAGTGATCAGTGTTACAGGCCCTGAAATTGAAAAATTGGTTGCTGATAATTCTTATTATTCAGTGACTACAATTCCTGGTGGCATGTATCGTGGTACAGATGGTGATGTGACTACATTTGGTGTGGGTGCAACATTTGTAACCTCTACAGATGTTTCTGACGAAGTGGTTTATATTGTGGCTAAAGCTACATTGTCAAACTTAGATACTTTTAGAAAATTACATCCTGCTTTCCGCACATTGGACCCTAAAAAGATGATTTCTGATGGTCTTTCTGCTCCCTTACATGATGGTGCTGTAAAAGCCTATAAAGAACTTGGCTTAATGTAAGTCAACATTTCAAAAAGCCAAGGTTTAACCGCCTTGGCTTTTTTGTATTCGTAAAAATAAATAGTCATTCAAGCATATATATAATTTAAAACGAGGGTTTTATGTCTGAGCAATCTACTTCCCATATTCAAGAAGAAATCGACCTAGATGATTTAATTGCCGAAAATGACACTGGGGCAAGAAGTCCTGCGGGGTTTGAAGGTAAACTTATTGCGGGTGTTGCGCTCATGTGGTCTATATTTCAAATATATATTGCTTCTAATATTCCGTTTACGCTTACCAATTTAACGGGGGTGAATTTTACTTTTAATTCTGATGAAGCCCGTGCCATTCATCTGGCATTTGCATTTTTTTTAGCGGCATGTGCATTTCCATTATTTAAAAGCAGCTCGCGCACCAAAATCCCAGTTTACGATTATATTTTGGGCTTATTGGGTGTTGCTGCGGCGCTTTACTTGATATTTGATAAAAATGGCATTGCCGATCGTCCCGGCTTGCCGACTGATTTAGACTTAGTTATATCTTCCATTGGTTTGATTATTTTGTTGGTGGCAACCTATAGAGCGCTTGGCTTGCCTATGGTGGTTGTTGCGAGCATATTCTTACTTTATGTATTTTATGGTGATAGTAATAATGTGCCTGATGTCATTCAATGGCGCGGGGCATCTTATGGTAAAGCCATGTGGCATTTTTGGATGCAAACTGAGGGTGTGTTTGGTGTTGCCTTAGGCGTTTCGGCCTCGATGGTGTTTTTGTTTGTGTTGTTTGGCTCGTTGCTTGATAAAGCTGGGGCGGGTAATTATTTTATTCAGGTGGCGTTTGCTGGGCTTGGTCATTTACGTGGGGGGCCTGCTAAAGCTGCTGTTCTTTCATCTGCAATGACGGGTCTTATTTCTGGTTCATCGATTGCGAATACTGTAACAACTGGTACATTCACCATTCCGCTTATGAAGCGGGTTGGGTTTAGTGGTGCGCGGGCGGGTGCGGTTGAAGTGGCTTCATCGGTCAATGGCCAAATTATGCCGCCTGTTATGGGCGCTGCGGCGTTTTTGATGGTTGAATATGTTGGGGTTACTTATCTGGAAGTGGTGCGCCATGCGGTGTTGCCTGCGGTGATCTCGTATATCTCATTATTTTATATTGTGCATTTAGAAGCCCTGAAAGCGGGCATGGAAGGCTTGCCTAAACCTGGGCCTGTTAGAACTGTGGCGCAAAAGTTGTTGGGTATGTTGGGTGGTTTTGCTGGTTTTGGTGTGCTTTGTGCGGTTATTTATTATGGTTTGGGCTGGACGAAGAATGTGTTTGGTGATGGGACTTTCACTGCGGTGACCATTCTTTCTATATTGGCATATTTAGGGCTGATTTTCTTGGCATCTAAGAAACCTGATTTGGAAATGGATGACCCTAATTCGCCGATTGTTAGTTTGCCAGAAATGAAAGACGTATATACGACAGGTCTTTATTTCTTATTGCCGATTGTGATTTTGGTGTGGTGTTTGATGATTGAACGTTTCTCACCCGGTTTATCTGCCTATTGGGCAACTGTTGCAATGATTGCGATTTTGGTCACTCAAAAGCCTATTAAGGCGTTCTTTCGCAAAACGGGTGAGTTGGGCAAAGAGCTAAAAGCGGGTTTTAAAGATTTAATTGATGGGTTGATCGGCGGGGCGCGTAATATGATCGGCATTGCTGTGGCAACGGGCACAGCGGGCATCATTGTGGGCACGATTTCTCTTACGGGCGCACATACCGTTATGGGCGAACTTATCGAATTTCTATCTGGCGGCCATCTTATGGCTATGTTGGTGATGGTGGCGATATTGAGCCTTATTTTAGGTATGGGGCTGCCAACAACTGCTAATTATATTGTGGTTTCATCACTTATGGCGGGTGTGATTGTTGAAATTGGTGCGCAAAATGGTTTGATTGTGCCATTGATTGCGGTGCATTTATTTGTATTTTATTTTGGCATTATGGCGGATGTTACGCCGCCGGTGGGGCTGGCGAGTTTTGCCGCTGCGGCTATATCGGGGGCGGACCCGATAAAAACGGGCTTTACCGCTTTTTATTATAGCTTGCGCACTGTGGCCTTGCCTTTCTTGTTTATTTTCAACACCGACTTGCTGTTAATTGACGTGACTATTTTGGAAGGTATTTTTGTATTTATTACCGCGACCATAGCTATGTTGCTATTTGCGGCGGGGACGCAAGGTTACTTTTTGGCGAAAAGTAGATTGTGGGAAAGTTTTATTTTGTTAATTGTGGCCTTTACATTATTCCGCCCTGGGTATTGGCTTGACCAAGTTATCGAGCCATTCCAGCTTGAAGACCCGACCAGCATCGTGCAGCTTGCGACTGATTTGCCTGCGGATGCGAGCATTAGGGCTACGATAAGCGGTATTGATTTTTCTAATGACAAAGAGATTACCAAAACTGTGCTGCTGCCATTGGGGGCAGTGGGTGATGGGGCTACACGCTTGCTGGATGCTGCGGGCATTGAGTTGCGTAATGATGATGGTAAAATGATTGTCGATAACGTGTCATTTGGTGGGTATGCCGAAAAACAGAAAATCGATTTTGATTGGGAAATTATTAAGGTGGAAATGCCTGTAGAGCGTTTTCCGAAACAATTATTCTATTTACCAGCATTCTTGTTATTGGCGTTGGTGGTTATGGTTCAACGTCGTCGCAATAAACCCAAAGCAGCCGCATAGGAGGATATGATATGTATAAAAATATTTTATTGCCCATAGATTTGGACGAAAATAGAGACATCCCCAAAACGATTGAAACGGCGATTGCGCTTAGTCAATTGTATAATGCGCAATTATATGTGATGACGGTGTTGCCTGATTTTGGCATGAGTATTGTTGGAAGCTATTTTAAGGACGGCTTTGAAAAAGATACTAAAAAGCATGCTAAAGACGCGTTGCGCGCATATATCGACAAGCATTTTGCAGATATTGATATTAAAATGGTGGTTGCTACTGGCACTATTTACCGTGAAATCATTGCGGCGGGCAAAAAATTGGATATTGATCTTATCATTATGGCATCAGGCCATGAAGATATTGAAGACTATCTTTTAGGGTCTAACGCGGCGCGGGTGGTTCGTCATTCTAAGCAATCTGTGATGGTTGTTAGATAATTATAAAATTTTAGAGCCTCCCTCCCACTCAAGTCATTATTGTGTAATCTATGCTTAATTTGAATGTTGTTACTTGAAAATTTAGTATCATTTTTGATGTTAATTCAGGTAGACTTAAATTGAGCGGATTTTAGAAACGTAAAAACACAGCGACTTGAGGGAGTGGGAACATGTTAAAAGACTTAAATAAAATTTTCATTGGCGGCGAATGGGTAGGCGCTGATAGCACTTATGAGGATATGAATCCTTCTAGTGGTGATAAATGGGCAGATGTGGGTGATGCAAGTGTTGCTGAAACCAGAAAAGCCATTGAAGCTGCGCATGCGGCTTTTCCTGAATGGGCTGCTATGCCATTTTCTAAACGTTCTAATATTCTTATTAAAGCTGGCGAAATTTTTGAAAAGCGCAAAGATGAAATTGTTGCGGCCATTGTTGCTGAAGGTGGCGGGTGGTTTGGCAAAGCTATGTTTGAAACTGGTTATACTGCTGAAATATTTCCTGCTGCTGCGGCTGCAAATTATGGCGCAATTGGCGAGGTGTTGCCATCTGATTATGGTAAATTGTCGATGGCTGTGCGCCGCCCTGTGGGTGTTGTGTCGGTTATTTCGCCGTGGAATTTTCCGCTTATTTTATCGGCACGTGGGTTTTTGTTTCCGATGGTGGCGGGCAATACAATTGTACTGAAACCATCTGAAGACACGCCTTATCTTGGTGGGCTTTTGTTTGCTGAAATATTTGAGGAAGCTGGTTTACCTAAGGGTGTGCTTAATGTGGTGACTTGTAGCCGTGACTCGGTTGCTGGCGTTGGCAATGAGCTGGTTGAAAACCCATTGGTGAAAGGTATTTCATTTACAGGGTCGACTGCTGTTGGTCGTATAATCTCGGGCAAAGCAGGTGCGTTGCTTAAAAAATGTTGCGTTGAATTGGGTGGTAAGAACTCGATGATTGTGTGTGAAGATGCTGATATGGAACGTGCCACACAGGCTGCTAGTTTTGGGGCTTTTATGCATCAAGGGCAAATTTGCATGTCGGTTGAGCGGGTGATTATTCATGAGAGTGTATATGATGAATTTACCGAGAAGTTTTTAGGTCGGGTGAAGAACCTTAAGGCTGGCACGACTGAAGATAAATCTAATGTGCTTGGGCCTGTGATTAATGACAGAGCTGCTGCGCGGATTCGGGCGCAGTTTGAAGACGCCAAAGCCAAAGGCGCTACATTGCTATTGGGTGGTGACATTGATGGTCGGTATATTTCGCCGACGGTGTTTGCTGATGTGACACCAGATATGTTGCTTTATACTGAAGAGACTTTTGGCCCTGTATGTTCTTTGTTTAAGGTTGCAAATGATGCTGAAGCTGTTGCGTTGGCTAATGACACCGATTATGGCCTAACGGCTGGTGTGATGAGCCATGATGAGGGGCGGGCGCTGGAAATTGTTAATCAGCTTAATACGGGTAATTGCCATATTAATTGCTCGCCAGTTAATGATGAGCCGCATGTGCCATTTGGTGGTTTTAAGGCTTCTGGTTCTGGTAAGCATGGTGGTAGATGGTCGATGGAAACATTTACCGAAACCAGATGGATTACGATGGATAGAGGCGGGCGGCCTTACCCACCAATGTTCTAGATAACAAGATGTTAAGGGTTTTAGATAAATAAAATGTTGAGGCCTATTTTGCGGATGCGCCGCCGAGATAGGCCTTTTGCACGGCTGGGTCGTTGGCAAGGTCGGCAGCTTTGCCTTGGCCGATGATATTGCCTGTTTCTAGTAAATAGGCGCGATCGGCAATGGCTAGGCTTTGTTTGGCGTTTTGCTCGACCAATAGAATGCCGACGCCTGTTTTGCGAATGGCGGTTAGCGATTTGAATAAATCGGCCGATAATAATGGTGATAGGCCTAATGATGGCTCATCGAGCATTAGGAATTGCGGGTTTGACATTAAGGCGCGGCCAATGGCGACCATTTGTTGCTCGCCGCCGCTCATTGTTAATGCAATTTGAGAGCTGCGCTCGGCGAGTTTTGGGAAAATTTCGTGGACTAATTTTAGGCGTTGTTTTTGGCCTTTATGAGCTTGTTTGCCGAATGCGCCAAGTTCTAGGTTTTCGGCGACGCTTAATGCGCCGAATATACCGCGCCCTTCTGGTACTAGGGCTATGCCCGCCTCGACAATTTTATGGGCTGGCATGCCTGTAATGTCTTGGTCGTTGACTGAGATGCGTGCGCCTGCTTGGGGTTGGACTAGGCCTGAAATGGTTTTTAGCAATGTGGTTTTGCCTGCGCCATTGGCGCCTAAAATGACGGCAATTTCGCCTTTTTCTAGGTATAATGATATGTCTTGTAATGCCCGATGTGCGCCATATACCACGCTTAAATTATCGACTTTAAGCATGCTCATCTCCTAGATAGGCGCGTATGACCTCTGGGTCAGATAAAACATCGTCTACACTGCCATCTGCAATTTTTATGCCGCTCGACATGACCACACAGTGATCGCATAATTGGCGGATGGCATCCATTACATGTTCGACCATGATGATGCTTGTGCCTTCATCTCTTAAATCGCTGATTAGCTGGATGCCGATGTTTAGTTCAGATGGATTTAGGCCTGCTAGCCATTCATCTAGCAATAATAGGCGCGGGTTGGCGGCTAGGGCGCGGGCCAGCTCTAGGCGTTTTTGATCTATATAGGTTAGGCTGTCTGTTGGGGTGTTTATATGTTCGGCTAGTCCGACGCGGTGTAGTAAAGCTTCGGCCTTTTGTTGTGCGTCTTCGCCCCATAATTTTACATGGCCATAAACGCAGCCTGCTATGACATTTTGCAGGGCTGTGAGGCTGGGCAATATGCGCACTAGTTGGAAGGTGCGGGCAACGCCGTGTCTGGCAATCATGTGAGCGGCTTGATTTGTGATGTCGGTGGATTCTAGGTTGATTTGGCCTGTGCTTGGTTTGAAAGCGCCTGAGATTAAGTTTAGCATGGTGGTTTTGCCGCTGCCATTGGGGCCGATTAGCCCCATTAATTCGCCTTTTTTAACCTGAAAAGAAATGTCGTTGACCGCGATTAAGCCGCCGAAATTTTTGGTTAGTTTGTTGACTGATAGAATGGGCTGGGTCATGTTGGATCCTCCTTTTTGGTAGAGGAGGTGAATTTTTGTTTTATGGTCTCGATGAGGCCTAGAACGCCATTTGGCAATAGATAGACAATCGCCATGAAGGCGACACCGATGACGATTGAGGTTTGATCGGGGAAATAAACGCCGACTTGGTCGAACAATATCGTGAAGGGGATGACGCCTAGTAAAGGCCCCCAGAGGCGTTTTGTGCCGCCTAACAAGGCCATGATTACCACTTGGAAGGATATGATGGGGTTGAATGCTGAGGGTGGGGTGACGTATGAGAAGCGCGGTGCCATGATTGCGCCGACCACGCCGATGATTGCGCCTGAAATCATGAATAATAAAATTTTGGATATGGCGGTGTTGATGCCTAAATGTTTGGCGACTGTTTCATCGTTGCCGATGATTTGCATGGCGAAGCCGAGGCGTGAGCGGTTGATGAGCCAGCCGACAATATAAACAATGACTGCTAGGCCAAGTAGTTGCCAGAAAACATGCATTTCGCGTATGTCGGTAAAGACATAAAGACCAGATGAGCCTGAGAAGTTGGTTTGCACCCATGTGACGATTTGGCGAATTAGTTCGCTTAAGCCTAATGTGAATACGACGAAATAGACGCCTGATAGACGTAAGGTTGCTAAGCCAACGATGCCCGCTATGCCGCCAGAAACGATTGCGGCCATGACGAGGAGAACGGGGTAGGGGATGTCTTTTATGCCGATGGCGACGACATAGGTGCCGATGCCGTAGAAAGCGGCTGTGGCGAGGGAAATGTAATGTGTGGGGCCTGAGAATAGGCTCCATGCGGTGCATAATACTATATACATGACTATGTTGACCGATATGGACAGGTAGAAGCCTTGGTCGAATAGGGGCAAGGTGGCGATGATGGCGAAGGCAATTGCGCAATAGAGGGCGATGCGTTTTTCTTGCTTGGATATTTGGCTGAATATTTTGTTTAATCGGCTCATGAGTTACTCCTGCCAAAAATGCCTTGGGGGCGGAATAATAGTACCAATATGAACAGGCCGTATGTGCCTGCTGCGGTTAGGCCTGGGTCAACAAATGTGGCGATGGCGGTTTCGGTTAGGCCGAGCATGAGGGCTGCTAATACGGCGCCGCGTACATCGCCTACGCCAGCCATGATGACAATGACGAGGGCTTTCATGGTGAAATCCATGCCCATATCGGCATGGAATGTGTAGAAGCTTGATAATAACGCGCCACTTGCTGCGGTTAATGCGCCGCCTAAGGCGAATGCGAAAGCAGAGGCGCGTGGGACATTGATTGCTACTAAGCTTGCGGATGTTGGGTTAACGGCTACGGCGCGGATGGCTGTGCCATAGCGGGTGTAGTTTAAGAATAGATAGAGTGTGCCAGCAATGACCGCCGCTGCGATGAATGCGACAACGCGGTTGAGGCCATAATTGTGACCAAAAATTGAAATGCCTTCGGCTAGATAGTTATAGGTGAAATAGCCGCCGCCGAAGCTGAATTTCATCAGGCCTTTTAGAATGAATAGCAGGCCAAATGTGGCTAGAATTGAATTGACCTCGAGCTGGCCGCTGGTTTTTGAGCGGTTGACCAAGGGGCGCATGGCATAACTATATATGAGCCAATTGATGACAAAGGCCATAGGCGCGATGATGACGATGCCGAGAATGGGGTTGATGGCAAAGGCGGTATATAGCCAGAATGCCATGAAGCATGCGAATACCAAATTTTCGCCATTGGCTAAATTCATGATGCGTGCCACACCATATTGCAAGGTTAGGCCGACTGCAATTAGGGCATATGTGCCGCCGAGCAATAGGCCGTTAATGATGAAGCTCATATAATTTCTTTGCTATTAATCGTCAAATTTACCACCCGATGCAAGGTTATTTGCATCGGGCGGTATTGTGTCGAAAAGTTATTTCCAACCTTTTTTAACGATTGGTGCGACTTCGCCGTCCATGCCTGTTGAGGCAACACCGCGGAATGCGCCATTTTGCCATTGGCCAACAGTCCAATATTTACGGTTGATATTGTTGTCGAGCGTTATCGTGCCTAAAACAGTGTCGAATGACATGGTTTTAATGGCTTCGATGACATCAGCTTTATCGAGTGAGCCAACTTTGGTGATGGCTTGTTCGAGCATTTGTAAACCGACATAAGTCATTGGGCTTGCCCAATAGTCGGCATCCATGCCTGTGACTTGTTTATGACGTGCGCGCCATTCTGCCATGCCTTCGGCATCGACATTAATAGCACCTGCGCCAAGTACGCCTTCGGCAGCTGCGCCGTTTGCACCTAGATATGCGGGGAATGCGGTGGCAACACCAACATAGAACGCGCCAACATCTAAATCGGCAATTTTAGCTTGTGCGCTTAGGCCGAATGTATCGCCCGGGTATGAAAACGCGATAAATGCATCTGGTTCAGCGGCTTGCGCGGCGCTGATGATCGGTGCGAAATCTTGCTGTGATAATGGATATGATGTTTCATAAACAATTTCAAAGCCAGCGGCTTCTAAAGCGGGTTTACCTGCATTCATTAGCTCAATGCCAAAAGCATCAGCCACGTTAACGACGGCAACTTTATCGCCAATGTCACCACGGTCACGCAAAGTGACCAATACATCGACAACAGATTTTGCAAACTCTGATGAAGAGCCTAAAAGCCAGAAAGAATTTGGCCATTGTTTGGCGATTTCATCGATGCCATCGCTGATTGCGGTTGCGGCGATTTGTGGAAAACCTGCTTGGGCGATGATTGGCGCTGCTGCTAGGTTTAACCCTGTGCTATATGGTGCGATTAAGAAATCGACATTATCGACATTGATTAGGCGTTGAATGTTTTTGATGGCTTCTTCGCCTGAGGTGCGGTCATCATATTCGATCACTTCGATCAGCATTTTCTCGCCGCCAACATCAATGCCGCCACGGCCATTTACATCGCTAACCCAAAGTTTTATGGCTGGCCAATGGCTCACTTCGGCGCCACCAGCAAGTGGCCCTGTTTTAGGTGCGCTGGCACCAAATTTTATGGTTTCTGCATAGGCGGCGCTTACGATTAATGTACTCGCGAGTGCTGCGGCTGCAATTGTTTTAAATATTTTTCCGATTGTCATTTATATCTCCCTTTAATAATAAATGAATTTCATTGCTAGGGATGATGATTGATGAATTTTATCTTTTTGACTGAAAATCAGTCAGTGCTAATCTATTTGATTATTTTTGGTTCAATCAAAGCCCTAGTGTTGGATACTATCAATAAATACATGAGAACGATAATTAAATTCGCCTCCGCTACTATTCAAAAATAAGAATAGGCAATTAGGTTTGCGGATAAGGTTTGGGTTATAGATTTTATAGTATTTGTATACTGTTTGATTGTGGTTGCTGTACTTGCTGGTGCTTAAGTTGAATGAGTTTCAATTAAACTGAGAATGTGGGCTGCCATTTCATTATATGGTGTTGCAATTCCGTGTTTTTTGCCGAGGCGGTGGATGACGCCGTTGCGTGCATCCCACTCCATAGGGCGTTTGGCGGCAAGATCGGCATGGAGGGAGTTCATTGAACCCGCGGGTGCGTGGCGTTGACTGGAAAGCACTTGCTCGATGATCTCATCGTCAATGGTGGCGCCTTCGGCGCGGCCAACGGCAATGCATTCGCGTATCATATTTCGCATAAGGCTTTCTGCTTTGGGATCACCAGCAATGTTGGCATGTTGATTGACTATTGACGAGACAGCGCCCGGGCTGTTTATGCAGAGTTTTTTCCAAGCGGCGGATGTCCAATCATCAGTGAGGTTAATTGTGACATTGTCGGTTGGGAACAGGCTGGCGAATTGCAGTGACAGTTTGTTATTGGGGATGGCCATGAGAATGGGGGCTTTTTGGATTATTTTGCCTGTTGCGACCCGCGCGGCTGGCGTGTCGATGATAATGGGGACAAGACGCTCGGCTGGAATGAAAGGCGTGAGATTTGCGATATGTTCGACGCCGTTTTGGGCAACGGCGACTTTTGTATCTGCGTGGCATAGGTGTTTGAACCATGGCTCGATAGACGGTATTTGGTAAGCTTTTGTGGTGACGATGACCCAATCTACTTGCTCGGCTTGTGCGGGGTTGGTGAAAACGGTTGGTGTAGATTCTAGCTTGCCGAAAGGGGTTTCTACGCTGAGTGATTGAAAGGATGAGCGGGCGCAAATGAAGATTTCGTTGTTTGGCGGGATATCAAGCCATGCGGCAAGTGTGCCGCCTATGGCGCCTGGGCCGATGATTGCGATTTTGGTCATATTATTTGGATCAAGTATTAGATGTTTAAAATTGGTGTTTAGGCAATAGTAACGTGCTCATAGATATAATCAATCCATAATATAACTTTGTTAAATGAGCTGTATACTTAGCCTTTTACTGCGCCATCGCTCATGCCGCCGATGAGGAAGCGTTGTGAAAACAGGAATAGAATGGTAATCGGTAGGCCTGATAGCACGGCTGCGGCGGCAAAATCGCCCCATAGGTATTTTTGTGGGTAGAGATATTGCCGTGCGCCGACTGCTAATGTCATATCTTCGGTATTGTGCAATAGCACTGATGCCACGGGGTATTCGTTGACCAAATAGATGAAGGATAGCATGAATACAACGGCTATGATTGGTAGGGCGAGGGGCAGGAAAATATATCTGAATGCTTGCCATGGTGTGGCGCCATCTAATTGAGCGGCTTTATCTAATGATGGGTCGATGCTGTCGAAATAGCCTTTGATTGTCCAAATATGTAAGGTGATGGCGCTTAAATATGAGATGATCAATGCGGGGTGGCTATCGATACCTAGCCACGGTACGACTTGGCCGAGGGCATCGAATATCGCATACATGGCGATGACGGTTAGTGCGCCTGGGAACATCTGAATGATGAGCAGGCTGTCTAAAATTGATTTTTTGCCACGGAATTGCATTCGAGAAAAAGCAAAGGCTGAGGTGGTCGACAGGACTAAGATGCCAACTGAGGCAATGACGCCGATTTTAATTGAGTTCCATAACCATAGCAGGACGGGGTAGGGTGGTTTTATGACTGTGCCGTCTGGTCTGGTATATTCGAAGCCTAAAGCCAATGCCCAATGCTCTAGTGTTGGGTTGTCGGGAAATAATGAGCCTGTGGCGAAATTGCCCTCACGAAATGAAATAGACAAGATCATGAAAAACGGAAACATCATAAGCAAGCAAATGCTGAGGAGGAAACCGTGGGTGACCAATTTGCGAAGTTTAAGCGATTGTTTGTTTTCGACCATCATGATGTTGCGGCTCCTGTTTTTGCGGCTAGGCGCTGCATGAAACGGAAGTTTACATAAGCGATGAAACCAGTGAGGATGAAAATAAGCGTCGAAATGGCGCCTGCAAGGCCGAAATCTTGACCTGAATCTTGGAATGCAATGCGGTAGGTGAATGAGCCTAGAAGATCGGTCGAGCCAGCGGGGATGATGGTGCCTGCAATATCTGGCCCGCCAGAGGTGAGTAAAAGAATGAGCACAATATTATTGAAATTAAAAGCAAAACTGGCGATTAATAAGGGAACAGACGGGGTGAGGATTTGCGGCAGGGTGATTTTGAAGAAATTGCGTATTGGCCCTGAGCCTTCTAGTGCTGCGGCTTTATATTGATCTTGTGGGATGGCCTGAATGAAGCCACCTGCGAGCAGCATCCAATAGGGAAATCCTAACCATGTGTTGACAATTAGCAGCATGGTTTTGGCTAGCAATGGCGAGGTGAACCATTCGGGTTTGATGCCTAAAAGTTGTGACAAGATGAGGTTGATCTCGCCGAAATTTTGGTTGAATAGGCCTTTGAATACCAGAATGGAAATAAAGGATGGCACGGCATAAGGCAGAATAAGCAATACGCGGTAAATGCCGCGGCCTTTGAGGTGTTTCCAATCTAGCAGCACCGCTAGGCCTGTGCCTAAAGAGAATGTAAAAACCATGGATAGGAAAGCGAAAATGCATGTCCAGAGGAAGATTTGCATCATCGGGGCGCTGATGCCTTCATTGGTGGCGATTTTAATGAAATTCTGCCAACCAACACCCACGCTCCAACCCGGTGATACAATGTCGCCATTGCTATCGCGGAAAAAGCCTACATCTTGGTCGGCAACCAGCTGCGTACCGTCGGTTGCGGTGAGGACGCCATCTGTTGTTTTGGTATATTGGGGGCTGATTTGGGCAAAATTACGCAAGCCATCGACCACTAAAAACCCGCCATCGGGCAGGGCGATTGTTAAAGCTTGCAGAGCCGCTCGGTTTTGTATGATGGCTTTGATTGGTAGCGCCTCGGGCGGATTGTTGGCGTATAATGTGGCGGTGAGTTGGCCGTTTATGGCGGTTGTAATTGTGGATGTGATTAAAGCTGCGCGGTCATCGGATTTTGGGAAATAAATTTGTAATTCGGTGGTTAAATTAAATGGCCGTTGGCTGCCATCTACTTCAACGGTTTTTTGTAAATGATATTTTTGTACCCGCTCGAATGTTAACAGGTTGCGGGCTGAAAAATTGGTAAAACCGACTGATGATGTATAGACCACGGGCAATACAATAAACACCGCAATGGCGGCAATGCCGGGGTAAATAAACCGCCACGTGTAAAAACGTCTGAAACTAAAAATCACCGCAGCTATGGTGGCTAAAACAAACATGCCGATGGCAAATAATGGCTCGCCCGCTAAATAGAAATTCCACACCATATAAAGTGCGCTGAGGCACAAAATACTTAGACCTAAAGCTTTTAGGATTATGTAGAAAATAGTTTTTTTGGCTATGCTGCTCATATATAAATGCCGTTTATATGTAAATTTAGAAATTTGGGCTCCCGTAACTTGGGGGTGTTGGCGGAAGCCCAAACCTCTTATTTTGAGTTATTCACTCAAAATGCGTGTTGCTGCACCATTTAGTGCATCTTCCACTGATGATTGACCACCAGTGATGGATTTTAGTGCTGGTTCCATCGCTGCCCAGAATTTACCCATGGCAGGGATTGAAGGCATTGGAATGCCATTTTCAGCATTGGCTAATGTTGCGGCAATTCTCGCATCGCCAGCAATGACTTTTGAGAATGATTTAGAAGCCACAGCGCCTAAAGCCACATTGTCGTTGATGGTTTTTAGGCCTTCGTCGGTTAAAACGTAGTTTTCTAAAAATTCAACCGCGAGGTCCTTATTAGGACTGCCAGCACTGATGGCGGCGGACAAAACCCCAACAAATGATTTGGCTTTTTGGCCATTGACTGATGGAATGGGGGCAACGCCATAATTAATGCCTGATGTATCTAGGTTAGACCACGCCCATGGGCCATTGATGACCATGGCAGTTTCGCCTTTATTGATGGCGGCATCCATAACGCCATAATCGACACCTGATGGCATCACGCCTTTGTCGATTAGTTCTTTGATGATAGACGCGCCTGCAATAGAGCCTGCATTATTAACGCCTGTTTTGGTTGGATCATAATCGCCATTGACTTTTTCGAATGCGAAACCGCCGCCAGCCATTAACAACGGCATGGAGAAATAGGTGTTGTTGTAATCCCACATAATGGGTGTGTCTATGCCATCGATTTTCATGGTTAGAATTTCTTCCATGGTTTCTGGTGGGTTGGCGATTAGGTCTTTATTATAGATAAGGCCAACCGCTTCAACGGCTACTGGATAGCCCCATGTTTTGCCGCCAAATGTTACGGCATCCCATGCGAAATCGAATGTATTGTCGCGAACTTTTTGTGATGGCTCAATCGGTGCAATAAGCCCCGCAGTTGCCCACTCGCCAAAGCGGTCATGTGCCCAGAAGAAAATATCAGGGCCTTGGCCAGATGCGGCGGCTTGTTGGAATTTATCGGTGACAGCTTCAGGATGTTCGACAACAACTTCAACGCCCAACTCTTCTGAAAATTTATCGCCAAGAGCTTGGAGGCCATCATAGCCTTTGTCGCCGTTAATCCAGACGATTAATTTGCCATCTTCCATGGCAATGGCCGCGGTTGATGCCATGAGACTACTGGCCAAAGCCAAAGTGATGGCGGATATTTTTAGTGTTTTTAACATTTTTAATTCTCCCAATTTAAATGTTAGCTTCATCATTAACTCGAGTGGCAAAATACGCTTGATGCGCATTGAGCGTCACTGTGTTTTTGTCTTGGCTTTGAATAAAGCCTGATCCGTGTAAAGCGGTTAAGCCCTGAGCTTGATCTAATGCGTAGCTGATCGGGGTTTCGCTTAAATTGAATAGGCATAATATTGATTTGCCTTGGAAATGTCGCCAAAAGGCCAAGCCGTTGCTTACTTGCTGACCTTCAGCAGTTTGCCAATCGATAAATTCAATGTCGCCAAATATCAGCGCATCGTGGCTTTTGCGGAAACTTAAGAATTGGCGATAATGCTTTAAAATCGAGTTTTCTTGCTGGTTTTGGGCGCTGACCGCGGTTTCGATATGTGGTGCTGAAACGGGTAACCAGGCTTTATCGGCTGTGGTGAAGCCACCATGTGAATGGTCTTGCTCCCACGCCATTGGCGTGCGGCAGCCATCGCGGCCTTTATTCTCTGGCCAATAAGTGAGGCCAACAGGGTCGGTTAAATCTTCATATTGTAGCTCGGCTTCATGAAAGCCCAATTCCTCGCCTTGATATAAGCAAACGCTGCCTTTAAGTGACAATAAAAGCCCTGCTAATAGTTTTGCGAATTGGGGTTTATCGACAATGTTGGCAGACCAACGGCTCATATGACGGTTCACATCATGGTTTGAAAATGCCCAACAAGGCCATGATGTGCCATTGGAATATTGGTTTGATGCGGTTTCGAATTTGTCGATGCATTGCTTGATATGGGCACTTGAAAATTGTGGGCCGAGCAAATCAAACGAATAGCACATATTTAATTTATCATCATCCGCCGCGTATTCGGCCATGGTTTGTAGAGAGCGGTTGCCATCGCCCACTTCACCAACGCTGGCCGCTCCTGGATATTGATCTAATAAATTACGAAAGCGCTTTAAGAAATTGATGTTTTCGGGGCGGGTTTTATCGTATATATGTTGTTGAAACCCATAGGGGTTCATTTGGGGTACATCGTTATTATTGGTTTCGTTTGAAGGTGGGTTGTCACGCAATTCATCATCATGGAAGAAGAAATTGACAGTATCCAAACGGAAGCCATCGACCCCGCGCTCAAGCCAAAAACGAACGGTTTCAAGCAAGGCATCTTGCACGGCAAGGCAATGGAAATTTAAATCGGGTTGAGAGCTTAAGAAATTATGGAAAAAATATTGATTGCGCTTGGTGCTCCATTCCCACGCGCTGCCTCCAAAAATAGATTGCCAATTATTGGGTGGTGTGCCATCGGGCTTGGCATTTGCCCAAATATACCAGTCTGCTTTGTCGGAAGATTTTGAATCTTTACTGGCTGTAAACCACGGATGCTGGTCGGATGAGTGTGATAAGACTTGGTCTATCATTACTTTAAGGCCTAGTTGATGGGCGCGTTTTACCAAGGCGTCAAAATCGTTTAGGTTGCCAAAAACGGGATCTATGTCGCAATAATTAGATACATCATAGCCCATATCTTTCATTGGAGAGGTGAAGAATGGTGAAAGCCAAATGGCATCTACGCCCAATTTGGCAATATATTCTAGCCTTGAGGTGATGCCGGGTAGGTCACCCACGCCATCGCCATTGCTGTCTTGAAATGATCGAGGATAAATTTGATAGATAACCGCACCGCGCCACCAACCATCTGCCGATTTGGGCAGGTTGTTTTGATTTGCTGGTGTCTGGTTGACAATTTGATCCATCATAATCCCTCAAATATGACCTTCCATTGAAAACCGCATCTTCAATATTGAAAGCGCTTTCATTATTAAAGTTAAAATTTTAAACTGTCAATAGACTATTAGTATACACTTTATAACTCGTTTATATAGTTGAATATACAAGCATAATATCAATTTTATTAGATTAGTTGTTTAAAATATACTAATTAAATATTTGATATATGAATATATATTTTGAATTGGTTTGCAAATAAAGTGATGTTAAGCTACAAAACATAAAGCGCTTTCATAACATAACTGCAATGTTTTTGATAAACTGGAGCTAATCCATTCTAAACATTAAAACTGTTTAATAAAAATACGTAGGACAGACTTTGATAAATCTTAAACAATTGGCCAAACATTTGAACTTGTCGCAGGCGACGGTAAGTCGTGCTTTGAACAATTATAGCACGGTAAACTCTGCAACTAAGGCGCGGGTTATAGAAGCTGCGAATGCACTTGGCTATCGTGCCAATACCAGTGCGCGGCAACTGGCAACTGGCAAAACGGGGGCATTTGGCATTGTATTGCCAGCGGCTGATAATTTACTGATGGACCCCCATTTTGTAGATTTTTTAGCTGGTTTAACCTCGGCTTTGGCGGTGAATGATTTGGACCTTGTGTTGAGTGCATCGGATGGCATCGCGACATATAGGCGCCTTGCCACCACCCGAAAGGTTGATGCTTTGGTGCTGAGCGCGCCTAAACTTGATGACCCGCGCATTCGCGAATTATTGGCGATGAATTTTCCATTCATTGTGCATGGGCGTACCGATAGAAAACCTGACTATGCTTATTTTGACATTGATAATTACAAGGCATTCAAAGATGCCACTCGGTTATTGATGGATTTAGGCCATCAAGAAATTGCGCTATTAAACGGCACGCAAGATTCGGTTTTTGCCATTGACCGCTATCGTGGATACTGCGATGTCTTTGGCCAACGTGGTCTTGTTGTAAACCCAGAATTGGTATTTGCCGACGCGATGACTGAAGAAAACGGCTATCGCATTATATCGCAGCTTATTGATGCGAACAAATTACCGACTGCGATTTTGTGTAGTTCGGCTTTGCTAACTTTGGGCGCAAACCGCCGATTTCGTGATGCAGGTATTGTGGTGGGGCGCGATGTTTCGATTGTTAGCCATGATGATGGATTGTCATCGCTTAAAACCGAAAATTTCTCGGTACCATTGACGGTTACGCGCTCGCCAATACGCATTGCGGGGCAAGAAATTGGCAAAATGTTAATTGAGCAAAGCCGAGGGGCGTCGATATCTGAGCTGCAAAAAGTTGTTCAGGCCGAATTGGTGGTGCGCGCGTCAACTGGTGCTGCGCCTAGAAAAAAATAATAGGAAAAGAGAGAGACCATGACCGATAATTCTACAATATTAGAAATTAACAACCTTAAAAAAAGCTATGGTCACATCGAAGTGTTAAAAGACATTTCGATCGACATGCAACAAGGTGAGTTTTTGGTTTTATTGGGGCCATCTGGCTGTGGTAAATCGACCCTATTAAACTGTATTGCTGGGCTGGAAGAAATTGACAGCGGAGATGTAAAAATTGGTTCTGAAACCATGAATGACGTGCCGCCTAAAGAGCGAAATGTTGCGATGGTGTTTCAATCTTATGCTTTATACCCGACCATGACGGTGCGTGAAAACATTACTTTTGGTATGAAAATTCGTGGCGACTCGGCTGCAGAAATGGCCGCAGAAATTGAACGAGTGGCGGCTATGTTGCAAATTAACCCGTTGCTCGATCGTAAGCCTGCGGAGCTTTCGGGTGGGCAGAGACAGAGGGTGGCGATGGGCAGGGCTTTGGTTCGTAAACCTAAATTGTTTTTGTTTGATGAGCCGTTGTCGAACCTTGATGCTAAATTGCGGGTTGAAATGCGGGCAGAAATTAAAGATTTGCACGAAACTGTCGGGGCGTCGATTGTTTATGTGACACATGACCAAATTGAAGCGATGACTTTGGCTGATAAAATTTGTGTGCTAAATGTTGGGGTGATTCAACAAATTGGATCGCCTGATGAAGTGTACCATCAACCAGCCAATATATTTGTGGCTGAATTTATGGGTTTCCCTGCGATGAATATGATTGATGCCACTCATATTTCTGCTGAGTTTGCGCGAACGGTCGAGGGTGTTACGTTGGTCGGCGTGCGGCCAGAGGATATGGTTGTGGTTGCCAACTGGTCGGAAAATTGTATAGAGGTTGAAATTGTCTCAATCGAAAATACGGGGCCAGATGCGTTTGCTTCGGTTAAATTTGGTGATGAAAAATTGATCATTCGCCTGAACGCTAGAAGTGGTCATAAAAATGGTGACGTTTTGAATGTTGATTTAGAGCAATCAATCAAGCATTATTTTGACTCTGATGGCAACAGAGTGGTTTAAATTCCTTATATATATCAGGTTGGTATAAATTGATTGTAAGTTTGAAATACGGCCTTCTAGCATAGCCTGTTGGCTTGCCTACTGGTCTTTTTCTAGCCCTTTGGCGGAAAGAAGTTGAACACTAGTAAATTTCGTATATCGATTAAATGGGCAATGGCCGTTGTTCCTCTATGGCCTCCATAGCAAAATAAGATGTCACGGAATCCAATTCAACTTTAGAAATTAAGCGCTGGTAAACTGTGTCATAACTTTCAATATCACGCGTTACAATTTTTAAAAAATAATCATAATCACCGCCAATGCGGTAAAAATCTATAACCTCAGGAATGGTCGAAACATGGCGACGAAACTCATCGAGCCAATCGACTGAATGATGCCGCGTGCGCAACATTACAAATACAACAAGGCCAAGATTTAGCTTTTTTCGATCTAGCTTTACGGTTTGGCCAACGATGATGCCTTCGTCTTTTAAATTTTGCACGCGGTGCCAGCAAGCATTGGGCGATAAATTCACTCTTTCGGCCAATTCTCGTTGAGCCAGTGAATTATCAGTTTGAATGGCGCGTAATATATCTAAGTTATATTGATCGATTTTCATATGTTTTCTCTATCATAATTTAATATATTTACATTATTTACGCGTATAATTGATATTAATTTGCCCAAAGTCAATATATTATATCGATATAACGCGTTTAATTGGTTCGTTTTAATGGCGCTCATGTTAAGGAAATAAACCAATGGTGCTGAAACAATTTCAAAAAACATTAGAGCAAGACAATATTGTTGCCGAGTTGCGCGATGGACTTATTGGTGAAGGTATTGAATTTCCAACTCCGTTTGGGCTTAAAAAATTAGTCTATGCCGATTACACTGCCTCCGGCCGCGCTTTGCAACAGGTTGAGGAATTTGTGACTAAACAAATTTTACCCTATTATGCCAATAGCCATACCGAGGCTTCATATTGTGGCGCATACATGACCAATATGCGTGAGGAAGCCCGTGCGTATATTGCTGATCAAGTGAATGCGGGGGATGACTGTACAGTTGTTTTTGCAGGTTCTGGCGCAACGGCAGCGGTGAATCGGTTGGTTGCACTTTGTGGCATTGCCGATTTGGTGAAAAACAACCCAAATCATAAACCTACGGTTTTTATTGGCCCTTATGAACATCATTCAAACATTTTACCATGGCGCGAAAGTGGTGCTGAGGTCGTTGAGATTGCCGAAGCTGAGCAAGGTGGGCCAGATTTAGTTATGTTAGAAAATGAACTGAAAATGCGTGCTGACCGTGCTTTATTGGT
Source organism: Alphaproteobacteria bacterium (assembly GCA_002400495.2). Lineage (GTDB taxonomy): Bacteria > Pseudomonadota > Alphaproteobacteria > Rhizobiales > OSC116 > OCS116. The sequence continues at coordinate 138,789 of NVQL02000074.1, read as the reverse complement.
GGGTTCGTTTTCGGCTGCATCTAACGTCACGGGCATTGTTACAGATGATGAAGCGGTGACCAAGCTGTTAAAGCGCTACGGAGCCTTGGCGTTTTGGGATTATGCTGGTGGTGGGCCGTATTTGCCGATAGATATGGGCAGTGATGAAACAACCTTGAAAGATGCTATATTTTTATCGCCACATAAATTCCCTGGTGGGCCAAGTGCATCTGGTTTATTGATTGTCAGAAATTTAGCCATGAGAGCCACATGCCCGACATGGCCGGGTGGTGGTTCTGTTTCATATGTGTCGCCGTGGGCGCATGACTATTTTACATCAATTGCCGAACGTGAGGAGGCGGGGACGCCGAATATCATTGGCGACATTCGGGTTGCATTGGTATTTATGATTAAGGCAGCCATCGGGCTTGATTATATCGCCAAACGTGACCGTGAGTTTGCTGCCATGGCGTTTGCCAAATGGAGTGATAACCCCAACATTGGCATTTTGGCAGCCAATCATTCTAACCGTTTGCCAATATTTTCATTTGTCATTTATGACGGTGAGGGTGGTTATATACCTCATGAAATGTTCACGCGTTTACTAAGCGATGTTACAGGCATTCAGGCGCGCGGCGGGTGTGCCTGTGCGGGGCCATATGGTCATAGATTGCTCGGGGTTGGGCGCGACCAATCCGAAGCCATTCGTAAAGCAATTTCTGCCGATGAATCAATCGCAAAGCCCGGTTGGATTCGATTGAATTTTAGCTATCTTATGGATGAAGAAACAGCCGAATATATTATTGAACAGGTGGACGCGCTCGCACGAAAAATATCTGAATATATGGCTGACCATAAAGCCTATGACAGCAAAGTTAGATTTGAAATTAACTCAGGTCTGCAATGTGCCTAACCGTAATCTTGGTGAATTGGGTAGATTTTCGATAATTCTACTGACGATAATAAAAACAAATTATTAGATAACAGCATTAAAAAAGACGTTGCAAAGAATATCAGTTATTTGGCCTAAGTTAATGGTTGGGAGCGGTTAAGGTTGTGATGTTTCGGTGAGGATTTCTGCTACTTTTTCGCCCAAGATTTTGTGTTGATCGGCATCTAAATGAATGCCGTCAGTGTCGCTAGATTGAATGATTTCGCCCGCATTTAAGTAGCTAACTCCATGGGCTGCGGCGATTTCTTTAATATAGGGGGCGAGTTGTTGGGATTTTATGTCGCCACCTTCAAACATGGTGCTGAACACGCCAACCACTTTAAGTGGGGGAGGGCAAATGACTAAGATATTTGAGTGGCCTCCTGCCAATGTATCGCTGTTTTTTATTTCTTTTATGAGCCTTGTGATACCCACTGCCACATCTTCGGCAACTAGATTAAACCGCCGTTTAAAATCGTTTGTGCCTAGCATTAGAACCACATGATCAAGCGGTGTGTGGCTTAATAAGCAGGGTTTTAAATATGAAATGCCTGAAAAATGTGCGCCATCTACAATGTCTTCAATCACTGTTGTGCGGGAAGGGAGGCCTTCGGTGATTAGGTTCCAATCGGCGCCTAATTTTTGTTGAGCAATGCCTGTCCAGTTTTGGCTTAATTCAAAGCGTTTGATTTGATCCCAACTTGGTACTGGCTGTGCGCCCCAAGTGTTTGAATCGCCAAAGCATAGAACGTTTTTCATATGTTTTTTCCTGAATATTTATTTCTTGAGTATTTTTTTGAGGGTATTTGTAGAAGCGAGTGCTAAGCCCTCCGTATTAAATAATTGGGCTTTGGCTTGCTGGACATTCAGGCCAATTTTTTTGCCGATTTCAATGTCTATATCGTCGGGTTGAGTGGCAATGATGGATTGACCTGATGGTAATTTGAGGCTCAAGACAGTTTCATCGCCTAAATGTTCGACCAGTTCAACTATTGCTGTGACGCCATCTTGTTGGTCTATATCAATGTTTATATGCTGTGGCCGCAAGCCCAATGTCAATTGATCGCCAATTTTTACATCTTGGCTGACAATGGGGCAGGTTAGGGCGCCTAAATCGGCCGATTGAACTAATAAGCTGTCTGCGTTTATTGACTCTATAGTGACTTTGAAAAAATTCATTTTTGGTGAACCAATAAAGCCTGCTACAAATAGGTTTTTGGGGTGATGATAAAGCTCTAAAGGAGAGCCTATTTGTTGCACTGTGCCATCTTTAAGCACCACGATTTTATCGGCTAAAGTCATGGCTTCAACTTGATCGTGGGTGACGTAAATCATGGTTGCGCCTAAATCATGGTGTAATTTGGCGATTTCCATGCGTGTATCGACCCGCAATGCGGCATCTAGGTTGGAGAGGGGCTCATCGAATAAAAACACTTCTGGTTCGCGCACAATGGCACGGCCAATGGCTACGCGTTGGCGCTGGCCGCCCGAAAGTTGGTTGGGTTTGCGGTCGAGCAAATTTTCCATTTGTAATATTTTTGCGGTGCTTCTAATTTTTTGATCGCGTTCGGCTTTGGGAACACGCGCAAGTTTGAGGCCGAAGCCGATATTGTCATAGACGGTCATATGCGGGTATAAAGCGTATGATTGGAATACCATGGCAATGCCGCGGTCTTTAGGGGCGGTTAGGTTGCATAGCTCACTGCCAATATATAGATTGCCAGCGCTAATGTCTTCTAGGCCAGCTATCATGCGTAATAATGTGGATTTTCCGCAACCCGAAGGGCCAACAAAGACGACAAATTCGCCATGGGCGATTTCGAGGTCGATTTCTTTAATGACTCTCACATCACCGAAGCTTTTGTCTATTTTCTCAAGTCTTAATCCTGCCATTTAAAGCTCCAAAGCCACATATTAGATGAATTTACTCGTTATTGTTAGCAGCAATTTATATTTAAGGCAAGAACCCGTATTAATTAAATTATATACGCATTATTGGTGCCATGGCTTCCCAAGGCATGCCATAAAGGCTGCGTAATGTCATAGCGGCTGCGCCGCGCGCCCATGTATCATCGCTCCAGCTATGCATGGTGATTTCGGTCACCTCGCTCATGCTAGAGGGTATGCTTTTTTGCACAGTTTCGCGCATGGGGGTGAGCAAATAATTGCCTGCAGTTACGCCGACACCCGTTACGATGACCCGCGAGGGCGCGAATAAAGTGATGAGGCTGGTGATGGCAGCGCCGAGGCCGCGGCCTGCATAGGACATAATCTCGATGGCTTTTTTATTGCCATCGTCTGCAAGCTCGACCAATCTATTCATGCCTTCGGTTAAAGTGGGGTCTGAATCGGTGTTTTTCCATATGCCTATGGCTTCTAGCATGGCTGAAACTGATGCGACTTCTGACAATCTGCGGCCGCCAACTTCGTCGTCTATAGATATAAGTAAATCGCTAAGGTCTGGGCATAAACCATTGGCTCCGCGGAATAATTCACCTTGATGCATAATGCCTAGGCCGAGGTTTTGCTCGACGCTGACCACCATATAATCGTCCATGCCTTTGGCTTGGCCAAACCAACTTTCGGCTAGGGTGATGAGGTTGGCGTCGGTATCGAGGCTGATTTGTACGGGTAGGCGCTTTTCTAGCTCTTTAACCAATAACACTTCTGATTGTTCAAATATGGTTGATTGGCGGCAGATGCCGTTATTACGCTCGATAACGCCAGGTAGGCCAATGCTGATGCCACGAATGGCGGTAAGCTCAATGTCTGCTTGTTTGATGCATTTTAATATGGCTTTTTCTATTAGCTCGCTGACCATCTCGACCGATTGTTTTTTTATTTTTATCGGCATTGAGTTGGTGTTTAGGACATCGGCTCTGAAATCGGTCACGGCGACGGTGATTTGGTCGGGCGTTAGCTTAACGCCAACTACGCAGGCTGCACTTGGATTGAGAGACAACATTTTGCGGGGTCGGCCTCTAGACATATTTGCTGGTGATTGATTATCGGTAGCGACGCCATATTCTCGCGGTACAATTGGGCCATCGATTGGGGCTTTTGCCACTTCATTTTTTGCTGGAATGATGACATTGTCGCCCAATAGGCTAGAGGTAATAGCTGATACAGTTGTAGGGCTTAGCTCGGTTTTGTCGACAATTTCTACGCGTGATATTGGGCCATGGCGCCTGATCGCATCCATGACTTGAAATTGGTTGATGGCGCGCATCAGCGCTGGGTCGGCAGAGGTCATATGATGTTTAAACTCTTAAAATAAGTAAGTTTTTCATTGTTACATTTCGCTACCTGTTTTGTCAATCTCGCTGAAAATGTTTATTACGGGTTCCGAATTAAAAGGCTTGACAAGGGCGCTTGATGCAACGCACAATAAATACGCATCACGAATTAAATAATAATTGATGCCTTTTTTTTATGATTTTGGGAGGAATCTAATGTTTAAAAAAACACTTGCCGCCGCATTATTTGTTGCAGCGCTCAGTGCGAGCACAGCCATTGCCGCTACAAATGTATCTGTATTACACGTAGCCGACGCGCTTGACCCATATTGGCAAACCATTGTCGAAAAATATAACAATAGCCAGTCTGACGTTGTGGTGAAGATGGATTATTTGGAAAATGAAGCTTACAAAGCTAAATTGCCAACTTTATTGCAATCTGATGACCGCCCAGACATTATATATAGCTGGGGTGGCGGTGTATTGGCCGCTCATGCCGAAGCTGATTTTCTTGAAGACATCAGCGCCCATAAAGATGATTTATTGAAGCTTATTTACCCTTCTGGTGTTGGTGCATTTGAAGTTGATGGTAAGTTGCACGGCGCTGCGTTTGATTTTAGCTTGGTGAGTATGTATGCCAACAAAACATTGCTTGATAAAGCAGGTGTTAGTGCAGATGATTTAAGCACTTGGGCTGGTTTTACGGCTGCGATGGATAAATTAAAAGCTGCTGATGTGACACCATTGATTATGTCTGGCGCAGATAAATGGCCTATGCAATTTTATTTGGGTTATTTGATGATGCGTGAAGGTGGTGGCGATATGGTGGCTCAAATGCAAGCCACTGGTTTTAACAACCCATCATTCTTAGCTGCTTCTCAAAAATTAATTGATTTGGGTGCACAAGAGCCATTCCAAGAAGGTTGGTTGAGCCAAACATTCTTGCCATCTACTGGCCAATTTGGTGATGGTGATGCGGCTATCTTCCTTATGGGTAACTGGTTGCTTACTCAACAAGGGCCAAATGCCAAAGACGGCAAAGGCATTGACAATGCAAACATTCTATCATTGCCATTCCCTAAAATTATGGGTGGTAAAGGCGATGGTACGGAAACAGTTGGTGGGATTGATGGTTTTGAAATCACTAAAGGCGCGCCACCTGAAGCCCTTGAGTTTTTGAAGTATTTCTTGGCTGCTGAGCAACAAAATGATGCTGCGGCGCAAGGCCTTTATATTCCATCTTCTATTGGTTCTGAAAAACATATTGTTGACCCATTGGTGGTGAAAGCTGCTGAAACCATTGGTACATCGTCTAAACATCAATTATTCCTAGATCAAGATTTAGGCCCAGATGTTGGACGGGTATTTAACGATGTGGCGGTTGCGCTGGCTGCTGGTGAAATGACACCAGAAGAAGGTGCAGAAGCGTTGCAAGATGCTTATGATAACCGCTAATATGTTTTGGGGTGAAGTTTCACCTCAAGCTTATGATAGCTAGATATTAATGAACCTCGACACGCTGTCGGGGTTCAGATTTTTTTTCTGATGGGTAGTGAATAATGGCGACAAGTGCTTCGAAATTGCAATATGTAGCATCCAAACGCCAAATGCGTGGTTGGAAAACCGCCATTATCTTTGTTTCTCCTGCCATCGCGTTATTTACATTATTTATAATTTTGCCAATTATCGAAGCCGCGGGATACTCGGTTTTTAATTGGAATGGCCTTGGTTTGCCTTCGCCTGATAGGTTTGTAGGGACTGATAATTTTGAACGGCTTGCACGTAATAAAGTTTTTGCGCGGGCGTTTAACAATAATATGTTGCTGATTGCCGCGTCGTTATTTGTGCAATTGCCAATTGCGTTGGCGATGGCGGCTTTGTTGGCTGAACGGCGGTTAGGCACTATAACATTTCGGATGATTTTCTTTTTGCCGTTTATATTGGCGGACATTGCTGCTGGGCTTATTTGGCGGTTTATATTTGATGGCAATAATGGTTTGGTTTCGCACGCTTCGCAAGCCATGGGTGGTGACGCTATATTTTTGCTGGCCGATAGAGAATATGCCTTTGTGGCGGTGTTGGTGGCTGTGGTGTGGAAATATTTCGGTTTTCATATGATGCTGTATATTGCGGGCATGCAGGCGATTGATAAAAGCTTATATGAAGCGGCGTCGATTGATGGCGCGAATGCGTGGCATCGGTTTAGATATGTAACGCTGCCAGGCATTATGCCGACCATTCGATTGTCTGTGTTTTTCTCGTTGTTGGGCGCGTTGCAATTGTTTGACCTTGTTGTGCCGTTAACGGGTGGTAACCCGCTCAATAAAACCCACACTATGGTTTCCTTTTTATATTATTTTGGCATTGGTCGCATGAAGGTCGGCTTTGGTGCTGCAACGGGGGTGGCATTGTTTATCATCTGCGTTGTGGTGGCGTTTAGCTATAAGAAGTGGGTGATGAAAGATGACTGATATTACTGAACAACGGCCAACAGGTCTTAAAGATCCCAATAAATCACTGGCGCGAATGTTGGTGTTGATATTGGTGGCTTGTATTGTGTTGGTGCCATTGATTACAACTATGGTCGGCGCACTGAAAAGCCCTGGGGAGTTACGTACCAACCCGTTTGGTTTTCCTGAACAATGGTTGTGGTCAAATTATTGGGATATGTTGTCTGGCTCGCGTTTGTGGAGCATATTGGGTAACTCGCTTTATGTTGGCATGTGGACGGTGGCGTTGACGTTAGCCATTGCAGCGCCTGCTTCGTTTGCTTTTGCGCATCTTAAGTTTTTTGGTGAGCAAATGCTGTTTAACTATTTGATATTGGGGCTTACTTTTCCGTTTGCGACGGCGATTTTACCGTTATTTTTGATGATACGTGATTTGGGTTTGTTGGACACGCATTGGGGAATTATTTTGCCGCAAGTGGCGTTTGGTTTGGCAGGTAGTGTGTTGCTGACACGTAATGCATTTAAGCAGATACCTGATGAAATTGTTGAATCTGCGCTTATCGATGGCGCGGGTTATGGGCGCATTTTTTGGTCGATAATTTTGCCGCTTTCATTGCCTATATTATCGACCGTTGCGATCATTACTTTTGTGACGAGCTGGAATAATTATTTGCTGCCATTGGTGGTGTTAAACACTGCTGAAAATTACACTTGGCCGCTGGGGTTGATGGAATATCAAGGCCAATATGGTAATGATTGGCCGAAGATATTGACCTATATCACGCTGACAATTATGCCTGCTGTTTTGGCGTTTTTGGCGGCGCAAAAATATATTGTGGCTGGGTTAACTGCAGGTGCGGTGAAGGGGTAGCTATGAAATGGTTGGCATTGATTTTGAAAGTTTAAGCATAATTCTGTCTAAGTCATTTTTATCATCTTCATCTAACAAAGATAAAAAATCGTCGGCGCGCCGCGTGTAATGGACGATAAGTTCTTGGTATAGGCCTTCGCCGGTTTTTGTGGTGACCAATATAGCGCGGCGTGCATCTTTGGGGTCTTGCGATCTTTTTATGAGGCCTTTGCTTTCTAGTTTTTTGACGCCGCGGCTGATGTTGTTTTTTGGTAGGCCTGTCATTATGCACATTTCCCATGCCATCAGCTTGCCTTTATGCGCCAATATAAACAGAATTACGAATTCCATTCTCGAGATTTTATATTGTTTGTCGTAAAAGGCATAAATGGGAAATACGAAGCTATTTGCCACAAAACAAATCTGCCAAATAGACCCAATTGCATTGTTCTCTAAGATTAAATCCGAATGCGTGAATTGTTGAGCTGGTTGGTTTTTATTCATAAGTATAACTCCGCTATATTGCATATACCTAACATTACATTGATTTTTTTCCAACCTTATATTTGGAGTTTTGTGGGGTTTTATATGGGTTTAGTTGAAATTAGTTCCATTTGAGACTTGACATAGTCCCGTATGGGACGATAAGCTGTAGGCGAGTAAAACAAACCAAAAATAGTCATGGAGGGAAAAAATGAAATTTAAAATATCGAAATTATTACGCACCGCAACCGCGATTGCTGTGGTTATTACTGGTGCATCTGGCGTTACAATGAGCAGCGTGGCCGCCGAAGAATTAAGTATGTTATCGGGCTTTTCGCCCACTTTTGCGTGGTATCGTGAAATTGGCCCCAAATTTATCGATTTGGTCAATGAAAAATCTGGTGGTGATACAACCATCACTTTTAACGGCCCTGATACCATACCAACTTTTGAGCAATTGGAGCCATTGCAAGCGGGTGTGTTTGACTTGTTATTCACTCATCCTGCCTATCATTCTGGCACAACTGCCATTGGTTTGGCGATTGACGCTATTGATGTTGACCCTGTGAAACGCCGCGAAGCTGGGGTGTTTGACTTTATTGACGCGCATTACCAAAAATTGGGTGTGAAATTGCTCTCAACGCCATCTACGGGCACAAAAGGTTTTAGATATTATTTGCGTGAACCGATTACGGGTGAAAAGGGCTTAAGTGGCCGCATTATTCGGGGTACGGTTTCTTATCATCCGATGATTAAAGCACTTGGTGGCTCGCCTTTGAATATGCCTGTGAGCGATGTTTATACAGCGCTACAACGCGGCACGGTAGATGGTGCAGCATGGGGCTTAACGGGTGCAGCAGATTTGAAATGGTATGAAATCATTGAATATATGGCTGATCCATCATTTGGCCAAGTTGGCATTATGATCTTTATGAATTTGGAAAAATGGAATTCATTGGATGAAAAATCCCAAAATGTCTTGCTTGAAGCCGGTGAGCAATTGGAACTGGATTCATTGACGCATTTTGATAAACTGCAAATTGAAGAATATGATTTATTGCTCGAAAAAGGCATGAAATTGACAAGTTTTTCTGATGCTGAAACGGCTGAATTCGAAAGATTATGGGCTGAAGGTGTTTGGGAAGTTGCAACAGACAAGTCTGGTGATGACGCCCGTGCATTTAGAAAGCTAGCTAAAGACGCTGGTATGACTAGGTAAGCCATTGATGTCGAATTTGAACTCAAATGCAAATGAGGAGGTCGGTAATAGCCGACCTCCTAACTTGTTTAAAACTGCTATAAAGTTTTTGGATATTGTGACCAAATATGTGGCTTATTTAAGCGCGGCTACCTTGGCGTTTATCGTTTGTCTTTATTGCATGGAAATTGTTTTAAGGTATTTCTTTTTATCACCGACTGTGTGGTCGCGCGATACGGTGACTTACTTGTTGGCCGGCACAATATTTATGGCGGCACCTGATGTCGCGAGACAGAATGGGCATGTTGCCATTACGATTTTGGTTGAAAAATGCCGACCTAAATTACGCAAAAATCTGGAGATGACTTTGGCTTGTGTGGCGGGTGTTGTTGCACTGGGCGTATGTTGGGTGACTTTTGGGGCGACATTTAAATTATTTGACTCTGGTATTTTAACCTTGGGTACAGTGCCTGTACCCAAATGGTGGATATCGGTTTTTATTCCGATTGGGTTTTTGCTGATTGGATTGCAATTTTTATCCTTGGCTATAGACCCTAGTCGGCGAGAGCCACAGAAAGCGGATATGTAATATGGACTGGTATTGGGCGCTGACGATTGCCTTGATTTTTTTGCTATTTATGATGGCCACAGGTTTGCCAGTTTTTGCGGCATTTTTGATCGCTAATTTGGGCGGGGTGATGCTGGTTATTGGCACGCGCGGTTTTGGTATGTTCTCGAATAGCATATATGAAACGGTGACCTCTGAAACTTTTGTGACCATTCCGTTATTTATTTTAATGGGTGAAATATTATTTAGATCGGGTTCGGTTGAGGTTTTATCTTCGGCGCTTGATAAGCTTATCGGCAAGGTACGGGGGCGGTTATATTTTCTGATCATCGCGCTTTCGACTGTATTTGGTGCGTTGTCGGGCTCGGCGGTTGCGGTTGCTGCTATGCTTGGCCGCTCGATTTTACCACAAATGAAGCAGCAAGGTTATGATTCTGGCCTTTCAAACTTCACAATATTGGGCGGCGCATCTTTAGCGCCTATTATTCCTCCTAGTCTTTTGGTGATTGTCATTGGGTCATTAGTCAATAATGTATCTATTGCTGGTTTGCTAATTGCTGGGCTTATTCCCGGGGTTATTTTATCCGTAATTATGGGCTCCTACGTCATATTACGCATTAAAATTAACCCAAAACTAGCGCCGCCCATGGTTGATCACAAAATCTACACTGCCGCCGAAAAATGGAAAGCTGTGGCCAGCACAATGCCGTTTGGGATTGTTATATTTTTTGTTATGGGGCTTATTTTGTTGGGTGTGGCGACGCCTTCGGAAGCCGCTGCATCTGGCGTTGTGGGGGCGTTGGTGACGGCGTTGATTTATAAAAAATTCTCGATGAAAATGGTGTGGAAGTCGCTAACCTCGGCGGTTGGGATAAGTTCGATGATTATGCTTATTGTCGCCAGTTCGAAATTATTTGGCCAGTTATTGTCATTCATTGGGGCAACGGCTGGGTTGATAGATTTTGTGGGGAATTTGCAGATTGAGCCGTGGATGATGTTTATGTTGTTGATGGCGGTGCCGTTAATATTATGCATGTTTATTGACCAATTTGCGTTTCTATTGCTTGCCATTCCTTTATATGAGCCGATTATCAGGACTTATGGTTTTGACCCGATGTGGTTTTGGACTTTATTTCTTATAAATCTTACGATTGGCAGCATAACGCCGCCATTTGGCTATACTTTATTCGCCTTAAAAGGTGCGGCTCGAGATGTGCCATTGGATGAGATTTATCGCTCCTCTTGGCCTGTTGTGGCGATATTTTTATTCGGCTTGGTGTTGTTTTCGGTTTTCCCATCCATCATCACTGCGTTGCCGTCATTATTATAAAGGGAGGCGTCGTTATTTCTATTCAATCTAATTGTTCGAAAATATTGACGCGGTCGCATAAGATTCAATCGACGAATACGCCTCGGGTGAAGCTTCATGTTAGAGAGCGGCGCCCAGAAGGAAATGATTGCCACAAAAACCCGCTTCTTTTGGTGCATGGGGCAACCATATCGAGTGTTTTGTGGGATAACCCGCTTGAGGGGTGGTCTTGGATGGATAGGTTGGCGGCTGATGGCTTTCATGTTTTTGCTGTGGATTTAAGGGGATATGGCCATTCTAGTCGGCCAGAATGTTTTGGTTTTCCGCCATCGCAAAGCAAACCATATGCTACGGCTGAAGAAGTTGAGCAAGATGTGATTGATGCGATTGATTTTATTTCTGAATATACGGGGGCTGATGAAGTTGATTTGCTAGGTTGCTCGTGGGGCACGATTATTTGTGGTAAATTAATTGCTGAAAACCCGCAATTAAATGTTAGGCGATTGGTTTTATATGCGCCGCTATATTCAGAACCCAATAAGCGGCCGTCTTGGATGGAAGCCGTTGTCAATTCTGCAAATGGTGAGCAGGGTGGTTCGAAAATTGGGGCTTATAGGAATGTTTCGGTTGAGGATTTGAGGACAAGATGGGACGATGAAATTCCTGTTAAAGACAAGGCATCTTGGCGGCCTGATGGTGTTTTGGAAGCCTTGGTTGACAATTGCCTCGCTGCTGACCAAGGGCAGGAGGCGGTGAGGGCGCAACATTTTCGAGTTCCTAATGGTACAATTTGTGATTTGCAGAATGTTTTTGATGGCATACCGCTATATGATAGCCGCACAATTAGGATTCCGACATTGTTAATGCGAGGCTCGGCAGACCCTGTTTCGACGCATGAAGATGCGACAAGGCTTTTTGATAGTTTGGCTTCGCCCGTAAAACGTTACACCATTGTAGGCAATGGTGCACATTTTATGATTGCGGAAAATAAAATTGCTGAAGTGCACTCCAACGTGGTTGGGTTTTTATCTGAATGTTTTTGAATTTTCGCTGTATTTAACTTTTCAATATAAGGCATTTGATGCCAATATTTATTATTACACAAGGCGAGTAATAAATTGACTCCAATAATGGCTAACCGTACTCTTCGTTCAAATGATAATTTGTAGGAAGCATTTGATATGGAAGAATTTTATATAAATCCCTTGGCGAAAAAGCATGACTTGCAGAGTGATAGTTTGCGCCAAGAAGCCAAGCTTTTGCGCTTGTGTGAAGATTTGGAAGCTAAAATTTTAACTTCTGTTGATGGTGAAATAAATTGGCATTATCGTATTGTTGACCCAACTGAAGCAGAGGCCTTGGCTGCTGACTGGAGGCAATGGGAAGAATTTACGCAAAAAACTGTTTGGGGTCGGAAACAAGGCCATACTTGGTTTTCTGCTGAAGTTACTGTACCGCAAGATGCTGCTGGTAAGGTGTTTTTATTGCATTTTACTTCACAATGGCAAGATAGACTGGGTTCGACTGACCCGCAGTGTTTGGTGTATATAAATGGCAAGATTGCGCAGGCTTTGGATGGTAATCACACTGAGTTGGTGATTGCTCGTAATGCGGTTGCTGGCGAAAAATATACGGTTACGATTAATGCTTTTACATTTTTTGACCGACCATTGGTTGGGTTTAAAGTTGATTTTTTTACGCGGTTTGAGCGGGTGGAGCAGCTTTACTATGATTTGCAAATTCCGCTAGATGTCGCGATATTATTGCCACAACATGATGGGCGGCGACACGCCATATTGAATATTATTGAAAGGTCGTTGCGGGCTTTGGATAGACGTGGTGGGGTGACTGAAAATTTTGAAGCTTCGCTAAAGGCTGCTGAGTTGATTGCTGGTGAGATTTATCAGTTACAAGATACTGAATCTAAGCCAACAATAACCGCTATTGGGCATACGCATATTGATGTGGCGTGGTTGTGGCGGGTTTTACATACACGGGATAAAACGGGGCGTAGTTTTGCGACGGCTTTATCGCTTATGGATGAATATCCAGAATTTGTGTTTATGTATAATCAGGCGGTTTTGCTCGATTTTTTGAAAGATGATTATCCTGAAATATGGCAGAAAGTTAAGAAAAAGGTTGCTTCTGGGCAATTTGAAATTGAAGGTGCTATGTGGGTGGAGCCTGATGTTAACATTATTTCGGGCGAGTCTCTGGTGCGGCAATTTATGTTTGGGCGGCGGTTTCACCAGCAGCAATTTGGTGTCACGCCGAAAGTGGCTTGGTTGCCAGACACATTTGGTTATTCGGCAAACTTGCCGCAAATTATGCAGAAATCTGGTTTGGAATATTTTGTCACTTCAAAATTGAGTTGGAATGATTCTGACCGTTTGCCTTATGACACTTTTTTTTGGCGTGGGATTGATGGCACGACGACCAAAGCGCAGCTGATTACCACTCAAGATTTTACAAGTGAGCAGACTTTTACCACTTATAATTCGGTTCTTTCGGCCAGTGAAGTTATGGGTGCTTGGAAGCGTTATGAGCCTAAAGCTTTGAATGATGAAGTGTTGATTTGCTATGGGTATGGAGATGGTGGTGGTGGCCCGACACGGCGAATGATTGAAAGTGGGCGGCGATTTGAGCGCGGGATACCTGGTGCGCCGCTTGTTAAATTTGAAGGCATAGCGCCATTTTTGCAGCGGCTTGGCGCGCGTATGGATGAAAATATTGAAAATTTCCCGGTGTGGAATGGTGAGTTATATCTTCAATTTCATCGTGGAACATTGACCTCGGTGGCGAAAAATAAGACCAATAACCGACGTGCAGAGCGTGCCATGCGAGAGCTTGAATATTTGAGTGTGATGGCGATGGTGTTTGATGCTGAGACTAAATATCCGAATGAAAAGATTAATGAATTGTGGAAGGTTATATTGATTAATCAATTTCATGATATTTTGCCAGGTACGTCTATTGCAGAGGTATATGATGATTCTGATGTTGAATATGCTGTGCTTTTTTCTGCATTGGAGGGGAAGCAAGGTTTACATCATGAAATGGTGAATAAAATTGCGAAACCTTGCGTTGGGATACTTAATTTGTTTAATTTTACCAGCCAAATTCGTGATGGTGAATTGGTGAAAATTGCTAGTGATGTTGGTGATGCAAAGGCGTTGGCGATGAATGGCATTGCGCATGTTATGCAAAAATCTGTGCGGGCGAATGGTGAGGTTTGTTTTATTGCTCCTGTGGGGAGGATTCCTTCGTTGGGGTGGGCGTCGGCGCAGTTGTTGGCAACACCAACCGTAGAACCTGAGACGTCTTTGAGTGTTTCGTTTGATCATATGGAAAACGAAGTTTTGCGCGTTGAGATTGATGAAAATGGCGAAATTAGTTCGATATTTGATAAAGTGGCGCAACGTGAATTGATTGAAGTTGGCAAAACTGCCAATGCGTTGGTAATTTATGAAGATAAGCCGCTTAATTGGAGTGCATGGGATATTGATCGGTCGTTTGTTGAGCAATCTTGGCCATTATCGGGCGTAGCTACGCGCATAGAGGTGGTGGAGACTGGCCCGTATCGGGCGGCCATTCGGATTGAAAAAACTTATGAAAACTCGAAAATTGTGCAGATAGTTTCGTTGCGGCATAATGAGCGGCAAATTGAATTTGATACCTATGTTGACTGGCAGGAGCGTGAAAGCCTGCTTAAAACATCTTTTCCGTTTGATTTGAACACCACGGGTTTACGTTCTGAGATTCAATTTGGGCATGTGAAACGTGCCACGCATAGTAATACGAGTTGGGATCAGGCGCAATTTGAGGCGAGTATGCACCGTTGGGTGGATATGAGTGAGGCCGATTTTGGTGTGGCGCTGCTGAATGATTGTAAATATGGTTATGATGCGGTTGAGCAGACTGTGCGGCTGACATTATTGCGTGGGTCTATTTTTCCTGATGCTCATGCTGATATTGGTGAGCATAATTTTCGCTACGCGCTTAAGTTGCATGGTGGTATTGCTGATATGGAGCAAGTTGTGCGTGCGGCTGAACGGTTTAACAACCCGATTAAAGTATTTGGTGATGCCAAAAAATTGGCAAATGAAGAAGCGCAAACAGAAGAGAGCTTTAGTTTTGCGAGTGTTGACGCTGACAATGTGACTATTGAGACATTGAAGAAAGCCGAAGATAGTGACGACTTGATTTTGCGGGTTTTTGAGCATGCCAACAAACGTGTTGCGGTTAATATTGGGTTTGGGCTGCCTGTCGAAAACGTGGTTTTGGTGAATTTGATGGAAGAGGGTGCTGAGCCAATATTGGTTGAAAATAATATAATTGGTTTGAAGCTGAGGCCGTTTGAGATTGTGACATTGAGAATTAAGCTTAAGTGAGGACGCAATCTTTAAGTGGCAATAGTGCCGCGCCGATGGTTGATGGGTCGCCCGGTAAATCGCTGGCTATATATGCGGGTAGGGTGACTTCTCGGCCGTATCTGTCGAGGTCTAGCTCATCACAAGCGGCGATAAGTAGGCGTTTTAATACGGGTGGGGCTTCGCCGCCAAATACAATGGCAGTTGGATCCATAGTGGCGCGTAGGGCGCGAATGGCTAGGTTGAGATGTGGTTTGACTTCGGCAATCCAATCATCAACCCCTTGCCAATTTGGGTTGAAATTAGAATATAATTTATCGATGCTTTCAATATGAATGCCTGACTTGGCTAGACGTAGCAATAACTCGCCTAATGCGGGGCGGTGTTGCATTTGATCTGGGGTGTATAGTCGCCCCATTTCGCCCGAATTGTTATAGCCGCCAAAGAATGGTTTGCCTTCATAAATCACTCCGCAGCCAAAGCCTGAGTTAAAAGATAGATAGGCAAAACAAGAATGGGCAAAACCTGCGCCTTTGAGCGATTCGCCAATGGCGCCAGCGGTGGCATTGTTTTCGACCCAAACTGGCATTTGAAAAGCAGATTCGAACAGCTCTATAAGCGGTATATTTGACCAAGTTTCTAGAGGTTCGGGGGTTACAAATACATCTTTTGCACCCATTCGATAGCCTGAAATTGCCACACCGACGCCTAGAACTCGTTCTTTACGAATGCCGTTGGTTTTTAAGCAATCATGTATGGCATCACGCAATATTGGCAGGGCTGTGGCTCTATTGGTTGGGTCTAAATCAACTTTTAAATTGGAGATTTCTTGACAGTTTAAATCGACAATGCTGAGGCGGACGGTGTCGGTGTTGATGGAAATGCCGACGCCGTAAACTGCTTCGGCATTTATATTGATGAGCGGGCTGGGTTGACCGCGGCCATTGATAACTGAGTCGCCAATTTGTAAAAATTTTCGCGCGACGAGGCCATCGACTAAGCGATGAACGGATTGTTGGCTTAAGTGAGTCTGAGCGGTTATTGAACGCCGTGTTGTGCCACCTTCGCGGCGCACCATGTCGATGATAATGCGTTCATTCCAGTTTGCTACTGTTGTGTCTCGGGTCTTCACAAGGCTATGAGATATTACAGGTTTTATTGTCATTTGACAAAATATACTCCAAAAATAGTGGAGTTTTTGTACCATGCCTGTTGACTTGGTGCAATAGTTTTGGATTTCTGATGTCATTCTATTGTCATAAAATTTGTGTTGAATATGCTTAATTTCTAGTATATGATTTAATTATCACACTTTGTGTGTAGAAATAACGCCTGAAGAATAAAATTGATAAAAGTCAAAAATGGGGCGGGAGGATGAGGGTATGAACACTGTCAGTGTGCAAAATGTTTCGATGCGGTTTGGGGATTTTACGGCTGTAGATGATGTGTCATTTACCGTAGCTGATGGTGAGTTTGTAACTTTGCTTGGCCCCTCTGGATGTGGCAAAACCACTTTATTAAATGTGGTTTCGGGGTTTTTGCAACCCAGCGCGGGTAAAATTGAAATTGGTGGTGTTGATGTTACATTTGTGCCGCCTGAGAAGCGTGATACGGCGATGTGTTTTCAATCTTATGCGTTGTTTCCGCATTTGTCGGTGGCAGAAAACTTACAATTTGGCTTGAAGCAAAAGAGACTACCCGCGGCAGAACGCAAACAACGGCTAAATGATGTGGCCGAAAAATTGGATTTGGTGGCGCAACTTGAAAAATTGCCCAATCAATTGTCGGGGGGGCAACAGCAACGTGTGGCATTGGGGCGGGCGCTGACGATGCGGCCGAGTGTGGTTTTGTTTGATGAACCATTGTCTAACCTTGATGCCAAATTGCGTGAATCAGTACGTTTGGAAATTCGTAAAATTCAAGCCGATTATAATCTTGCTGCTATATATGTGACCCATGACCAAGGTGAAGCCTTGGCAATGTCTGACCGCATATTGATTATGCGTAATGGGAAGATAGAGCAATCTGGCACGCCGACAGAAATCTATAACTTTCCGCAGACCAGCTTTGTGGCTGATTTTATTGGTGATGCCAATATATTGGACGCGACTATTATTGGTCAAGAAAGTGAAGATTTTTGGCGAGTTAGCACAGAGATTGGTGAGCTTTTGGTGAAAAGTGACACCCCGCCAATTGCCAAGCGGCTTAAAATATGTTGGCGGCCAGAAAATGCTCAATTTGGGGCTGGTGAGATGAATTCTATTGAAGCGCCGATAACGCATCGTGCGTTCCAAGGTAATTATACTGATCTTTTTATTGAAATGAATGGTGTTGCGCAGCGTGTTCAATGGCGGCGATCTCATCTTGAGGACATCACTAGCCTGTCGATGAATATTCGGCCTGAAGATATTATTTTTCTAGAGGCTATGACATGAAAAGATGGCTAAAAATTAGCTTATTACTGATGCCAGGGCTTGGCCTTATTCTGATTTTTATCGGATCGGTGGTTTATATCGCGATTGCCCAATCGTTTGGTTATTTTAATTTATCTGGTGAAAGTGGTTTTTCGTTGGAATATTGGGCCAAGATGTTTGACCGTTTGAGTTATTCGCGGGCTATTGGCTATTCGCTATATATCGGTGTTGCGAGTGCTTTTTTGGCGGTTATATTTGCTTATCCGTTGGCGATTTGGCTGCGCAGGCCATTTGCTGGGTCGCTATTTATAAGTGCGGTTTTAAAAGCGCCACTATTGGTGCATGGCTTGGTTGTAGCATTTCTTTACATAAATATTATTTCATATAACGGCATCGTCAATCAGTTGTTGCAAGCTTTGGGCATTTGGGATGGGCCGCATCGGTTGCAAAATGATAGTGGGGCTGTTGGTGTTCTTATTTTACAAACGTGGAAGAATATGCCGTTTGCATTATTGTTGCTTTCTGGTGCGGTGCAGGCGATTGGCGATGATTTATTGGATGCGGCTGCGGATTTGGGGGCGGGGCCGTTTGATCGGTTTAGGCGCGTCATTGCACCGCTGGCTGTTTCGGCCACTCAGGCCGCATTGGTGATTGTATTTGTTGGTGCATTGGCTGATTTCTCGTTTCAAGTGATTGCGGGGCCAATTAATAAGCAATCATTGTCGCAACTCATGGTGTTTTTTAAAGGGTATGGGCGTTGGCATGATGCGGCGGTTATTGCTGTCACTCTGATGGGGCTTGGTATTGCTGGTTCGGGCGTGTTGGCTTTGTTTAGCCGCTTTGTATTGCGTGGAGGCCGTTTGTCATGAAAAGATTTAGCCTGAATAAAATGTTGGTTTGGTCGCTGTTTGGCATATGTGTTTTGTGGTTGGTGATTCCGTTTACTTTGGCTATTTTGTGGTCATTTGTTGACCCATCGGAGCCTTGGACACCTGATCATCTGTTGCCGCCCGTTATGTCATTCGCTAGATGGGAATATTTGTGGGAGCATTCTTCGCTTAAAGTGGCAATGTTGAATTCCTACTTACTAGCACCGAGTGCGGCATTGTTAACTCTGACACTGGCGATGCCAACTGCTTATGCGCTTGGTCGATTGCACTTTAAAGGCAAAGAAGCGGTTAAGTTGCTGGTTTTATTACCGTTGGTTGTACCCGGTTTTGTAACGGCTATTTTCTTTACGGCCATATTGTTTCAAATGGGATTGCACGCTTGGCGGTTTGGGGCGATTTTATTTGCCCATTCTATTTTATTTTTACCTTATGCAATTCGCATTATGTCGGTTAGTTTTGAGCAGGTGCGGCAAAACCATATAGATGCAGCGCGCGATTTAGGGGCAACGCCATTTGCTCGATGGAAAGTTGCATATTTTCCTGCATTAAAACCTGGTGTTATGGCGACATTATTGATTGTATTTATTTATTCGATTGAAGAATTTGCGATTGCCTTCATTGTAGGCTCGCCAAACTTTACTACTATTCCGACGCTGCTGTTTACCAATTTGGGAGCTAATTTTATTCGCCCCAATGCGGCAGTGATCTCACTCATTCTCGTTGTCCCCAACGTGGTGCTCATGCTGTTTTTGGAACGATTGTTAAAATCGGCCAACCCAGCGCTGAGCTCTGGAAAGGGTTAATGTGAATATGACGCAACCGAAATTTTTTGAACTAATTATAACAAGGGAGAATAAAATGATTAAGAAAATAATAGCAACCGCAATGGCTACCGCCATGAGCGTAACAGGGGCTTTTGCTGCCGAGCTTTCATCCATGTCTTGGGATGAAGTTGTCGCGCAGGCAAAAAGCGAAGGCGAACTGACTTGGTTTGTCTGGTATTTCCAAGATGATTTTAGAGCGGCTATTAAACCGTTTGAGGAAATGTATGACATTAAAGTCACCATTCCTGAAGGGAATTATGGCGGCAATTTGGATAAATTGATTGCTGAAACTGGCCGTGATGTTGGTGATATTGACGTGATGTCACATGGGTGGAACGCCTTATTTGAAATGAATATGGAAGGCACTTATGTCAATTTGACTGGTTTGATACCAAATGCTGAAGGCAAAACTAGCAATATGAATGGTCTTGATAGTAAAGGCTATGCGCTGGCTTATTGGGGTAACCAATCGGGCGTCGCATATGACCCTGCTAAAATTGACGACGCTGATTTACCGCAAACAGTTGATGAATTTGTGGTTTATTGGACAGCTAACCCTAATGCCATGGGCTTTAACTATGAGAATGGTGGCTCGGGCCCGTCTTTTTATCAGAACGTATTGCGCAATTTATCGGACATTGATTTTGCAGATGGAACTGTGGATGATGCCAAAATTGCTGGCCTAAGTGACGGTGTTGATTTCTTTAAAGGTCACGCTCAAAATTATGTCATTACCGCTGGTAACACTGATAGCTTGACCCGTCTTAGCGATGGTGAATTGACTTTGGTGCCTGCGTGGGAAGACCATTTGGCAGGATTGCAGAAAAAAGGCGAAGTTCGTAAAGACCTTAAATTCTACATTCCGACTATGGGCATGAATGGTGGTGGTAATAGTGCTGCTATTCCTCAAAATGCGCCACATTCAGCTGCTGCTTTGTTGTTTATCGACTGGTTGACATCGGCCGAAACGCAAACTGCATTTAATGTGCAATTTGGTGCTGCGCCAACTCATGCTGACTCAGATGATTCTCATGCATTGGTTTCTTCAGAACAACGTAAAAACCGTGTTGGCGAAGCTGCACAACCATTCCGCGGTAAGATGGAAGAATATTTCATCGAAAACGTAATCTTAGCTCGTTGAGTTTACCTAATGTATGGCCAGCGAGTTTTTTCGCTGACCATATTCCCTGTTAATTACTTCCCCCGGTTTGCTGATCATCATTTATATCGATGGTCAGCAAGCTCAATATTAGGAATAAAAAGAATGTCTGTTAAGCATCCTATTGTTAATTCACGTCTTGTGGCTCACCGAGGGGCTACCAATGTCACTCCAGAAAATACGTTGGTATCAGTTCGTAAAACCGCGGAGTTGGGCGCCACTTGGATTGAAACCGATGTCAGACTGACAGCCGATATGAAATTGGTGATGATTCATGATGAAACGGTTGACCGCACAAGTAATGGAAGCGGAACGGTGTTATCTAAAACTCTGGCAGAAATACAGCAATTGGATTCTGGTGGCTGGTTTGCTGACGAATTTAAGGGTGAAATTGCGCCTTCGTTGGATGAGTATTTAGACTGTATTTTGGAGTGTGGCTTAAATTTGCAATTGGAAGTTAAAGAAGTGCCAGGCCTTGAGAGAGAGCTTGTTGAACAAGTGGCTAAAGTGTTGGAACGCAAATGGCCAATGGGTAAGCAAGGCCTTTATATATCTGGTTTTTCGGAACGTTGTTTGCGTTATGCTGCTGAATTGATGCCTGATATTCCGCGTTGCATGGCAATGGTGGCTGTACCTAGTGACCCTGTTGCATTGATGAAAGAAATTGGTGCAGATATTTTGCATATTCAGGATATGCCGTTTAATTCTAAAGCGCGGTATGATGTTTTGAAAGCCAGTGGCATTGAATTTGCCATTGCCACTGTGAATGATGCTGACCGTGCGTTGGAATTATTGGAGTGGGGGGCGCAATCGGTATTGAGTGATGATGCTGCATTGTTCCGCTAATTTTTTTATGGATGCCGTGACATTTAATGCGCTTGCAAAAAATGCCACGGAATTCGGTTTTACTTATAATTACCAACCGCCTTCGGCGCGGCGGTTATATTTAACATCGCCGCCTAAATCGAATACCATAAGTTTGGATTCGGTGAATGTTTGCAGGAACCATTGCGATAATTCGCGACCGACACCGCTATCGCCTGTGCCGCCAAATGGTGCCAATTGATCCCAATAATTGCTGGTTTCGTTGACATTAACTGTGCCGTGCGGTAATGCCTCTGAAACACGCCATGCGCTTGCTAAATCGCGTGTCCAAAGGGATGCTATTAGGCCTAGACTTGAAGAATTAGCAATTTCAATGGCTTGCTCGGCGGAAGATATTTTCATAATCGGTGCCACAGGGCCAAAAGTTTCTTCTTGCATGATTAGCATGTCTTGAGTGACTTCGGTGAGTATGGTTGCGGGGTGGTATAGGCCACTTTCGGGGCCGAATTTTATGACTTTTGCGCCTTTGGCAATGGCATCTGCTACATGCTCTTGAACGCGCTTTAATGTGGTTTCATTACATAATGGGCCCATTTCGCTGTCTTCATTTAGCGGGTTACCAATTTTTAATTGGCTGGCTTTGGCGGTGAATTTTTCTAGAAATTCGTCATAGACATCTTCATGCACCAGTACGCGTTCGGCCGAGGTGCAAACTTGGCCTGAATAGTAGAAACAGCCATTGATAGCACCGTCAACCGCAGCATCAACATCGGCATCTTCGAGAATTATAAAGGGGCCATCGCCGCCCAATTCTAGCAAATGGGGGCGCAGTGCGCATTTTGCTGCGATGACGCGGCCTGTTGCGGTTGAGCCTGTAAAGAATACGCCTTTAACATCTTTATGTTCGACCAACGCATTGCCAACATCGCCTTTGCCATGAACAAGATTGAGCACACCATCTGGCACGCCAGCTTCTTTCATTATATCGGCTAACATTGAACAGCTTACGGCGGCATATTCTGATGGTTTCCAGATAACGGTATTGCCTGCTGCAATGATGTGCGCCAACGCAATGGATGAAATATCGATTGGAAAATTATATGGGGTTATGGCGGCAACGACACCAAGTGGGCGGTAGTTCATTACCAAGCGTTTATTTGTGGTTTGCTCTTGGGTTGATGGAAAAGACATGCCGCGGTGACGCAAAATTTCTTCGGCTGCTTTGCCCCAAGATGGTGCTGAATATTCGAAAACTTCTTCGCGTGCATCTGTAATGGTTTTGCCAATTTCGGCGGTGAGCATTTGGGCAATTGGTTCGGCTCTTTCTAGGAATATTTTGTGAACTTCGCGCATGATTTTTGCCCGCACAACATTGGGTGTGGCTGCCCATTCGGGCTGCGCTGCTTTGGCTGCCGCCACGGCAGAGTCGACATCGGTAAGTGAGGCCATGCCAACGGTGTTAAGCAAGCTGCCATCATGTGGGTTGGATACATCAAACGTACCGCCATTGCCTTGTATCCACTCGCCATTAATAAGCGCGCCTTGTGTGGGTTTGTTTATAACCTTGGTCATATTGTCCATTTGTTTCTCCTTGTTTATTTTTTTATTGATTTTTATCTCGCAACATTAAAACTGAAATGATAATGAGGATTGCTGAAAGACATAAAATTAGGGTGCCGACTGCATTGATTTCGGGGGTGATGCCACGGCGCATTGTTGACCAGATATACATGGGCAAAGTGTTGTCTCTGCCCGTTAGGAAAAATGTGACGGGGATTTCATCGAAAGACAATGTGAATGACAGCAAGCCTGCGCCAATAACCGAGGTTTTAATATTGGGCAGGGTGACGAATAGGAAGGTCTGCAAGCCAGATGCGCCAAGGTCGGCTGAGGCTTCGTCTAGTGATTTTGGCAGGCGCTCTAGCCGTGCAAAAACTTGGGTGACAATGATGGCAATTAGTGCGGTTGCATGGCCAATAATGACTGTTTCTAGGCTTAAATTGAAACCCACTACCTTGAATAGGTTGAGCATTGAAATGCCTGTAATGATGCCTGGCAGTGCAATGGGGAGTAAAACCAGTTTACGGAACAGTGATTTGCCGAAAAAATTGTAGCGATTTAGCGCTAGGGCGGCGGGCACGCCTATGATGAGCGTGAGTAGGGTGGAGCAACTCGCTACATAGAACGAGTTGCCGATGGCTTCTAACAAATCTTCATTTTGAAATAGTTTGAGATACCAATCAAAAGTTAGGCCTTTTATTGGCCATGATAGTGAACGGCTATCGCTGAAGCTAAACATGACCAGCACAATAATTGGTGCATATAAGAAGGCCAATACGCTCGTGGCTACAGCCTTAAAAGCGCCATCTGTAGAAAAAATGCGTGAGAATAGGGTTGTTGTTGTGGTCATAATTTTGCCTCTCCAAGTCGTTCGAAGCGATCTGAGATGGAAATGATAGTCAGCACAATGACCAGCATTATGATGGCCAAGGCTGAGCCGAGTGGCCAGTTGAGTGCAGCGCCAAACTGAGAGGAAATGACATTTGCAATCATCAAGCCATCTGGCCCGCCAACTAAGAATGACGCGATGAAATCGCCGAATGACAGGCAGAAAGTGAGTGTGAAACCAGCCACTAAACCCGGTATGGAAAGGGGGAGGGTTACTTTTATAAACGTCATAAAGCCGTTTAGGCCTAAATCTGCTGAGGCTTCAATTAGGTTTTTGGGGATTTTTTCTAGTGATGTGTAAATTGGCATGACCATGAAGGGGATGAATACATAGGTTAGGGTTAGGATCATGGCGAATTGGTTGTATAGGAATATATCTGTTGGTTCATTGGTGATGCCCGCCCAAATGAGGAAGGAATTTAGAATGCCATTTGTTCCCAAAATGGTTTTCCATGTATATGCGCGTAATAAATAGGAAATCCAAAGTGGGGCAATAACGGCCATGTAGAGCAACTGTCTTGTGCCATTGGTTTTGACTTTGAAAATTAGAAAATAGGCAAATGGGTAGGCCAAGAGGGCTGAGAAAAAGGATACAAAAGCGGCGATTTTTCCTGTTCTTAGTAGCACTTGAAAATATTGTGGGTCGGTGAAAATAGTGAAGTAATTACCGAATTGAAATGCCGCTTCAAAAGTTGGGTATTTTTTTTCCCAAAAGCTATAAACGAATAGGATTGCGTAGGGCACGAACATGAATAATATGGTCCAGATTAAGGGCAGTGATAAAACTGCGCCTGCCGCTAACTTTCCTCTTTGGATGATTTTCATGTGATATGCCCTTGTTCGAAGGCCATGATTTTGTGGGGGTCAATTTCAATTGTGACTTGGTCACCTTCACTTGGTAGGCGGGCATTTTCTTTGGTTTCTGACAGCATTTGGTCGATTGCGATTTCGCCTGCGCCAACATTGATTAGAATGCGCGCAGCAAGGCCTTGATAAAGTACTTCTTTAACTTTGCCTTGTAAGCCGTTGGTTGCTTGTCGGTGATCATGAACTAAGACGGCTT
Source organism: Alphaproteobacteria bacterium (assembly GCA_002400495.2). Lineage (GTDB taxonomy): Bacteria > Pseudomonadota > Alphaproteobacteria > Rhizobiales > OSC116 > OCS116. Next base: position 113,792 of record NVQL02000074.1, on the reverse strand, counting down.
TTTCGGGTCGGAAGCCGAATATTTGCTCTGTACCTGATGTTAAGATTTTATCATTTGCGGCAATTTGAAGCGGTTGACCGAAGTAATTGATATTGATTTGGTTTGAGCTGGTTTTGGTTGCGGTTGATGAGAATAAATTGGTTGTGCCGATGAAATTGGCAACATAGCTATTTGCAGGGTGATCGTATAAATCTGATGGTGTGCCCATTTGGGCGATTTGGCCTTCTTTCATGACCACAACACGTTGTGACATAACCATAGCCTCGGTTTGATCGTGGGTGACCATGATGAATGTTAGGCCAACTTTTTTATGCAAATGCCTTAGCTCTACTTGCATTTGTTCGCGTAGATTTGCGTCTAGCGCTGAAAGTGGTTCGTCGAGTAGCAATACTTTTGGGCGCCGAACAAGTGCGCGGGCTAGGGCGACGCGTTGTCTTTGGCCGCCAGATAATTCGTGGGGCATGTTATCAATTTTATCTGATAGGCCAACTAGGTTAAGGGCATCGATTATTGGTTGTTGTCTGTCTGATTTATTGACGCCATTTACCTTTAGGCCGTAACCTACATTTGCACCTACTTTTAAGTGGGGAAATAGGGCGTAATCTTGGAACACCATATTCACTTCGCGTTTGTTTGCAGGGGTGTTAGTTACGTCTTTTTCATCTAGAAAAATGTGGCCTTGGGTTGGTTGTTCAAAACCCGCTATCATTCTTAGTAATGTTGACTTTCCGCAGCCAGAAGGCCCTAAAATGGTGACAAATTCGCCCTCATTTATATCCAAAGTGACATCATTCACCCCAACAATATTGCCAAAATGTTTGCTGAGATTTTGGATCTGAATTATATCTGACATAGTTTCCTCAATAGGACGCTCGAAAACAACAGGATTTCTGTATTTTCAAGCGTAAATATTGTTAATTAAGCAATTTACTGGGCTTTAACCGCATTCCAAGTGTTGGTATATCTTTCAATATCTGCACCTAGGTTTTTCCAAAGTACCAATTCGTCTAAATAGGCCAAATCATCTTGATGAAGGGCTTTGAATTGCTCGGGTGTCATGCATTTTTTTGCTGCCACTGGGTTGGCAACAGAATAGCCGTTTACATTTGCGACGCCGCATTGACCTTCTTCTGCAATTAGCATGTTTAGGAATTTATAGGTGCATTCAAGGTTAGGAGAATCTTTTACAATTAGGAATGAATCAATCCAACCTTCGGCTTTTTCTTTTGGTAAGAATTCGGTAACGTTAATGCCTTTTTCCTTAAGCAAACCAGACTGATAACCAGCCCATGTGTTTGAAATCCAAACTTCGCCAGATGCATATAGATCTACCAATTCACCCGCCGTTGCCCAATATTTGCGAATGAGTGGTTTTTGCTCTATTAGTTTGGCTTTGGTTGCGGCCATTTCTTCATCTGTTAGGTTGTAGATATCTTTTGCACCAATGAGGCGGGCGGCAACATAAAGAGCGCTTTTATCATCCCAAAGTGAAATTTTACCTGCATATTTTTCGTCCCACAGATCGGCTAAAGATGTTGGCGGTGTTTCGAATTTATCGGTTAAATACATGAATGCGATTGCGCCCCACGCAAATGGTATGCCATAGACTTCGCCTTCATGGTTAAAGGCGGCGTTGGTGCGGAACTGCTCATATAAATTGTTATATTCTGCAAGCTTACTTGTATCGACAGGTTGAAGGAAAGCCGCTTCAATGAGCGTTGTTGTTGAATCAATTGAAGGTGAAATTAGGTCGTAAACACCACCACCAGCAATTAGTTTAGGTGCAAAATCGTCATTTGAACCAACGTAAGTTGCATTCACTTTGCAACCCGATGCGTCTTCGAACGGCTTTACAAAGCTTTGGTCTGCATAGCCTTCCCATGTTAAAATATTTATTTCATTGGCTGCAAATGCTAGTGATGCGCTTGCACAAATAATTGCCATTGCGCATGCCGATGATTTTAATGTTTGAAGAATTCTCATACTTCGCTCCCTTTTGTTATTTTTTTATATTTAGATCAAGGTTTTCAGCCTCTTCTCCCACCTCCCTTTTGGTGGTTTTCCTCGATATAGTGCCGATATCCACACCAAGAATTTTTGCCGCTTTTCTTTTACTGCCATGAATGAGGATTGCCTTGTCGATTAAGGCCAGTTCAAAGCGCCTGACTTCTGTTTTTAGATCAAGCGTTGCGCCATTGGTTAGTTCAATGTCGTGTAAATTGTCGTTTGGCCTGATAAGCTCAGCGATTAGCTCTTCCATATCCTCTGCGTCTTCCATAAAAATAGAGGCGCGTTGAACGATGTTAAGAAGTTCTCGAATGTTTCCAGGAAAACTATAATCTTCTAAAGTTTTAAGAAACTGGCCTGATAGGATAATTGGTGTTTCTCTGCGTTGATTAATGGTCTGCATGAAGCGGTTGCATAAATGTGGAACTAGTGCTGGCATTTGCCTTAATGGCGGCACTTTTAAGCTAATGACGGCCAATCTGTAGAATAGATCGGCACGGAATTTACCTTGGTTGATTAGTTTTTGCAAATCGGCATTGGTTGCTGAAATGATGCGTAAACTTGAGCGATGGGCGCCTTGCGAATTTGCTGCATTGGTTGAAAAATCTTCTAAATAACCTAGTAGGCGGGCTTGAACGCTTAGGGGTATCTCTGCTATTTCATCTAAGAAAAGAGTGCCGCCTGTGGCTTGTTGAATAAGCCCCGTGTTTTCTGTGGTGCCAAATAGGATATCGGTTAAATCGGCTGGCGACGACATGGCGCAATTTACGATTTTAAAAGGATCATTCGCATCGCCAACTGCGATGTGTAGAAACCTTGCGATTTCGGATTTGCCGACACCTGACTCGCCAGTAATCATTACCCGTGCGCCTTGACGAATGGCGCGTTCGCCTCGTGCTAGTACACGGTTTAGTTCGGGTGACAGGCGTCTTTGTGTTTCGAAATCGGGGCGGGTTTTATTGGATAGGAAACTTATCACATTGTCTGGTTTGCGACCATTTGCGCGGTTGCGGCGATATTCAAAGCCCTCTAAATCGCAAATTTGAATGAGTTGTATGTTTTGGGAATGGTTTTGGCTTCGCAAGCTTATAAACACTTGCTGACCGCCATTTAGTGTCAAATTTAGGTCATGCCGCATGCCTTTATTGCAGGCATCAACAAGCTCTGCCCAAACTGGAATTGACTTGGTGATTTGAGATAGTTGAGTGCCAATGATTTGGTCGTGCTGAATGCCGAGTAGGCGGCAAGCTTGTTGGTTGATTTGCAGTATATTTTGGCTGGCATCAATTGAAATAAAGCCGTCGTCACTTAGCTGCATGAAATCTTGCTCTGTGGTTTCGTTGCTCATTGGTTGGCCTCCAGTTTATTTGGAATGACTGTAACCACCAAAGTTACAGAATCTGACGAAGCTGTGGATGTCAGGTGCCAAGTGTAATTGACATCTTTTTGGGTTATTGACGTTGTTTGGGGCGTTTCGGCTTTGAGTCCTGCTTCGAGTGCTGGAATAAATTTTTCTGAAAAAGAAGCATCGAAATTTTGAGAAATAATATGGCTTAGTGTTTGGCCTAAAAGCATACCTTTTGAAGCGGAAACAAGACGCTCGGCCGCATGGTTAGCCAAAACAATGCCGCCATTTGATGAAACTGTAAATATGGGAGTTGGTACTGAGTTAAGAATCAATAGGCTGTCGTCTAATTGACTTTGTAATACCGCCTCGCGGTGTTTGTGCTTGCCGACATCTCGAACAATTCCAAACATTCTTATGAGTTGGCCGTTTTTAACATGAGCTCGAACATCATTTTCTACATAAATTTGAACACCGTCATAACGAGTATCTAATGCGGGGGCTCTGTCTATTTCGAAGCCATTTGCCAATAGGTTTAAAACAAAGTCTTCATTTTGTTTGTTTCTTGGAAAGATTTCACGCACAGGGCGGTCATTGAAATTCTGACCTGCAGGCAAAAGGTATAATTGGGCCATTGCGGGGTTTGAAAGCCGCCAAAATACGTCATTTTCGAAAAACTGACGAATGATTTCTTGGTCTGGTGCGCTGAGGTCGACAGGTACGCCAAATTCCATGCACCAGCAAGCGTCGCTTGAAGCTGCTAGAACTTCTGTCAAGATATTGATATCGACAGGGTGGCGATCTTTGCCAGTAAATTTTGCAATTGATGATTTCATGCATCATTGTTGCAATAATGCATCGATAATGTCAAGTTGTAAAATATGATAAAATTTTACTGCTGATGAATAAATACATCACAATGATGAAATTTATGGATGAATTTACTTGAAAGAAGATGTTATGGATTGGTAGTGTATCAGAATTGATCGGTTGATTTCTTCAAATTAATTGGTGTAAAGTTTATTTTATAAATTCTTTGGATGTTATTTTCATCCTATTAAACCGCAATTTTGAAAGGGAATAAAATGAAAAATCTAGTCAAAATTATGGCTTTGCTATGTGCATTAAGCCTTACAAATATGGCATCAGCTGCTGATAAGATTACTGTTTCGTCTAAAATCGATACTGAAGGTGGGTTGTTGGGGAATGTGATTTATTTGGCGCTTGAAAATGCAGGTTTTGAAGTTGAAGACCGCATTCAACTTGGTGGTACGCCAATTGTTCGTAAAGCTTTGATTTCTGGCGAAATTGATATTTACCCTGAGTATACGGGCAATGTTGCGTTCTTTTATAACAAGCCAAGTCTGGATGTTTGGAAAGACATGAAGCAAGGGCATGAAATGGCCAAAAAGCTGGATTTTGAAGGCAACAAAATTGTTTGGCTTGAACCTGCGAATGCCAATAACACTTGGGCGATTGCGGTGCGTAAAGAAATTGCGGATGAAGGCAACCTGAAAACTATGTCTGATTTTGGTAAATTTGTAAAAGGTGGTGGCGACATTAAATTTGTTGGTTCTGCTGAATTTGTATCTAATGAAGCGGTATTGCCAGCTTTTCAGAAAGCGTATGATTTTGTATTAAGTAGTGACCAATTGCTTATATTATCTGGTGGTAATACCGCAGCCACGATTAAGGCCGCTGCGGAGCAAACAGATGGTGCGAATGCAGCCATGGTTTATGGCACTGATGGTGCGATATCTTCATTAGGTTTGGTTGTGATGACCGATGACAAAGGCGTGCAACCCGTTTATGCGCCGACACCAATTGTGCGTGAAGATGTATTGAATGCAAACCCAAAAATTGCTGAAATATTGAACCCAATATTCCAAAGCTTTACATTGACTGATTTGCAATCGCTAAATGCACGTATTGCGCTTGGTGGCGAATCTCCGCGTGATGTGGCTCGTGAGTATCTTGAAGCTAATGGCTTTATGTAGAGTTGTTATTTGGCTGAGGGGCGAATATGAGCCAATTATCAGAATCTGCTTCGAATTTGAGCTCCAAAATTAGCTTTGATAAAGTTGATATATTGGCAAGCTTGTTGCTGTTTTTTTCGCTGCTTGGCTTGCCAATTCTAACCTATCAGCCAAATCGGCTTACATCGGGTACGGGAAGATATTTGTTTGATGTCTTTCCAGGCTCGATTGGGGTTTTGATTTTGGCGGTTTTTTTGTTTTTCTTCTTCCTCATCGTTAGGAGATTGTCTGTTGCTTTGACGATTGGCATTATTGTTGTTGCCATGGTTGGTTTGTTTTATTTGGTGGGTGAGGGCGCGAATTATGTTTTGCCGAAAGATGCGGGGTTTGCGCGCGTGGCATTGGGTAGTGGGTTTTGGGTGGCCTGTCTTGCACTATGGCTTACTTTTGCCAATAATATTTTGAAACTTCGGGCATCGCCCTTATTTCATGTTGTTGTTTTTATTGCTATGTCATGCCTTTTTGGGTTGTTGATTTATGTAGGTTTATGGGATGCTCTTTCATTGATGAAGGAATATAAAAATGAGCTTGCTTTTTGGTCTCATGCGCGGCGTCATTTGTTTCTTTCGATAGCGAGTTTGGTGCCTGCCATTATTGTTGGCATTCCTACGGGAATATGGTGCAGTCGATCAAAAATTATCAAAGCGGCTGTGTTTCCTGTTTTGAATATATTGCAGACCATTCCCTCAATCGCCATGTTTGGTATTTTGATGATACCGCTAACTTATATTGCCACAAATTACCCTGGTTTGGGCGAGTTGGGCATAAGGGGGATTGGTGCTGCGCCTGCGATTGTTGCCTTGTTTTTCTATTCTCTGTTGCCGATTGTTAGCAATACAACCGTTGGGCTGGATAAGTTGGATGCTACAATTGTGGAGGCGGCGCGCGGGATGGGTATGAATTCTCGTCAAAGATTGTTTAAAATTGAACTGCCATTGGCAGCGCCAGTTATTTTGTCTGGCATTCGGATTGTGCTGGTGCAAAATATTGGCATTGTTGCGGTTGCTGGGCTTATTGGTGGTGGCGGGTTTGGCACATATATATTTAAAGGGCTTAACCAAACGGCAACAGAATTGGTTATGCTGGGGGCGATTCCGACGCTTTATTTGGCACTTTTTGCAGCTATTTTAATGGATAGCATAATTGGCTTTTCCAAAAGGAAGATTGATGATTGAACTGCAAAATTTGAATAAATTATTTAATCAAACTCATGCGGTTGATGACGTATCTTTGCTGGTGAATAGTGGCGAGTTTTGCATGCTGATTGGTTCGTCTGGATGTGGTAAATCTACGACTTTACGGATGATAAATCGGCTTATTGAGCCAACGAGTGGGAGCATTTCTATTAATGGCGAGGATGTGAAATCTGTGCCTGTGGAAGATTTGCGGCGCAAAATTGGTTATGCGATTCAGGGTGTGGGATTGTTTCCGCATCAAGATATATTTGAAAATATTGCCACTGTACCTAAATTGTTGAAATGGTCGAAGACAGAAATTGAGCAGCGGGTTGAGGAGTTGCTCACGCTGTTTCATCTGGATTATGAGACATTTGCTCATAAGTTTCCTCATCAATTGTCGGGCGGGCAGCAACAAAGGGTGGGCGTGGCGAGGGCACTTGCTGCGCGGCCTGAACTATTGCTAATGGACGAGCCATTTGGTGCATTGGATGCGATTACGCGTAATTATTTGCAAGATGAAATGTTGCGCATTCAGAAGCAATTAAACATCACGATTATTATGGTGACACATGACATTGAAGAAGCGGTTAAACTTGGCGATAAAATTGCGGTGATGGATAAGGGGAAATTATTGCAAGTCGCTAGCCCGATTGAGCTGATGCGTAACCCGCGCGATGGATTTGTGAGGGAGTTAGTTGGTGGTGATGACCGTGCGTTGAATTTGCTTTCGTTGGTAAAGGTTGAGGATGTTATGACACCGATTGCTGACATCGGGAAGAAACCGCAATCTCAGCATTTAAGCGACAAAGATAATTTACGAGATGCCTTATCGCGTTTGCTTTGGGTGGGGGAAAGTAGCTTGCCAGTCATAAACTCAGAGGGCAAGATTATTGGGAATGTGGCTTTGGTTGATATTTTGGCTAAGGGTAAAAAACAAAAATGATCCTTAGATATTTAAAATTTGTTTTTCCTTTGACTGCGTTGATTTTGCTCGTTCTAATGATTGTTGATATTGAATTATTTAGTGGTTTTTTTGGTTATTTTAGTAAGAACTCGGCGCCTGCTATTTATGTTCGCGATCATTATGCAAACATTGTTGGGTGGCATTTGTTTACGGTGTTTATCGCTAGTGTGGGGGCGACAATTGTGGCTGTTTCTGTGGGGGTTTTTGTAACACGACCTGCGGGTGAAGCGTTTATGCCGTTGGCGAAAATGCTGGCCAACCTTGGGCAGACTTTTCCTCCTATTGCTGTGTTGGCATTATGTGTGCCATTGGTTGGGTTTGGTATGGAGCCGATTTTGGTGGCTTTGTTTTTATATGGTTTGTTGCCGATTTTTGAAAATACGATAACGGGGTTGCAGCAGGTGCCAAAGCCTGTGTTAGAAGCTGCGCGTGGCATGGGACTGACACAGGGTCAGCGCCTGTTTAATGTTGAATTGCCACTTGCCATGCCCGTGATTGTTGCGGGCATTCGGGTGAGTGTTGTTATTAATATTGGCACAGTGGCAATTGGCTCGACCGTCGCCGCCAAAGGGTTGGGCGAGGTGATTATTGCGGGGCTGCTGACCGATAATATGGCATTTGTATTGCAGGGTGGTATTATGGTGGCCTTGCTGGCTATCGTCATCGATAAGGCCATCGAAATAATATCACCTAGTTGAATTACGGGACGTGAAATAAGCTTGGACAGTTGGTTTGCTTAAAAATTTTGTGATGATTTCAACGCGCTCGGGGGTGTAATAGTGTTCTTCATGTAGCAGGTTAATTGTGCCGACAAATTCTTCGCCGATAATGATGGGGAGGTTGACAACTGAACCGCAGCCTAATGACCATATTAGGCCATAATCTGGAAAAACTGTTTTTATTTGCTTGATTGTATTGGCGACAAATGGTTGGCGTTTTATGCTCACTTGCTCAAACCATTCGTCGCGGTGAATTGGTTTGCTGCCAGAGACTGAATAATTTTCTGGATCAGAAGTGTAAGAGCGTAGAGCGAGGCCTGCATTTAGGTCAGCTTCCATGACTGTAAATAAGATGGCGCCAACGGTGTCGTCGACCAATTTGTGCAAAGCCTTAAAGGGAGGGGTGTCGGCTTTTATAGATGTATGAAAATCCTCTAATGCCACTGTTATATTTTCTAATTCTGCCATTTGTACCGTCATCTTATTTCCTTAATTTAACTTATTACGCCGCCGCTGGCGGCATATAATTCTTGTGTATAGGCATGTTTGAAATTGCCTTGGCGCAATTGTTCGACGCCTGTAACTTCTACTAATTTTCCAGCCTTGATTACCGCTAGCCTGTCGCATAAAAATGAGACCACGGGCAGGTTGTGGGTGACCATTAGATATGTCAGCCCGCGTTCTTTGCGGAGTTTTTTAAATAGATTTAGAATCTCGGCTTGCACAGAAACGTCTAGGGCTGATGTGGGTTCATCTAATAGTAATATTTTTGGCTCGAGGATTAGAGCGCGGGCGATCACTACTCGTTGGCGTTGGCCGCCAGATAATTGATGCGGGTAGCGAAATCTAAAACTCAAATCTAACCCAACAGATTGCATCACCTGTTCAATGCGTTCATTTTGGTCTGAAATGCGGTGAATGGTTAGTGGTTCTGATAGGGTTGCATCTACTGTTTTGCGCGGGTGTAAGCTGCCATACGGGTCTTGAAACACCATTTGGCATTGTGCGGCGAAATCATAATCAATGCCGTGACTGCGTGCGACGTTATTGACTTTTATTGAGCCATTCCATTTGGGGGCTAAGCCCATAATGGCTTTTAATATGGTTGATTTTCCTGAGCCGCTTTCACCAACTAAAGCAAAGCTTTCGCCTTGTTTTATATCAAAGCTGATATTGTCGGTGATTTGAGTGTCGCCATAGAAAATGTCTAGCTCATTAAGTTCAATTGCGTTCATATTGGCTCCTTTTGCAGCCGATTTAATGTAGGCAATTCATCACGGGTTTCGTTTAAGCTTGGGATGGCGGCTAGCAGGCCTCTGGTGTAGGGGTGTTTGGCATTGGCTAGTTCGCTGGCTTTGCATTCTTCGACAATTTCGCCAGATTTCATGACCAATATGCGGTCGCAATAGCGCGATGTTAAAACCAAATCATGGCTGATGAGAATTAAACCCATACCTTTTTTGGAGATTAAATCATCAATGACATTCAACACTTGCGCTTGCACTGATACGTCTAGGGATGAGGTTGGCTCATCGGCAATTAGCAAATCTGGCTGTGGGATGAGCATCATGGCAATCATTATCCGTTGTCCCATGCCGCCTGAAACCTCGTGCGGGTATAGTTTAACCACGCGCTCGGGGTCATTGATTTTTACATCATTGAGCATGTCTATCACCCGTTGATTGACCTCGGATTTTGACAGCTTATTATGAGCGTTGAGCGATTCTGAAATTTGTGCACCAATGGTCATCACAGGATTGAGTGAGAATTTGGGATCTTGCATAATCATTGAGATTTTTGTGCCGCGAATGTTACGCATTTGCTTTTCATTTTGCGCCAACAGGTCGATATTTTTAAAGCTTAACTTATCGGCAGTGACTTGGCCTGGTGCGCGGATGAGTTTTAAGATTGAGCGGCCAGTTAGTGATTTACCTGAGCCGCTTTCGCCAACGATGCCGAGTTTCTCGCGGCCTAAATCAAACGATATGCCTTTGACGACTTCGATGCGATCTCGTGTGGTTGGAAAGCTGATCCGTAGGTTTTTAACTTCGAGTAATTTATCTTCGCTCATTATCTGCCTCCCTGTTTGGGGTCTAACACATCACGCAGGCCATCGCCTAGGAAACAGAAACCAAGGCTGACGGTGATGATGGCGAGGCCCGGCATGGTGGCCACCCACCATTGATCGAATATAAATGTACGGCCGCTGGATATCATGGCGCCCCATTCTGGTAATGGTGGTTGCGCGCCAAGGCCTAAAAAGCCAAGGCCAGCGGCGGTTAGGATGATGCCTGCCATGTCTAATGTCACCCGTACAATCATTGACGACATGCATAGGGGTAAAATATGGCTGAACACAATGCGGGTCGAGGATGCGCCTTGCAATTGAATGGCGGCAATGAATTCTGAATTGCGGATGGTTAGCGTTTCGGCGCGTGCGATGCGGGCGTAGCTCGGCCAAGTGGCAATGGCAATGGCGATGACTGCATTTTGAATGCCTGGGCCGAGGGCTGCGACAAATGACAAGGCTAAAATCAGCTTTGGCATGGAGAGGAAGATGTCGGTTATGCCCATGATGATGCGATCGACCCAGCCGCCAAAATAACCTGCGACTGCGCCTGCAATTAGGCCAATTGGGGCGGCGATGGCGGCGACTAAAAATACGATGAATAAGGTGATTTGTGAGCCATAAACTATTCGAGACCAAATATCGCGGCCTAATTCATCGGTTCCCATCCAATGATCGAAACTGGGTGGTGACAAACGGCCTTGCAAATCCTGCTGGATGGCGGGGTGGGTGGCGATGAAGGGGGCAAATATGGCGAATAGGATGAGGGTGGTGATGATGATTAAACCCGCCATTGCCAAGTGATTTTTGCGCAGTGCCAAAGCCAAGCGAAATGCGCCACCCCACCGCGCCTGACGGCGGGATGTGGGTGTTTCGTCTCGTAACCAATCTAAAAATTGTGTCATCTTTTGCCTATCTCGCACGTGGGTCTAAAATTCGATATAAGATATCGGTTAATTTGTTAATGCCGATGAATACGGCACCGATTACTAATGTTGCGCCAAGCACCGCATTCATATCGGCATTGAATAATGCCGTGGTTAAATAGTTGCCAATGCCCGGCCATGAGAAGATGGTTTCTATCATCACACTGCCTTCGAGCAGGCCTGCATATGACAGGCCAATGACGGTAATTAACTGCACGGCTATGGGTTTGAAGGCATGGCGCCAGATGACTATATATTCGGGTAGGCCTTTGACCCGTGCGGTGATGACGAATTCTTGGTTCAATTGATCGAGCATGAATGAGCGGGTCATCCTTGCGATATAGGCCAAGCTATAAAAGCCTAAAACTGAAGCTGGTAATATGAGATGGCTGATGGCATTTTTGAAAATATCCCAATCGCCCGCGATTAATGTATCGACCAGCATTAAGCCTGTTACGGTTGGTATGATGCCATCTAAATAAATGTCGATGCGGCCGGGGCCTGCTACCCAACTGAGTTGGGCGTAGAATAGTGAAAGCCCGACTAGTCCTAACCAGAATGCGGGTACTGAATAACCGAGTAGGCTGACCACTCTGATGATTTGATCGAGCCAAGAACCTTGTTTGCTGGCGGCGATGACGCCCATTGGCACGCCAACTAGCACGCCAATGATGATGCCTAAAGTCGAAAGTTCTAGGGTTGCGGGGAACACTCTGATTAGGTCATCGACAACGGGGCGTAATGTTGAGACTGATGTGCCTAGCTCGCCGTGGAAAATATCGATTACATAATTGAAGAATTGAACGGGTAATGAATCATCTAAGCCCATTTCTTGCTTGGCTTTGGCATAAACTTCGGGCGGTGCGCGGTCACCCACCACGGCCAATACGGGATCAATAGGCACCACACGGCCGATGAAAAAGGTGATGGCGATGAGGCCAAGAAAGGTCACCATTGTGGTGATGATAAAACCGATGAGTGCTTTTATCTTCGACAATGTTTTAAGCACAGCATTGTGGTTTGGTGATTGCGAAAATAGGTTTGATACGAATGACACGATATTCTTTCTTATTATTCATTTCAATGTATTTGGTGCAAAAAATGAACCAAGATTTTACATATTGAAACTATTATATATTTTCACAGAAGCAAATTAATTATTGCTATAAATCATTATATTTGCTAATACAATAAAAATTATTCTAAAAGTAAAAAAATTATGATTTCAACAAAAATGAAAACTTCACAAGAAAATGCACCTAAGGTTGGCGCTTTAATTCGCTCGCGCCGTCGGCAACAAAAAATGACTTTACAAAATCTTGGCGAAGCCTCTGGTGTATCTGTTGGCTATTTAAGCCAAGTTGAGCGCGATCAGGCGACGCCTTCATTGGGCACGTTGGCTCAAATTTCTCGCGCTTTGGATGTTGGGGTCGAATATTTTATCGCCACGCCCAGTGCGCAAAGCGCATATACGCGTAATGATCATCGTAATAAGTTTTCTATTGACGGATCATCAGTTATTTATGAACAGATAAGCACTGAATTCCCTGGCAATATTCTATCGTCATTTATGCTGACCATTCCTGTTGGCTATCACTCTGAAACGGTTAGCCATGAAGGTGAAGAGATTGTCTTTATCTTGGAAGGTAGAATTACCCAACGGATTGATAACACTAACATTGTTATGGCGGCTGGTGACAGTATGCACTTTAGAGGCAACCGCCCGCATTCGTGGTGGAATGACTCGGACAAGCCTGCAAAAATATTATGGACAGGGAATATGCAATTATTTCATGCTCAAGAAAATCGAAATAAAACTAGCTAAATATCTACGCGAAAGGAGCGCGCACTACTAATAGCAAAATTAAAACATCGGGACTGAAATTATTTTTAGTCGCCGCAAAGCTAAGCATAAGCTTAGCCACAATAAGGGAAGTAAAATGAAAATATTAAAAACTGCGGCGCTCATGGCAGCGCTAGCAATGCCCATTTTGCCGTCAATATCTTTGGCAGCAACACCGGCAGACATTCTTGTGGTCGCACAAAATATCGATGACATTGTTGCCATTGACCCCGCACAAGCTTATGAATTCTCATCTGGTGAATATGTAACGCAAGTTTATGATCGCTTGGTGCAATATGATGCTGATGACCTATCTAAATTAGGTGCTGGTTTGGCAACAAACTGGGTTGCAGATGATGCAGCTAAAACCATTACATTTACATTGCGTGATGATGTGAATTTTCATTCGGGCAATAAATTAACCGCTGAAGATGTTCTTTACTCGTTTAAGCGCGTGGTCAATCTTAACAAAGCACCTGCTTTTATTCTGACTCAATTGGGTTGGAGCGTTGAGAATATTGACCAAATGGTTACGATTGATGGCAACCAAGTGACGCTTAAATATGAAGGTGATTTTTCATCTGCCTTTGTGTTGAATGTATTGGCTGCACGCCCGGGTTCAGTGGTTGATTCTGTATTGGTGAAAGCCAATGAAGTAGATGGCGACTGGGGTAATGCATGGTTAAATGCAAATTCTGCGGGTACTGGCGCGTTTAAATTGCGCACATATCGCCCCGGTGAGATTTTGACATTGGATGCAAATGCTGATTACTTCAAAGGCGCGCCTGCGCTTAAATCTGTCATCATTCGTCATGTTGCTGAATCTACAACACAGCAATTAATGCTAAAATCTGGTGATGTTGATATCGCTAAAAACCTGACACCTGACCAAATTGCTAGCTTGGGTTCAGACCTAAAAGTGTTGGAATTCCCGCAAGCTGCTGTGCATTTCTTATCATTTAACCAAAAAAATGAGGCTTTGCAACCTAAAGCAATCTGGGAAGCTGCACGTTACTTGGTGAATTATAAAGGCATGGCCGATAGTTTCTTAAAAGGTCAAATGCAAGTGCATCAATCGTTTTGGCCTAAAGGATTCCCTGGATCATTAACTGAAACACCTTATAGCTATGACCCTGCCAAAGCCAAACAGATTTTAGCAGATGCGGGCATTGAAACCCCGATCACTGTTAAACTTGATGTGATCAATGCAAACCCGTTCACTGATATGGCGCAATCTATGCAAGCGTCATTTGCTGAAGCCGGTATTAATTTTGAAATCATTCCTGGCACAGGTAGCCAAGTGATTACGAAATATCGTGCACGTACGCATGAAGCTATGCTGCTTTATTGGGGCCCTGACTTTATGGACCCACATTCAAATGCTAAAGCTTTTGCTTATAACGAAGATAATTCTGACGACAACTACCAATCTACCACAACATGGAGAAATGGTTGGGCAGTGCCGAAAGAATATAATGAAGCCACTAAAGCTGCATTGGCTGAAACAGACCAAGAAACACGTAATCAACTTTACGTTGATCTACAGAAAAAAGTTCAAGCTGATTCACCAATTATCATGACTTTCCAAGCGCAAATGCAAGTTGCGATGGACCCCAAAGTTAATGGTTATGTGAATGGTGCGATTTCTGATTTTGTATTCTATCGTTTGGTTACCAAGCAATAGTTTCAATTTCATCATAAAATTATGCACCCTCCAAACTGGTTTTGGAGGGTGTTTTTACTTAAAGAGGAATTTGTATATGTTTAGCTTATATAACAAGCGTTTAAGCCAATTGCGTAAGCGCATGATGGACACTCAGACCGATTTGTTGGTCATTGGCCCTTCATCCCATATGGTTTGGTTGACTGGGCTTTCGCCGCATGGTGACGAGCGACCCGTTATGTTGATGGTCAGCCAAGATCATGCTGGGTTTTTAATGCCTGCGTTAAATTTGGATTCCAGCCGCGAGCAGACTGACATTGAGTTTTATGCTTGGTCAGACAGTGATGGGCCTAATGATGCTTTGTCGCGATTGCTTAATGATATTGGTGGTTTAAAAGCAGATATATCTGTGGTTATTGACGAGGCCATGCGGGCTGATTTTGCGCTGTTGGTTTTGGATAGAATTAAGGTTAAAAACCGTAATTATACGATTGATACAATTGGTTATTTGCGAGCTATTAAAGATGCGAATGAATACGAGATTTTAAAAGAGAATGCGGTTATTAATGATGGTGCGATGCAAGCGGCATTTGCGGCACTTAAAGTTGGTGTGGCTGAAATTGAAATAGCGGCAATTGTTAAACAATATTATAAAGATCATGGTGCTATTACTGAATTTATCAGCGTTTGTTTTGGTGAAAATGCGGCTTTTCCGCATCATCAAACGGGAGATCAAAAGCTGAAGCAAAATGATAGTGTTTTGATTGACATTGGGGGGCGCTATAAGGGGTATCCGAGTGATATGACGCGTGTGGCGGTGTTTGGAGACGGATCTGAAAAATTTAAGCAAGTGCATGAGATTGTTGAAAATGCAGTTGTTGCGGCGCTCAATGTTGCAAAACCTGGGGTGAAGGCTAGTGATGTTGATTTTGCCGCTCGTAAGGTGATAATCGATGCGGGATATGGCGATTATTTCTTGCATCGGACTGGGCATGGTTTGGGTATCGATCTGCATGAATTGCCGAATATTGCTGCCAACTCGGATGTGGTGCTGCAAGAAGGGCATGTATTTTCAATTGAACCTGGCATTTATCTGGCTGGTGAATTTGGGATTCGGCTTGAGGAAATTGTGATTTTAAGAGAAGCTGGCCCTGAAATTCTTTCGGATCTTAAACGAGATATATTTTAAATTGTATCTGCACCCATGCTGGTGATCGCGCTTGCAAAAAAATGATATGGTCGCGGGGGGAAGGGTGCTTCTTCAACTGATGCGCTTTGAATTCGATCGCACCTGAAACAGCGGACTGCGCTCTTTTCGTCATCCCATGCGTAGAGATACCATACGGGGTTGCAAAGTAGCAGGTGGTGAGGTTCGATGTATCGTTGGCTGTAATTTCCATCGACATCTGTATAGGTTATCTTCAGCGTACGCATTTCTAGGAATGCTTGAAAAATGACTGTCATATATTGGGTTTGTGGGAAGCTAAAACTTGAGAAAATTTGAACTGTCGTTGTTTTACCGACATGAATGCGTTGCCTTAGGCCTTTGATGCTATTTCGTATATTGGATGAAAATGAGGCGACAAGTTTATGCCGAATTGAAGCTGCATTGCCGAACATCCAGGGTGCTTGTAATTTCTCGGCGATGGCTATGCTAAATAGTAGTTCTATTGATTCTTGGTAGTTTAATGTAAGCCTGCCAACGCCCCAAGTGCGATGCAGGCGCACGCCTCCGCCACGACCAGCATCTGTTTCTATTGGTAAGCCTCGATCTCGCAAAATGTTTAGATCGCGGGATAATGTTCTACGGCTGACACCTAATTCGGTGGCTAGGATGCCGATGGTTAAGAGCTCATCGGCCTTTAATCTGCTGGCTAGAAGATCTAGCCGCGCCAGTCGATTATAAGTATTTTTGCGTGTCATTTTAGAATAGTGCCATGAAATGGCATGTTTGTCGATATTCTGACGTCATTGATGAACTCAAATGTAAACATGAAGATAGGATTTAATAATGGTAGATGCAAACCAACTAGGAGCGAAGATGAAAGATTATCTTGGCAAGGCAAGTGATTTTGATTTTTTTGCAGGAAACTGGAAAATTAAAAACCGTAGGCTTAAAGAAACCAACGTAAATTCGAAAGAGTGGGATGAATTTACTGCGACCCAGAAATGTTGGATATTGCTTGATGGGGTCGCAAATGTTGATGAGTTCGATTGCCCTGAACGCGGATTTAAGGGGATGAGTATACGTACGCTAGACCTAGAACGATCGGTCTGGTCTATCTATTGGGTCAATTCAACTTCTGGCAAGTTGCTGAATCCAGTGGTTGGTGGCTTTAAGGGTGATCATGGTGTTTTTTATGGAGATGATGTTGATGGAGGGGCTCCCATAATCGTTCGGTTTGAATGGCAAGCGTATCCGACATCACCAACATGGGAGCAATTCTACTCTTGGGATGGCGGGGTAACTTGGGAATTAAATTGGGTGATGGAACTTACCAAAATTTAGTGAGACATGTCGAATTTAAGCTCTTCAAGAACAAATTGTGTGACGAATTGAAACACATTTGAGTTGCTAGCAAAGAGGCTTTGGCTGAGTTCTTGAAATTCTTTCATATTTGCCAATGTTAGAATAACGACTGCATCCATCTCGCCCGAAACCGAATAAACTTGTGACACTGCGCGTTCCTTTGTGAGAGATTCCAGCCAGTCTTCGCGTGCGTCATTTCCGTGATCTACAAGTTTGACACTGACGATGGCTTTAACATGTCTACCCATTTTTTCGGCGTCTGTTAGAATGACAGATCGGGTTATGATACCACTTTGCCAGAGGATGCGCACGCGGCGCAGGCAGCTGGAGGGGGCAAGGCCAACACGATCGGCCAGATCGACATTCCGAATCGAGGCGTCTTGTTGCAGAATATCCAGTATCTTTCGATCTATTTGATCCATATGCTTATAAATTTCAATTTATTAGAATTTTGTTGCAAATTTTTAGCATATTAGATCACCTATTTCAACTGAATAGTAGGATGTTGGTGTGGAACTTTTAATATGGAAACTCGCTTATGAAATCCTTGACAATGCCAGCTTATTTTCGTGATCTTTACCAACGTAGCCTGAATACGTTCTGGGAAATTGCGCGTATTATGGTTCCGATTATGATTTTAATGCGGCTTGCGGACGTCTATGGAGTCATTGAATGGATTAGCCCTGCCTTACGGCCCGTAATGGCTTTGCTTAACCTTCCGCCAGAAGCTGCTATTGTCTGCTTGACTTCAATTTTTATAGGCTTGTACGGGGCAATTGCGACTTTGCCAATATTGATTGGGCAAGATCTGACGGCTGCACAGGTCACATCTATCTGCACCATTATGTTGATTGCTCATGCCATTCCTATAGAGCAGGCAATCGTGCGTAGGGCAGGTGGGTCGTTTTGGGGAACAACATTTTTGCGGCTGTTTGCGGCTTGTCTTGCTGCAATTCTGATTGATGTGGTTAGTAAAGTGACTGGGTTTTTATCTCAGCCCCAATCACTGGATAGTTTTAGCGAATTTGCACGTGTAGATGCGGGGAATTGGGAATGGGCGGTTGCAAGCTTCAAGGGTATGGTGGTGCTGTTTGCGATCTTAATTGGCCTGCTGATTATGATGGATGTGTTTAATCGGTTTGGTGTGACAGCTTTGATTAATCGATTGTTTGCGCCAATTATGCGCCTGTCTGGGCTTGATCCGTCAGTTGCATCCATCACCACTGCGGGGATTTTGCTGGGGCTGACCTATGGTGGTGGGCTTATCATTGCGCGGGGTAATGACCCGACAATATCGGCTGAGGCAAAATACTACGCGCTGTGCTGGTTGTCGCTTTGCCATGGATTGATTGAAGACGTGGCGCTTATGGTTGCAATTGGAGGTGATTTTTGGGTGATGTTTGCTGGCCGTATAGTGCTGACGCTAATCTTGGTTCGAGGGATTATATTGTGGCGCGGCATTCGCGCAAAACGCCAACTGGTAATTAAATGAAGCTAATTATCGATTACGATTTGTTTGCAAAAGCCTAAAAACTAAATTAAAAAACAAAAGGCATTGAGTTATAGACGAGTAGCAGCCTTCGAAATATAGTTAGGCGTACTTATTCTACGTCTACGCAAACTACGGTTAAAGTGAATTTGCTTGTCACACACAGAAAGACTGCTTCATGAGGATTACGGATAACATTACACTTGCGGATTGGGAGCTGTCAGAACAGTTCACCCGTTCTAGCGGGCCTGGTGGGCAGAATGTGAACAAGGTTAGCACCGCTGTTGAACTGCGGTTTGAGGCTGAGAGATCGGTGAACCTTTCTGCCCCTGTAAAGAGGCGACTGAAACAGTTGGCCGGTCGGCGTTGGACACTAGATGGCGCGATTGTGATCTTTGTTCAAGAAACGCGGTCTCAAGCTCGCAACCGAGAAATCGCGCGGGAGCGGTTGGCGGCGTTGATCCGTAAAGCTGCAGAAACGCCAAAACGCCGTGTGACAACAAAGCTGCCCTATGGCTCGAAAATGCGCCGATTGAAGGTGAAGAAGGTGCGTGGGGAAGTGAAAAAGTTGCGTGGGAAAATTGAAGAATAATTGAAAAATTTAATTTCAAAACAATTTCAATATTGCGATTAAACTTGAAAAAAACTGAATTGGTTGAACGTGTTTTTGCAAATAAATATAACAACCCTTTGTTTTGTATAGTAATATTTTCGTGGCACGTTTTCTGCAGTAATTTGTTGGTAACCTTTATTCATGGAGAAATAAATGCCAACTCAAACAACAATTATTAAAAATATAGTGCCAGTCATACTTGCCGGCGGCAATGGTAGCCGCCTTTGGCCTGTCTCTAGACCTGATTTGCCAAAACAATTTCAGGCTATCGTGGGTACCGATACGATGTTTCAGCAAACGGTATTGCGCATATTAGAAATAAATTTTGAACAAAAGCCATTGGTTATGACCAATCAACAGCATTTAAGTTTGGTAAAAAAACAGTTATTGGAAATTAATGCCTTAGATATACATTTGATTTTGGAGCCAACTGGCCGTGACACATGCCCCGCTATATTAACTGCTGCGCTTTGTGCTGTTAAACGCGGCGCTGAAATGAGCATTTTAACCATACCTTCTGATCATTTGATTGATAAAGTATCTGTTATTCAAAATGCAATCACGTCAGATAAACTTGATAGGAATTCACTCGTGGCATTTGGTATTTCTCCAAATTGTGCATCGACGGCCTATGGTTATATTAAAACGAGTGCTGGCAATTCAGATGAATTACGAATAATTGAGTCATTCAAAGAAAAGCCTGAGGAGAAATTAGCGAAAGAATATATAGAAGCTGGCAATTACCTTTGGAATAGCGGTATGTATCTTTTCCCTGCGGAATTGCTTATCAGCGAATTGAGAAAGTTAGAACCTAATATGGTTAAACATTGTCAGGCTGCTATATTTTTGGGAAATACTCGTGGTAATTTCTTATTTTTGAATGATTGTTCTTACCAAAATGCCAATAAAATTTCTATAGATCACGCGCTAATGGAAAAAACCAATAAAGCTAAGGTGTTTGAAATTGACCCGCATTGGCATGACATTGGCTCTTGGGCATCTGTTTGGGAATGTTGTGAACATGACAAATCTGGAAATGTTAAAATGGGTAATGTGATAACCAGCAAAGCCGCAAATTCTTACATTAGAAGCGATGGAAAGCTGACTGCTGTTTTGGGTGTTGATAATGTGATTGTGATTGCAATGGATGACGCTGTTTTGGTGGCAGATAAATCTGAATCTGAAAATTTGAAACAATTAGTTAACAAATTAAAAGCAGAAAAATGCAAGGAAGCTGTGGCGCATTCAAACATTGAACGGCCGTGGGGCAATTATAAAATGATCGAAAGTGGTGATAATTTTCAGGTGAAACACATTACTGTTTACCCAGGTCAAAAGTTATCGTTGCAACTTCATCATCATCGTGCTGAACATTGGGCAATTGTAAAAGGCAAAGCAGAGGTGACGGTGGGACAGGTGGAAAAAATAATGGGCGAAAATGAAGCCGTATATATTCCAGTTGAAACGATGCATCGCATCGCTAACCCGTTTGATGAACCAATTGAATTTATAGAAGTTCAATTTGGTTCCTACCTTGGCGAGGATGATATTGAAAGGTTTGATGATATTTATGATCGAATAGCCTAACAGCTTGCCTATTAAATTGAGAAAAGCCCTGAGTTTATCGGGGTTTTTTTGTTTGGTATTCAAAGCAAATTGAATTTTATTTTGCAAATAATTTTATCTTCAACAGTTATTGTAAATTTAAACTTAATAAAATCAAATACTTATATTGTTTATTGTATGGCATGCATCCTGCAGCATAGATATTAACATTGGAGGAAAAAATGTTAAAATTATATAATACGGATGTTTCATTAAGTGATGAAAATATTAAGATTGAAATTAATAGACTAGCTAACAGTCTGCCGCAAAACCGCCCCAAACTAAGTGTGTTTGGATTAGGCTATGTTGGCGCGGTAACTTCGGTTTGTTTTGCAAATATGGGTTATAAAGTTATTGGCGTCGACCTTGATGAAGTAAAAGTTGATCAAATGAATTCTGGTATCGCACCAATTAAAGAAGCACGGTTAGATGAGAATTTAGCTGTGGCTCTGGAAGCTAAAAAATTTCGAGCAACAACTGATGCAAAAGATGCAGTCGAAAATTCTGACATTAGTTTGGTGAGCGTGTGCACACCTAGCCATGTTAATGGTAGTTGCAATATCAGCTATTTGATAGATGTTTCTAAATCTATTGGTAAGGTTCTTAAAAATAAAGACAGCTACCATTTGATTATTTATCGAAGCACGATTCCACCAGGAACGACACAAGAAATATTGACCCCAATTATAGAAGAAGCTTCTGGTAAAAAACATGGAGTGGATTTTGGTGTTTGTTTCAACCCTGAATTTTTGCGGGAATCTACGGCTATTAAAGATTTTTATAAATCGCCGAAAACGGTTATTGGCAGCAATGATAAAAAAGCTGCTCAACTTGCAAGCAGTTTATATGAAAATGTGGAAGGTGAAATTTTTCTTTGCAAAACTGAAGTTGCAGAGTTTATTAAATATACCGATAACACTTGGCATGCCTTGAAAGTTTCGTTTGCAAATGAAATTGGGCGTTTATGTAAAGCGGCGAATGTTGATAGCCATGCAGTAATGGATATTTTTTGCAGTGATACCAAGTTAAATATTTCGAAAAAATATTTATCTCCAGGTACCGCATTTGGGGGATCGTGTTTGCCCAAAGATGTAAGAGCCATTCAAAATCTGGCAAGTTATTTCGAACTTGATTTGCCCGTCATAAATAGCATAATAAAAAGCAATGAAGTGCATGTTGATTACATAATTAATCGAATCTCTATGAATGCTGGCCAGAATGTTGGCTTTCTTGGGGTTACTTTTAAACCCGGCACGGATGATTTGCGTGAGAGCCCTATTATTGCTGTGATTGAACAATTGACCGAGAGAGGTAAGCATGTTCGCTTGCATGACAACAATATAACCAAAAACTCTGAAGCATGTGAGGGTGGTAACAAAATTATTGCAGACCTTGCGGCAATGAGCACGAGGACTGCATTTGAATTATGTAAGTCATCTGATATAATTGTGGTGACCCATCATACGAAAGAGTATCAGGAATTAATTGAGACGTTTTCTCAGGAGAAAATAATCATTGATTTGGTTCGTTTGAATACAAAAACACGTGATGCCGAATTATATCAAGGCATATGTTGGTAATAATTAGGAAAATGGAGAACCAAATGGATAATGGTATTTTGAAAAAACTGATTTCTGAAATTGGGAAAGCTGCTACGTTGCGGATTTTTGAAATTTACAAATCGGAAGCCTCATACCATTTGGACAACATTGCCAAGGGCTTGGATAGTGGCGATTTTTATCTTATCGAAAATGAAAGCCATGCCTTTAAAAGCGCCTCCTATAATTTTGGGTTAACCCAAATAGGAGACGCGATGGCCTTGGTTGAAGAAGCGGCAAAAAGTAAAGATTCGGAACAGATTATTGACATTATTGCAGATGTTTCGAATTTTTATGCTGCTGAAATTTCGGCAATTAATATCCTATAGTTCAATGCCGAAATTACGCATTTTTCTATAAACCGTAGATGGGCTTAATTCTAGGCAAGCAGCGGCTTTCACAACATTTCCCTCACAGATACTTATGGTTTGCTCAATAGCATTCTTCTCGACCATCCATAATGGGATGGCAGCGCCTATTATGGCCGAAGCAATGGTGTTTTCAATGTTAGCTTGAACCTCTGTTTGTGCGTTAGGAATTGATGGAGCCTGGCTAACATGCGAAGCTGCTTTAAAGGGTTGAGAGGTTAAAATTGGTAACATATCAACTTCTATTTGCTCACCTTCATTCATAACCACCACCTGTTGAATAAGATTTTGCAATTCTCGAACGTTGCCTGGCCATGCATGGCTAGTGAGTTGTGAAAGGGCAGATTCACTGAAATTTGAAAATTCTTTATTTTCTTGAGCGCTAAATAATTCTAAAAAATGCTCGAGCAAAATTTGGACATCTTCTTCCCGATCTCGCAATGGCGGCATATGTATTGGAATGACATTAAGCCTATAAAACAGGTCTTCTCTGAACTTACCCAGACGGACTTGCTCAAGAGGGTTACGGTTTGTTGCGCAGACGAAGCGGACATCGACTGTGATGTCTTTATTGCCGCCAACTTTTCTGAATGTTTTTGTTTGGATAAACCTTAACAATTTGATTTGTAAATCGATATCTAATTCGGCGATTTCATCCAAAAACAATGTCCCGCCATTGGCCATGGAGGCGACGCCATCTCGCTCTGAAATAGCGCCGGTAAAGGCACCTTTTTTATGCCCAAATAGTTCGCTTTCGAGCAGCTCTCGCGGAATGGCTCCGCAATTAACGGCAACAAAGGGCCCTGAGCTACGTTTGCTTTTTGAATGCAATGCTTCTGCACATAGCTCTTTGCCTGTGCCACTCTCACCTGTGATGAATATTGCAGCATCGCTGGTTGCTGCATTTTTTATCATGTGATAAATGGCTTTCATGGCTGAACTTTGGCCTATGAAGGTTTCTGATGCATAATTGGGTACGGCTTCTTCGAATGTTTTGACAATTTGCACTAATTTTCGATTGTTAAGAGCGTTGGTGACGGTTGTGCGTAATCGATTGGCACTGAATGGTTTTAAAAGAAAATCAAAAGCACCTTTTTGCATTGCTGAAACCGCAATTTCGACACTGCCATGGGCGGTGATTATAATGACGTTGGCGGATGCTGAGTGTGATTGGATATGATCTAATATTGTCATGCCCGACATGTCTGGCAACTTTAAATCGAGCAAGACGAGAGAGGGTGTTTCCTTGTCGAAAATTTTCAAGGCATCGGTACCGTTGGCGCAGTGAATGATATTAAGGCCAGTGGGTTTTAAATATTCGATATAGGTTTGAGCTAATGACGAAGAATCTTCTATTAATAAGATATCTATATGTTTCATCAATTGTCCTTTATTGAAATGTTGCAAAAGAATAAGAACTAGGTGGGTTGGTTAAGATGACTGGTTCACCCATTTCAGCAATGTGCTTATGAGCTCATTTTTACGTGTTGGCTTGGCAATATAATCATTCATTCCTGAAGCTAGAAAATAGCTCCTGTCATCTGGGTAAGCATGAGCGGTGAGTGCAATTATTGGAATGTTTTTATATTCTGTCGGTAGATTTCTAATTAGCTTCGTGGCTGTAACGCCATCCATTTCGGGGGTGGAAATATCCATCAAAATTGCGTCTAGTTTTCTGTCTCGGATTTTTTCCATAAATGTGACACCTTCTTTCGCGTTGTTGACCAGCGTTATATTGAAGGGAGTGTCTTTCAACATAGCGAGTATGACTTGTTGATTGATAACACTATCCTCGACTAATAAAATTTCAAACTTTCTATCATGCATATGAATTGCGTTTGATAGGTTGTTGTTTGTAGCACGTGAGGGTTTGGTTGCGCTTTCAGTTACTGTTTTGAAAGTGATGTCAAAACTGAATTGGGTGCCAGAATTCTGTTTACTGCTGACTGAAATTCCTCCGCCCATTTTTTTAACAATTCGTTGGGACAGGGTTAAACCTATACCAAGCCCCATATAAGTACGGCTGTAGCCTTCGTCCAATTGTTTGAATTCTTCAAAGACTTTTGATTGGTTTTCTGGAGCGATGCCTATGCCCGTGTCAGTGATGCTGAAATGAACGACATGTTCCGATACACCTGATTTGTTGATGTTGATTTTTAGTTCGATAGAGCCTTTTTCGGTAAATTTAAAAGCGTTGGATAATAGATTGTCAGTCACTTGTTTTAGACGGGTGAAATCGCCAAGTAAGTTCTGATGAATGTCACCATCGGTGATGACATTAAATTGTAAGTTTTTCTTTTTGGTTAAAATCTCAAATTGACCTTCGGATTGTTTTATCAAGCGCGACAAGGTGAAGGGTTTATCGACTAAAACAAGTTTGTTTTTTTCTATTCTTGAAAAATCCAGAATATCGTCGATAATGCCTATTAAATTTTCGGTGCTGTCTAAAATTATATTGATATATTTTCCGTGTTCAAAATCTGTGTTTTCGTCCTTTAAGGTTTCGGCCATGCCCATGATGCCATTAATGGGGGTTCTTATTTCGTGGCTCATGAGGGTGAGGAATTTGTTTTTTGCTTTGTTTGAAGCCTCAGCTTTCTCTTTTGCGGCTTCTAACTCGAGCAACATTTTTGCCTTGCTTTTATTTGATGTTTGTAGATCATTGACCGTTCCAGCAAGGTTTTGGAATTCGATGGCGGTGCCTTGATTGAACTCAATGGGCTTAAAGCTTTTGCCTTTTGCCATTTCGCCGATTTTATTGTTTACAGTCGCAACCGGCAAAACAATGAAATGTTTGGTTAAAAAATAAAACGATAAAGTCATAACAAAAACAATGGCAGCCACCATGAGCATAATTTGACTGGTTTGCTGTTGAATTTGACCAGAATAGGCGTCTATATCCCAATGAATTTCAATGGAGCCAAATTTTTCTCCTTCGTAAATAATGTCTTGGAAATAAGTAACCAGATGGGTACCTAATAAGCGTTCCCTATTTTCTTCTTCGACTAATATTGCACCCGCTTCATTCTTTAGCGTGATACTCTGGATATATAAATCGGTGTGGATGACCTCGTGGATTACGGTTTCAAGAACGGGTCTATCTTCTGAAATAATGGCATCTATGCTGCCCGCAGCTAGAAAGTGAAACACGCGATCATTCTGTTCAATGAGGATGTTTTCGGCACTTTTTTTGACGTATATGTTGAATAAATATAGAGATGTTCCACCAATAACTAACCCGAGTAATATGAACACAACTGTAATTTGTTGCAATAGGCTGAATGATTCTACTCTTTTAAATAGAGGTAGATTCTGTATCATTGCCTTCATAAATTACTCCTTACGGGTTATCATTCGAAGAATAAATTATTGTTTAAAATTGCATTTCTGGTGACATTAAAGTGGGAGTCGTTGACTTCGGAAAATCCGCTTTTACCTAAACTTTTTAAAACTTTGCTATCTTCTAGAGATAGCAGGACTTCGATCAATGCAATCTTAATTGTGGGGTTTAGATTATGACTGCCAACCCAGGGTTTGGTAACATTTTTAAAACTAACCAGTTTTTTTATTTTGTGCCCACTGGCAACTAGTTTTTTAAAAGTGCTTTCCTTAAGCGCGCCAGCATCAAATGCTTTTGCAGCAACTGCCATGCCCACTTTGTCATGGCGCCCTAGATAACTATAATTCTTAAGATCGCTAGCTTTAACGCCATTTGCGACCATAAGATTCTGCGATAAATACCTACCAATGGTAGACTTTTTGTTACCAAAGGTAAAGCTTCTTCCCTTCAGATCGTTAACGGAGGTTATATCGCTATCGGTTGCAATCGCAATGACACCGTGGAAAAAATTTTTCCCGTTTTTATTTTCAACCGCGAGAATTGATAATTTGGGTTGTTGCTGTTTTGCGAAAACATAGGAAGCAGGCCCTAATCTTGAAAAATCAACGTGGCCTTGGGCAATGGCGTTTATGCCTTGCTCATAGGTGGCAAAAACTTGAGTTGTGATTTGTACTTTTTCTTGTAGTTTTTTTGATAACTCGGCTTCTAAATAGCTTAGGACGGGTCGAAATTGTTTTACCATTTGACTCGGTTTGTCTGAACTATAGATACCAAATGATATTTTTATTTTTGCTTGTGATATAGAACTCATAATTAAAAGAAAAGTTATTGTGAGAAAGAACTTGATCATTGTGACACCCATTTATAATTGTTTAGTAAACTAGAAAGCAGTTTGCATGCCAGAATGAAAATATTTTTTATTTATATAATTCAATATCTTATGGGATGAGGGACTCTGTGATTTTTGTGTTTTTCAATATCAATTGCATTTTGCAAATTTAACAAATTGAAAATGGCACGCTCTATGCGAGGTGATTAATGCACAATTGAAAGGATTGTATATGCGAAAAACACTTCAGGGACTTGTTCGTTTAGCTCATGGTCATCAATATGATATGGCCATTCATGAATTGGAATATAAATTCCATATTACAAATTATCGGGCAAATGTAAGAGAGCCGGTTATGATGATAAAACATGGAGAGAAATGTAAATATTTGTGGCTAAATAAATGACTTTGGGGTGAACGCAAAAAAATATAACAGCTTAGGTTTTTTGACCTAGGCTGTTTTTTTGTTTGTAGTTTAGGGCAGGGTGGGGGGCCTACATAATTCTTTTGAACAATGGGGAGAGAATATATTCAATGAGCCTGACATTGCCGACGATGAAATGTAGATCTACTGACATACCTGCAATTAGATTTGAGGTGTCATCGGGTTCGATGCGGATCATATACTGGTTTTCGCTGAGGTGCGTGGAGGTGAGTGCATCTGTTGAAACGTGAGTGACAATGCCTTCTATGGGTTTGTCAAACAGTCTATTTGCGGCTTTTGGGTATATTTTAGTCGCTAGTTTTTTATGGATGCCTTTGATTTTACTATCGGGCAATCTGCTATCGATGACGAGCTTTTCATGCTTAGGAATAATTTGCAAAAGCGCTTCGCCAGGTTTGACTATATATCCTGAATGTAGTGGCTGCATATTAAATATAATGCCTTGCACGGGCGCATGAAGTTGCAATTTAGCTAACCTTTCGTGCAATATATCAATTTCGGTTTCGGTGTTTTTAAGGTTTAAATCAATATCTTTTAGTTGAAGATAGAGTTGTAACTTCAGCTCAGAACTAGATTTTTTATATTCTGCTTTGATTTGTATTTTCTGGTCGTGAGCGGTTTCTTTATCTATTTCTAACAATAGTAAATTCTGTTTTAAGTCGCTTTGCTGTTGCAATAGAGAAAAAACCATAGATTTTTTTGCTAGTTTTTTGGTAACCAAACGGTTTGCCGCGGCTAATTGTTGCTTTATGATATCTAATTGGAATTGCATGTTTGAAGTTTGAATGGCAAATGATTTAATTGAGCCGTCAATTTGTTCAATTTGTTTTACAGACAATATTTTTAACGACACAAGAGCCGATTGTGTGTGTTTGAATATTTCATCTTCTTTGATATGGCCTTGCCCACCCAAAAACTTGGTGTCTAGTGTCTGCACAAATTGGGAATAATGAGTGGTTTTTTGGTCTTTTAAGGTCGCGTCAATGCGCTGTTTGGTTAAATATAGAGTGCTACGTCGAATGTTAAACTGGTGTAGTTGCATGAGCTGAATTTTATTATCTAGTTGAATTAATAAAGCCCCTTGGGCTACGAATTCACCTTCTTTTATATAAATCTTATTTATAGATGTGATTTGAGAATGGCTCACTGTTTTACGTTGGAATTCAGCCACAACGGTTCCGCTTGCATTTATAGATTGATCAACACGAAATAAAAACACAGTGACAAACATTATCGATATAATAATGGCCAGAGACATTCTCGTCGTTATAAAATTTTTATTTTTGACTTTATGATCGGACATAATTAGCCTTTTAGAGACTCCTGTTTAATGGATTTAAATGCTGTGTTCTGTTGGCGAAGCTCATTACAATTTATGAGTTGAAGATTTTTGATGATAAATTTGTTGTCTGCAATATTTACAAAATCTAGATCATTAGTGGTGAAAATAAAATTGCACCCGCGTTTGATTTCTTTGGCAATTTTTTTCAAAATAAGCTGTTTGAAATGAGGATCAAGAATATATTCGGGGTTATCTATTAGTTTTAATTTGGCTGGTTGAGCAAATAGCTGCATCCATGCCAACAGGCGCAATTCTGATTGGCTGAAATTGTTTGAATTGGTGTCGATTATTGTGTCGTAACCGTTTGGCAGGCCAGATAAAAGCTCGTGCATGCCAAGCTCCATGGCCAAGCGCATGATGTTTTGATCTGTGATGTTGCTAAATAACCTGACATTTTCAAATATTGTGCCGTAAATAAGTTTTGGTTCACATAACAGTAAGCTTATTGGGTGTTTTAATTGCTGAACGCTTATTTGGTATTGGTTTTCAAATTCAAAAAATAAGTTTCCACGCGTGGCTGTGATCAAGCCGCAAAGTAGCTTTAATAATTGTGTTTTACCGACGCCATTTTTTGCTGAAATTGAAGTGGTTGCGGGCAAATTAATGCAGAAATTTGTCTTGTAGAATAAGGGTTGATCGGCGCCTTTGGGGACACAAGTTAAATCAATAGCGGAAATTGAATTTAGCTGTTGGTCTTGGTCTATGATAACTGCGTCATTATCATTAGATTTGGTTTCGTCTTGAATTTTTGAATTTTTAAACCCAGCTTTATAAATGGGTTCAATTTTACCGAGTGGCAACAGTATATAATTGAGCAAGAGTGGTCCAATAATCACGCTACCTGCTGATATATTGCCGCTTATAACCAAAATACCGCCGAGGCCATACATGCCCATTATTGAAATTAGTTTTAGTGTGTTGTTAAAACAGCTTTGTTTGGAAGTTCTGCTGTTTTCGGTCGATAAATGTGAGATATAGGTTTGTTTTTGCTTAGAAAAATTTTCCATGAAATTGGTTTTCAATTTTAGAAACGGCTTGAAGCACGTATATATATGATGAAAACGGTCAAATTTACGGAATTGAAATTGTGCGCTATCGGATATCTTGTTTGAGAAATGTAATTGATAGAGTTGGCTTAGAATTGTGAGCAGGGCGATGAATAGGGTGAAAAGACCGAGTATAAAGTGCAGATAAAATATAAGCCCAAAGATTATGGGAAGCCATAATATTTCCATGGCTTGTATGATAAGTTGCTTATCATGTGTGGTTTGTTGGGGATTGTTGTCTTGGTGTTTTTGCGCTAATAAATTTGTGCTTAGCGATGTGTCGCGATTGTGCAT
Source organism: Alphaproteobacteria bacterium (assembly GCA_002400495.2). Classification (GTDB taxonomy): domain Bacteria; phylum Pseudomonadota; class Alphaproteobacteria; order Rhizobiales; family OSC116; genus OCS116. The sequence continues at coordinate 83,544 of NVQL02000074.1, read as the reverse complement.
GAGTATTGATTGAAGCACAATCGCGAGGCCAGCAATGATTGAAATGCCCGTTAAGTTACGTAACTCATTGGTCATGAATACATTGTCGATTAGATGCAGCATGAATAGTGGAAGTGTTAAATTAAGAACACTTATGACGCCGCTGATTAAGAAAACACGTTTAAATATTGCGGAAATTTTTTGAATTTCTTGGTGTGTTAACTTAAACATCTGCGTCAACAAGCCATATTCCTGCTGAGAAGGTTTCATAAATTTGCCCTTTATGCCTTTATGCGGCAATGATTGTTAAATCATCAAACTGTACATCTACCAAATCATTTAAAGAGGCAAATTTGATGGAGTTATCGGTTGCGAGATCACCATCGAGGTCGACAAATAAATGAGTGTCTCCTTCGAATTCTAGCAAGCTGAACCAATCGTTTAAATCTGCGCTTTCATCAAGCCCTAAAACAAATTTAATCGTGTCTTCAATGAGTGAGAAATCTAAAATTTGGTCAAGATAATTTGTTATATCTTTTGAATACCAAACGAAAGTGTCTGCTCCGCTGCCGCCGATTAATGTATCTGAGCCAGTGAAGCCGCGAAGTATATCATCGCCAGCGCCGCCTTCTAGAATGTTATCTTTATTACTGCCGCGGAATGTATCGTCAAAGGCTGAGCCAATCGCATTTTCAATGCTGACTAAAGTATCGGAATCGCCGCCTGCTGACCGTTTGCCGTGTAAATCTATATTTACAGCTTTTGTGGCGTCTGAGTAATCAATTGTATCTGATCCACTGCCGCCATTTACCACGTCACGGCCTGTGCCACTTATAAATGTGTCATCGCCAGAACCGCCGTTTAGCGTGTCTGCACCACTACCACCGTAGATGAGATCATCACCTGAATTTCCGTTGATGGCATCGACACCGGAATCGCCATATAATGTATCAGCTCCGCTGCCGCCATGTAGTGTGTCACTCGCTGAACCGCCGTAAATTATGTCATTACCGCTACCGCCGCTTAGAATATCTGCGCCACTATCGCCGTGTAGCTCGTCATTACCGCTACCGCCGTTTAATGTATCAGAGCCGGTATCGCCGTGTAACACATCATTACCACTACCGCCGTTTAGTGTATCAGAGCCACTATCGCCGTGTAACTCATCATCGCCGCTATTACCAAATAGCTCGTCTGAACCAGTGCCACCCCATAGGATGTCGTTGTCTGAACCGCCGTTAAGTGTGTCATTTGCACTTCCTCCATAGATTGTGTCTGAACCTGAACTACCGTATATAATGTCATTTGAGCTATCTCCATAAATTATGTCGTTACCGCTATTGCCATATATTAAGTCTTGGGCAGAGCCACCATAAATGGTGTCATTACCCGAACCACCATACAGAGTGTCATTTGAGCTACCTCCATACATTAGGTCATCGCCGCTATTGCCGTACATTACATCTGAGGCTGAATCACCATACATAGTGTCATTTCCAGAACCACCATGCATTTCATCGGCGCCACTTCCTCCGCTCAAATAGTCATCACCTGCTTTGCCCCATAATTCATCGGCGCCAGACCCACCATATAATGTGTCATTTTCATCTGTGGGAACGGGCGGAGTTGTATCGCCGCCATCTGTATCAGGATCTTGAGAGTCGTTCAGCGCCTGATAATGGGCGTTTAGAACGGTTGCATTTTCGGTACCAATATCAACAGTGAATACACTGTCATCAAAGTCCATATCGCCACCATTATATAGGTCTTCAAAGCCTAATGTGAGCGTGCCCATATCTGTTTTTAGGACACCCGTGGTGTGTAAAATACCATCTGGGTTAAGAGATACATTATCTCCATAGCCGGCTGTATGATATGTATGAACCAAAATTTGGGTTGAACTGCCATCATCGGCCACATGGAACAAGCTAGGGTTCGTGCTGTTTAAATTTGCAGCGTCGCCCTCAGCATCTCTATATTCGTAGCTTCCTGCTCCTAAAGCAGCATAATCGTTATAACTGAAACCATTTGAGACGATAAAGAAGCCAATTTGATCACCAGCTGATACATTTAAATATTGCTCTGATTGACCTGCAATTAGATCGCCACCTGAATTTTGTAGGGAAGCATTTTCCCAAATTATATCGGCATCATACAATGTACCATCATCTGCAACTTTGTAATAACCAAAGCTGTTGCGGTAACCCGCTGTTTCACCTTCGAATATAACGCGTACAGGGTAATCGTTTTCAATGGTTATGGTTGTGGGTTGTACGTAATTAGCACCACCTGAGCCATATATGACATCATTACCAGAATGACCATATAATAAGTCATCACCGCTACCCCCCCAGATTTCATCGTTACCAGATTGACCATATACGGTGTCATCGCCGCCGCCAGCGGAAATAACATCTGACATGCTTGTGCCTTGAATGACATCATCTAACGAAGTGCCTTTAATGGGATGGATAGGTGCAGTGGACATAAGAGTCTCCATAGTTTAATTGTGTGTTACTTAATGATTTGCAACAACTGTGCCAGATATAACTATTTGATATTAAACAGCTATATTTAGCCAGTGTTACAGATTTGCAAAATGAGTTTATGTTTGCATTTTCAAAAAGCTAAAAACTAAAAGTTGAAATAGATAAACTCGGTTAATTCGTCTAACCTATATACTTGGGCTAAGCTGAGAAGGGCAATAGTACTTAAGACAAACGTCCAACCTATTGTTGGTCGCCATGCCAATGATTTAAATATAAACGCTGTTATTACTGAGAATTTTGGCGCGTTATAATTGAATTCAAATACAGGCCTATATTTGCGAACCAACTCGATGGCATTGGGTGTTAGATAAATCAACGCTGCAATGGCGGGGATAAAATACCAGAAGAATGGGTTTTGTGCATAGAAATTCTGCCACAATTTATATTGATAGATTTCGTTATAACCAAACATGCCTTTTAAAATCGCCTGAGCGCCTGAAAAGGAGTCTGCTCTGAAAAATACCCAGGCAACGATGACGCCGAACATTGTCACTACATGTGAGATTGTTTTGCCGATAATCTCAGGCATGAATTTCGACTTGGGTACAAAATGGCGCCACGCGTGGTTGATGGCTAAATACACGCCATGTAGGAGACCCCAGAATGCAAAATTCCAACTGGCACCATGCCACAAGCCACCTAATATCATTGTGATGGTTAGGTTTAAATATCTTCTCCACACACCACCGCGATTGCCGCCTAACGGGATATATAAATAGTCCCGTAGGAATTGTGACAAAGTTATGTGCCACCTGCGCCAGAAATCGACAATGTTTAGGGCTTTATATGGTGAGTTGAAATTAATGGGTAGGCGGATGCCAAACATACGAGCCAGGCCGAGCGCCATATCACAATATCCAGAAAAGTCGAAATAAATTTGTACGGTGTAGGCTAAGCTACCCATCCAAGCCGCGACGAATGGCACTGCTTCGCCTGCTTCTGCTAGTGAGAATACCTGCCCAACAACTGGTGACATTCCATCGGCTATGACTATTTTTTTGAATAGGCCAATGATAAACAGGGTGGAACCTACTGAAAGATTGGTGAAAATTCTATTATAGAAATGGGCGCGGTTAAATTGCTTAATCGTATGTTTTTGCAGAACAATAGGCCCAGCAATTAATTGCGGGAAAAATACTACGAATAGACAATATTTTGAAAAATCGCATTTCTCGATTTTGTCGTTATGGGTGTCGAGTAAAAAGGACACCTGTTGGAAGGTGAAAAACGAAATGGCTAAAGGCAATACGAGCTTTAGCAAATTCATGCTGTCACCAAAGATGAAATTGATATTGCTAATGAGAAAATCGCTATATTTAAAATAACCCAATAATAACAGGTTGGCGGAAATACCAATGGTAAGAGTGATGAGGCTCTTTTTCCTTAAAATCTGTTTGTGGACTTGGAAATTAAATATTACCGAACCAAGTAGCACTATGAGATGAATGGGGCTCCACCATGCATAAAAAAACAGAGACGCGATGATTAGCCACCATATTGTGGCATTCTCCCAATGGTAATATTTAAGGCAATAAAATACCAATAATACCGCTGGCATGAATAGATATATAAATTCTAATGAATTGAATAGCATGAGATATCACTTTCAATGGTTATTGTGATTTTGTGTTTGCAGATTGAGCTTTGTTAATTCTTTTTAAAAGCCGAGCTGAGCCTGAGTGGCCAAGCGCAACACCTTTTTCGAGTAATTCGACGGCTTTTTCGAGGTCTTTTTCAACCAAATCACCTTTCACATAGAGTTTTGCTAATTGCTCAATAGCGCCACCGTGTGAGGCGGCAACACCTTTGTTGAACCAACTAACGGCTCCAATTCTTTTAAGATCATATTTCTGGGAAAGGTGGTATTTGCCAAGACTGTTCATAGCACCACCATGGCCTTTTTTTGCAGCACTGATCAGCCATTTTAGGGCTGTTTTGTGAGTTTCTTTATTACTACTAATAGATAAAAGTAAATGGGCGTAATCGTGCATTCCACCCGTATTACCAATTCGTGCGGCATGTAATAGCCAAAACTTTGCTAACTCATTGTTTTTAGGTATAAGTTCGCCATTACGATATAAACGACCTAGTTGCTTGGCAGCGCTGGCAGAACCACCTCGAGATCGATGAGATAAAGAAATGATAGCGCGTTCAACAAGCTTTAATGCCTGCTCTGGGTCGGCTGTGGTTCCGTAACGGCCTTTTTGTAGGATGCGGGCATATCTTATTAACGCTTGTTCAATACCGTGTGATGCAGCAACTTTATAGTAAAATATGGCTTGGCGTATATTTTGTTTTGTACCAAGGCCTTGCTCATAATGAAGAGCGAGTTGCATTGCCGCTTTGGTGTATTTCCATCCATATGCTTTTGTAAACCAAGACATAGCTATTTTATTACAGTCTGGTCCAATGGCGCGTTGATAGAGTCTACCCAGTTCATAGGCGGTTTCTGCCCTATAGGAAAAATTATACTCTACAGCTAACATAAAATAATGACGGGCTTTGTCCAAATTTGGTTGAGTTCCCCAGCCACGGTTGTAGGCTCTAGCGACATGATACATCGCCTCGGGGTGTCCTCGAAGGGCATATTTTTCAAATACGATTAATGCATCTTCGAAATCACCCTTTTTTTGTAACGCGCGAGCTTGTGAAATCATCTCATTAACTTGCGGGTCATTTGGGGCATTCTTTACTGATATATTCTCTCGGTCTATCCAGAGAAAAGCGATAACCAAGATAAGAATACAGCTCAACAGAGCGAAAAAATATTTCTTAAAATTATTAAACATCTTCTTTAGTCCTCCATATTCTGCAAGATTTGCCGACGAGCACAGTTGTTGTTCCGTCAGTCAATTTGTCGCGTATATCTTCTTCACCAATGGGGCAGCGAATAATGTCATTCGGATTATTGTTTTTTGTTTGGGTTTGGTCGGGCTGAATTAGCCTTAAAATTTCACCAATAATTTTCTGCGCAATAGTGCTTTTGAAATGATAAGCGTCGTTAAAATATTTGGGTTGTCTTGTGAGCTGGTTTACATAATCAAAATCAACAAGTGTACCAAGTTTTGCAAGCCGCATACGCACTATATGGTTGAATTTACCTAGCTGATAATCATTGATGCGGTTCTGGAGCTCCATAATTGTTGGTGGAACAATTAAGATTAACTTGACTTTATTTTGGCGAGACCATATCGAAATTTCTTCTAGATAATTCCAAAGCTTTTCCGAAAATTCAAAATTACGCCAATCTGCGGCTCCGTTTCGGAAGACTTGTTTTAAAAGGGTTTTGTTCAAATTTTTGTTGGGGTAAGTTTCCTCCCACAATTCATTCCAAATGCCCATATCATTACCGAAATAATGATTATAGGGTTTTACATAATTTAGAAATAATCTAGGTGATACCTCTTGAGGTAGTACACAATTGTTACAAGTGTCAAATTTTGCGGTTTCTTGACCAAGAGACTTTGCTTCGTTAAAAAAAACAGCGGCATGCGCCCTATTTACAAAAAGTTGATCGGCTATATCAAATTGCATATTTTTAAAATAGGTATCTTTAATGAGATCCCAAGCCACTTGGGCCACAAACCAATTACTATTATAGGCAATTGGACTTTCGTATAATTTGATGGCTTCGGGGACACGATTGATGCCTTTTTTAAACTTTTCATCGAAGCTACGGAGTGGAACACCAATTACCAATGTTTTTAGATTTGGGTTAAATTTGATAAATTGAAAGGTATCGTAAATCTCGAATAATGTCGAACCACTATAAGAAAAATTATAGGCGGCTTTAGCACCTAAATTTTTCCAGTATTTGTCTCTTAATGATTTGGTTCGACTGTCGCCGAGTATTATTAAATCGACTTCCTCAGGGTTATAATGAGAAATTCTCCATAAAGGATTGTGAGCTTTTTCACTGATTTTGGATTTTTTAATGTCGAGATTTATGAAATTATTTACTTCATACGGATCGACAATTATATTCACAAAAATCGGTAGGGCTGCGGCTGCGAATACCCCTGCAATCAATATACTATATACAATTCCGTTTTTTTTCATTTTTGCCATTTTAAACTCCTTGTTTAGTAGTTTGCAAAGAGTGTGCCAGTGGCATTTATTAAATTGTCTTTATAATACAATCAATTAATCAGCGGTTACATAGCATTGAGTTCGTATTTGCTATTTGATTATCAAAATGAAAATTATTTGTTTTGCAAAAAATCGCTGAAAAGCTCTACAGATGGAATGCTGGTTAACTGAGAATAGTGAAGTGTCACGATAACCAATGACAGAACCGCAATTGTCGTACACCAGATGGCCATATAATGTTGAAATATTTTCATAGTTCGGCTGCCGCTGTTTTCGGAGGTTTGAGCTCCGCGGTTTGCCCATTTCTGTTTTGACAACCTGAAAATACAATATACTTTAACCGAGGCATTGATGAGTTGGTTCAAATATAAAATCCAAGGAAAAGACATTTCTATTTTTTTGGCATATCCAAATAAAAATAATGATAATAACAGGCGGGAAATGGCGATGAAAATAAGGTATGATAAGAAATATGATCCACCAATAATGAACGTAGCTAACAAAGCTAAAACGGGGCTAAATAACATGGTCCACATTGAAATGCGTTGATCTACCAAACACCACCAAATGAAAAATGGCATATGTCTTGGGCCTAATGCTATTGCACGTGCGCCATTTCTTAGCATGTTGCCTGACCAACGGCGAAAGTTTTCTACCATTCTTGTCATGCCCGAACCTTCGATAACTTCGACGGTGTAACCTAGGGCATCTGGCACATATAACATATGTGCTTTGTTTTTTAGCATGTAATACCAAGTGCTTTTGTCATCTCCAGACAGAAAACGAAAATTACCCCAAAGCCAATGATTTAAATGATCTGCCTCTAACAACCGAATGAATTCTAATTTTAACAAATGAGATGCGCGGAAAACCGACATACGACCGGTTAGTGTCAACACACGGCCAGACAATGCGTGAGATTGCATGGCAAGACGTCTTTGGGCAAAACGCATTTTTAGCCATTTTTCAATCCATTTAGGGCCCATGCAGATCACTTCTTCATCGGTTGTGCAGGCTTGTAATTTTTCATCATATTTAAACAATGGCATGCAGCGGCTTATTGCGCCTTCTGCCAATATGAAGTCGCCATCCATAAAAACCACTAAATCATCTTGTTGCACAGATGACCGACACATTGCCCGTAGTACAAGGCCAATGGCCGCGCGTTTGCCTGATACGTTTTGACGGATAATGCGTAATGTTACATCGAGGTCTTTGCCATGTCTGCGCACAATATTGGCTATGATTTCTTCATCATATATGTCTGCTGAACCAAGCCAGATGGTGCCAGCCACACCAGAATTCTTAATTTCGAGCAATATCGAGCGAACAACTTTTTCAGAAATATCTCGATGCTCTTTGAAGGTGGTCATCATGAAATGTAATTGATTTGGCCGCCAACCATCTTGCCAAATTTTATCGGCTTTTTTTCTGATTTTTGGAAAAACAATATTGCCATAAATAAAGGCTCTGACGGCATGTGTAAACCACCAGCCATAGCGCCAAATGCCCAATGTACCAATAACTAAGGTGATGTGCTTAATGCTGGGGTCAAATATTTTATTGGGTATTAAAATAAGCGCCACTACGCATGTGGCTAAATATATGCTGATGTTCAATAAGCCCATCGCATCCCATTTTTTAAAGCCCTTTGGCCAATATGTAGGTTCGTCAACATAGTTTCGTTGGTCAGGTTTTTTCATTTTCTCTCACATTTGTGTTGCTTGAATTTGACGTAAACATATTGCTGAGCGCAGACCATAACCCGCTGGTTGATTTGCGGGTGAAAATTGTAACCACTGGCAAACCAGGCCGAATGCCCGCTTGTAGCGGGCTATCCATATTCAGGTGCAATCTAACTGCGGCGCTACGAGCCTTCTCATCTCGCCAGACATAATGAGTCGACGATTCGTTTAACAATAATGAATTTCGATCTATATGTGTAACAACCGCTGTTATGTTCTGATCTACTGCGGGAATATATATTTTGGCAATGTCATCTAGGCTGATTTGCAATATTTCTTGCTGGTTTAAAAAGGCGGTAACGAATATCTTATCGTTACGCTCAAACAATATTATGGGTTCGTTTTTTGCAACATTGCCAGCTAATGGTTGATAAATTTTTGTCACTCTACCTGGGAAGGGAGCGGTAATAATCGTGTTGGATTTGTAACTTAACAAATTGTCTAATTTGTCATTTTCAGCTTCTAATTGGCTATAGGCCATTTCAAGATCGACAACCAGTAGGTCAAGATCATTTACAAATTCTACGTTGTTATAATAGCGCCTCGATGAAGCAGTAGCCATAGCTGTATTTTTTTCTAACAATAACTCTGTTTGTTTAACGAGAGAAGCGGCTTTGGCTTGTTCAGTGAGGGCATCCTCATAACTGGCTTCAGAAGGCAGGTTGCTTGATTGTAATTTGTGGATGCGAATTAGATTGGCATCGGCAGCTGCCAAAGCAACGCGTAATGCAGATAATTTAGCTTTGGTTATGTTTTTATCGGTATTGCTGACAATTTGATAAAGGCTCATACGCTCTCTTTCTATATGGTGCTTTTGCTTTGAGCGCCAAAGGTTTTTTTGAGCTTGTTTGACTTTGCGGTTTGCTATGATTATTTCTTTTTCAAGAGAGATGTCTTCGTAACTAAAAAGCTTTTGACCAAGTTCGAATTGGTCGCCAACTTTTAGGTTTGCAATATTAACAACGCCATCTACTGGCATTTTTAGGGTTCTCATTTCGGTTGAAATTACCGAACTTTTAATTTCTAATCGGAAAAAATTTGAATATAATAATAGGCCTAAATAGCTAAATATTGCAACGCCAAAAAATACATATGCTAATGTCATAAATATGGTTTTGAGTGGCAACCTTCTGACGGGTGTTTCGGATATATGACTTGTGGTTGGCTTTGTTGAAATGGGTGTTACAGGAACATCTATTCTGCAAATACTATCTTCAAACGTGCCCATATGACCACGAATTAAATCTTCACTGAAATAAGTGAGTAGGTCTTTTGAGCGTTCAGACAGGTCTACAAATTCCAACCCCACCAAACGTGCTTTTTCGTCAAACCGAACAACACGTACGCTGGCATCAAATTGAATGTCATACCCTTGAAAAGGAAGAGATATTTTTAAGGCGAATTCGCGACCAACCCTTGGCTGTTTGGTTTCACCGATGTACAAACCAATGCCGCCGATGCTCCAATCGCGTACCTTGAACTTTTTTTCTTGGTAAAAGACTGTTAAAGGCGCGGTTAGACGATGGTAGCGTCTTTGGCTTGGTTTTTCTCTAACAATTTTCATGTTTCCCTCCTTCCTATACTATATAGAGCAAGCATTGAGCCAGAATTTTTGCCGTTATAAATTAGATAGTTAGGTATAAAAGGAAAGGAGTTTTTTGTTTTGATTTTCAATTTAGGAATGTTTGACGGGGCTCATATAAGGCATTTTGTATAGGTCAGATAGTGTATTTAGTAAGATTTTATGCAATAATTGGTTGTAAAATTGAAATAAAAACCGACTTTGCGACGTTAATCTAAGTAATGCTAACGTTTATAACTATTAATAAAAGTTGAAATTACTTGCTTGTTCTTATATTTTAGTTTTATCTGAAAGATAATGAGCTTATGGACCTAGTAAGACCGCCACAGGCACCAAATGTGCAACCTGATATTAGAGTGGGGTTTATTCTTTCGCCGAAATTCACACTTTTCGCTTTTGCGGGTTTTATTGATGCCTTAAGGCATGCTGCTGATGATGCTGATTTTAGCCGTCAAATCCATTGTCATTGGAAAATTATTGCGCCAAACACTTGGCCAATTAAAGCCAGTTGCGGTGTTGAACTTATGCCACATGAGGTTTTTCCTAACCCTCAGGAATTCGATTATATTGTTATAGTGGGTGGCTTACTGGGTGATACTATATATCAATCTGAAGAGGTTTTTGACTATATAAAGCAGGCTCATGCCGCCAATGTTACATTGATAGGGCTTTGTGTTGGCAGTTTTGTATTGGCCAAAGCAGGATTAATGGAGAATAAAAAATGTGCGGTGCATTTTGAGCATAAGGCGGATCTTGCTGATTTGTTTCCTAAAGTTGAAGCTGTGATTGACACTAGTTTTATTGAAGATGGCAATATTATCACTTGCCCTGGCGGCACGGCGACATTGGATTTAGCCTTTGGGCTGATTGAACGGCATTGTGGCCGCGCACGTGCCACCAAGGCTATGGTGTCACTTATTGCCGATGAGCAACGGGCTGAAAATCATATGGGGTATCGTCCGTACGGGCATTTGGCGGTTTGTGGCAATTGGGATGTTGAGCAGGCCTACGGATATATGGAAAAAAACCTGTCTACACCCTGTAATATTGAAAAATTAGCTGCTATGCAGAATGTTTCGCCGCGTAATTTAACCTTTGCTTTTAATGAATATACGGGTGAAAGCCCACAAGCCATTTGGCGCAAAATGCGGTTGATTCAGGGGTGTTGGTTATTGTTGAACTCTCGCCAGACCATAACCCAAATTGCGGCCGAAACTGGATTTGCGGATTCGGCACATTTTAACCGATCATTTAAAGAGTTAAACGATAACATCACCCCGAATGCATTTAGAAAACAACATAAACGTTCCTTCCGCCGCGATAAAGACCGCACAAAACTTCATATTAATATGAATTGAATGTCTAAAGCATATTGACTGAGTGTGGGTGAAGATGAATTACGTTGAATATGTATAACACATTAGATAATATTCAATATTTTTGCATGTTTATGCAATTTTTAGCGCCATTTATTAGACTGGTTCTAGGCTAAATGGAGTTCACTGGCTAAAATGGCGATATCGACTTTTAGAATAATTCAATAAAATTACATAAAAATTCAATACATAATTCTTAGCTGCATATATATTATTGGGGTCGAGAATATTCTATATTTTTACTTAGAACTTGCTTCGTAAATAAATGTGGGTAAGATTTTTACTTATATAAATAAAGTATTGATTATTTTTCTATCAGGTTGAAATTACACCTATAATCTATTTATTATAATCATTCTAACTAATTGAAATAATTGTTGAATTTATTTTCTAGACACTCTATATTTTGTTCATCATCGATTTGATGAAACAGTTGTAACGATTTAAGAAAAATATTAGCTGAACGAAATTTATTGATCAAATGGCTTCGTTTCTCCACCTATTTTTATTTTTTATATCATCCTAATGAAACATTTCGGCTTTTTGCCGAGCAATGAATGTTGGCTTTTTGCCAATTATGGAGATTGAAATGAAATTTAAACATTTAATGGTTGGAGCTGTTGCGGCTTCACTATCACTCACCAGCGCATTTTCTGCTTCGGCAGCCGATGGCTTTCCTATAACTTTCACAGATGCTGCAGGTGTCGAGCATAAATTTGATGCGCCGGTTAAAATTGGCTGTGTCTGGTCTGGCTGTTATGAAATTTTGGCTGACTTGGGTGTGAAAGTTCATGCGGCATCTGATATTGATGCCAGTAATTTTTATCATCCTCTTGGTTTGCCGACCATAAGTGTTGAAGATGATGGCAACCCTGAACATTGGGCAGCGGCCGAAGTGGATGTGATTATCACCCGTGCGCCTTATTTGACGTGGTCAAAACAGTTGGTTGATGTGGCTTCGATTGTTCATATGCATCATCCATCATATGCCGAAACTGATCAAAAGGGTTATCAATCTTACATTAAAAATCTTGAATTAATGGGCATGATGACTGGCAAATCTGCCGAAGCCAAAGTGGCAATTGAGCGGTTTGAAAATATGAAAAAGAATTTGAAGAAACTCGCAACCGCCGAAACCGCCAAAATTGACGTTGCGGTTATTTGGGGCGGTGATGATAGTGAGGTTTATTGGAGCATTGGCTCAGTTAACCCGTTTTGTGACTTGATTAAAGAGATTGGCATTGGCAATTGCGCGCCTGACCAAGCCATTGGTGAAGTTGAGCAAAATGCCGAAGCATTTCTAAAAGTTGACCCTGATTGGATTGTTTATATGGGTGGTGGTTCTGAGCAAAGATACGACCCGATTTGGAAGCGTTTGTCTGCAGTAAAAAATGGACAAGTTATTGATGCCGCAAATAGATTCTATTGCTGTTCAACCCGTGGGCTTATCCATGCCTTGCAAGATTATACCCATTATATATTGGATGAAACAGTGCCAGCACCCGGTAAATTGGATGATTTTGATCCGACCCAAAGCCCGCTTGTTGCAGCTGCTAATTAAGGAAAATAAAAATGAGATTATTAAATAAATTAACGCTGGTAAGCACAATGTTTGCGGTTAGTATTTTAGCCCAAACTGCTTATGCAGCTGATGGCTTTCCATTGACCATTACCGATGCGGCTGGCATTGAACATAAATTTGAAACTTCGTCAAAGATTGGCTGTCGTTGGTCTGGCTGTACTGAAATGATGGCTGATTTGGGTTTGCGGGTTCAAGGTGCGAGTTGGTATGAGCCGAGTCAATTTGGATTTCCAGTTGGTGCGCCAGAAAATTTAGTTGAAGATTGGAAAAATATTGAGCAATGGGTGGCCACTGAGGTTGATGTGCTTTTGGCGCGTGTGCCAAACGGCAAATGGTCGAAATATTCTGAAGATGTTGCGCCTGTATTTCATCTTCATCATCCTGCATATGGACCGTCCAACCAGACTGGTTATCAGGCCTATATTAAAAACCTAGAATTATTGGGTCAACTTACAGGCGAGAATGTCAAAGCTGATGCTGCCCTTCAGAGATTTAATAATATGGTTGCCAATCTAAAATTATTAGCCACCGATGAAACCCGCCAAAACACTGTCGCCATCATTCGAAACGGAGACGGTTATAGGGCTTTGGCGATACCAACCCATTCTGCGTATTGATTGCAGAAATTGGTTTTGGGACTTGTGTGCCTGGCGAAGAAGCACCTGCTGAGTATGAGTTTAACCCCGAAGCATTTTTACAATTAGACCCAGACTGGATTGTCTTTATGGAAGGCGGGTTTGAAGATAGAGATGACCCGATTTGGAATCGCCTATCTGCGGTTAAGAATGGCCAAGTTTTTGATTCTAGCGATAGATTTTATTGTTGTTCTACCTATGGTCTTATCCCCGCTATGCAAGATTTTGCCCATTACGTGGTTGATGACAGCGTGCCATTGGTCGGAGATATTAATGATTTTGACCCAACCCAAAGCCCGCTTGTTGCGGATGTAAAATAATCAGATTTATAAGGAAAAAATAAAATGAAATTGAAATATTTAATGGTTGGGGCGGTTGCTGCTTCATTATCACTCACAACGGCTTATGCTGCAGATACTCGCAAAGTGGACTCATTGTTTGGAGTTGTTGAGTTGCCTGTGGTGCCTAAAAGCGTATTTGTCGAAGACCCTTGGACGCTGGGTAATGTGTTGGCATTGGGTGTGAAGCCTGTTGCCGTGGCGGTTTTTAAAGAAACCAGCTTAGATTATTTGGGCGATCGCATGGACGGCGTTAAGCAAATATCTTGGGGTGATGATGGCCCAAGCGTTGAAGAAATTGCCAGCCTAAACCCAGACCTCGTGGTTTCACGTGGTGGTAATTCATACGGTAATTTTAATGAGGAGCGTTGCAACAATTATGCGCAAATTAGCGCCACTTATTGCTTCTTTTTTGCATGGGAAACCGTTGAAGAAATGCATGCGAATTTAAATAGCGTTGCAGATGCTTTGAATAAAAAGGATGAAGCAGCCGAATTAATTGAAAAATACGATCGCCGTATTGCGAGCTTAAAAGCTCGTGTTGAAGCTACGGATTTGGTCAATAAAACAATTGCAGTGCTGCGCATTCGGCCATCTGGCTATCAGTATAGAAATGGCCAAGAAGGCATTCTTATCAAAGCCATTGGTTTGAAATTACCAGCTGATCAAATGGATCCTAAAGCTGAGTTTGAGGGTGCAATTAGTTTGGAAAACTTGGACGTCATACAAGCCGATATTATCTTTGTGCAAGTCGACCCAGGCATGGACGATAAGTTAAAAGCTATGCAGGATAACCCGCTTTATGCAAGTTTGCCTGCCGTTAAAAATAATCAGGTGTTTATGGCCAATACGGGTGTGTGGAATAGTTTTGATTTTATTGCCCAACATACGGTTATGGATGAACTTGAGAAATTTCTGATTATCCCTGCCGAAGCTTCTAAATAATTTAATTCATTAAGAGGGGACTTAAATGTCTATCAAATCAATAATATTAGCCAGCACTCTCATGTTTGCCACGGGGGTTTGTGCTGCCGACATGCGCACGGTAGAATCTAATTACGGGCCAATAGAAGTGCCGGTTGCACCACAACGCGTTTACGTTGATAGCCCATGGATATTAGGCAATGTAATTGCTTTGGGTGTAATACCTGTCGGCACAGTGGGTTTTGGTGAAGGTAATGTTGATTATATTGGGGGATGCCGCTAAAAAAGTTCCTCAATTCCAGTGGGATGTAAGTATTGAGAAAATTGCTACGTTGAATCCAGATATAATCTTTATCAGCGAATGGAACGTTGGTGATGCGGAAGAAAGATGCACAGCAGCTGGTAATGTAACTGCAACATTTTGCTCTATGGGCGCAAAGTATACAATTGAAATTGTACAAAACAATTTGTTGATGGTAGCTGATGCTCTTAATAAAACCGAAAAAGCCAAAGAGTTAATTGCCACTATGAATGAGCGTATTGCCTCGTTGAAAGCTCGGGTTCTGTCGGCTGGTTTAGATAAGAAAACTGTGTCCATTATGCGGGTGCGGCCTAATGAGTATGAATTTGCTACTCCTATGGCACCTGTTATGATTCAATCTGTTGGTTTAACTGTGCCAAAAGGCCAGTTTTCACCTTATCCTACACCTGATGATTTTGATTGGTCAGGTGCGAATATTAGCCTAGAGAATTTAGACAAAGCTCAAGCTGATTATCTATTTATTACTGTTGATTTGGACAATAATGGTGCTTTAGAAGCATTGCAAAACAACCCACTTTTCCCAACACTCCCATCAGTTAAAAATAATCAAATATTTTTGGTTGAAACAGGTGTTTGGAATAGTTTTGACTATATTGCGAATAATACAGTGTTAGATCAGATTGAAAAATTGATTATTGAACCTGCTGAGAAAGCTAACTAGGTTTATGCAATTTTCTAACACTAGATTGGTTGAAAGGCTTGTTGGTTCACGGACTGGCACAGCCTTTCGGTTATTTATTCTTTTTACTTTGCTGGGACTGACAGTTTTGGCGTTCTTTTTTTCGGTGTTGATTGGCTCGCGGGTTATACCAACTATGGAAGTGCTGAATGCCATATTTGCGTTTGATGCGAGCAAAGCAGACCATTTGGTCTTGTGGGGATTGCGCTTGCCCCGCAGCTTTTTGGGCTTGGCAGCCGGCGCCGCTTTGGGGGTTGCGGGGGTAATCACCCAAGGCATAACCCGCAACCCTTTGGGCAGCCCTGGGATTTTGGGCATTAATGCGGGGGCAGCTTTTGCTGTGGTGGCGGCCATATATATTTTTAAAATTTCAAACCCTGTCCATTATATTTGGTTTGCGCTTGCGGGGGCAACCATTGCTGCTATTGTGAGCTATACGTTAGGCACGATCGGCCATGGTGGCCGTAGCCCTACGCGATTGGCTTTGGCGGGGATGATTGTCGGGGGCATGTTATCGGCTTGGACATCCATCACGCTGCTCACTTCGTTACGCACATTTGATCAAGTGCGGTTTTGGTTGGTTGGGTCTTTGTCGAAAGTCTCTTTTGACGGGGTGTGGGTTATTGGCATTACCATGCCGATTGGGTTTTTATTGGCCGTGGTTTTAGCTGCATCGTTAAACACCATCGCACTGGGCGATGATATGGCCGCATCTCTGGGTTTAAAATTACAACGCACGCGGTTTTTATCGCTTTGTGCCACGGTGCTATTGGCTGGTTCGGCCACTGCGGTTGCGGGGCCTATAGGTTTTGTTGGTTTAGCTGCGCCGCATATTGTGCGGGGGCTTATTGGTAGCGACCATAAATGGCTATTGCCAGCCAGCATGTTTGGCGGGGCGGCATTGCTATTGGCGGCAGATATTGTTGGGCGTATGTTGGTGCGGCCATCTGAGCTTGAGGCGGGCATTGTTATGGGCTTGGTCGGTGCGCCGATACTCATTTACATCGCGCGGCGGGCAGGGGAGCATCGACAATGAAACATTTTATTTATCGCAATGCTGGTGAAACTGTATCGATGCGCTTTTCTAAAGCTAAGTTGGTGATATTGGCGATTTTGTTGCTTGTTTTGGTTGTTATGGCAGCTTTTGCTATTACCTTGGGTGATTTTTATATAACGATTGTCGAGGTTTATGGCTCATTATTGCATTTGGGAGACGCCAATAAACGCATCGATTTTTTTGTGCGGAAAATGCGATTGCCACGGGCTTTAACGGCTGCATTGGTTGGTGGTGCGTTGGGCATAGCGGGTGCGGTTTTTCAGCGTGTGGTGCGTAACCCATTGGCATCACCTGATATTTTGGGCATTACTACAGGCGCAAGTCTGTTTGCTGCGGCGGCTATTTTCTTTGGATTTTTTGGGTGGGCGACGAGTTTGTTTGCAGTATTTGGCTCAATGTTAACCGCCATAATTGTTTATCTGTTGGCCTATAAAAAGGGTGCATCACCCGTGCGGCTCATTTTGGTTGGCGTTGGCATTACGGCAGCGTTTGGTGGTGGCATTTCATATATTGTCACCCGTGCCGATGAAAACCTTGCGGTCATGGTATTGCAATGGACAACAGGTTCGTTGGCTTTATCGGGTTGGGATGAAGTGTTGTTGGTATTTTTGGCATTGCTGATTTTGGTGCCGATTATATTATTTTTAGAACGGCGTTTGAGCTTGATAGAATTGGGTGATGACCTTGCTGTCACATTGGGTTTAAAGCGCGAGACATCTTATATATTATTGTTGGCAACTGCTTCAATTTTGGTGGGCTTGGCCATTGCGGCATCCGGGCCGATTGGTTTTGTGGCACTTATTGCACCGCATGCGGCACGCGGTATCGTTGGGCGGTTAAATGGCGGGGCTATGTTGGTTTCGATGTTTTTTGGGGCGATACTATTATTGGTATCTGACATGGTGGCGCAACATGACCTCAACATATCCGTGCCAACGGGCGCAATTACGGCGGCGATTGGTGCGCCATATTTTCTATTCATTCTATATCGCGGGGCAAAAAATGGCACAATATAACAGCCGATTATCGGCCGAGCAGGTGACACTTAATTATGGCAAACGCGTCATTATTGATGAGCTAAGCCTTTATATTCCCGATGGTAAAATCACCGTCATCATTGGCCCTAATGCTTGCGGTAAATCGACGCTTTTGCGCTCTATGGCGCGGTTGCTCAAGCCAAAATTTGGCAGGGTGATGCTTGATGGCGAAGAGATTGCTGACATACCGACCAAAATCGTGGCCAAGCGCTTGGGCATGTTGCCACAAACGCCAATAGCCCCGCAAGGTGTTTTGGTGTCCGACCTTGTATCACGCGGTCGCGCGCCACATCAATCAATATTTCAACAATGGTCTAAGGCCGATGAAGCGGCGGTGAGTGAGGCATTGGTGGCAACAGAAATATCTGATTTGGCTGATAGACGTATTGAAGAACTATCGGGTGGCCAGCGTCAGCGGGTGTGGATTGCCATGGCCTTGGCGCAGCAGACTGAGCTTTTATTGCTAGATGAACCCACCACCTATCTTGATTTGCCGCACCAGATTGAAGTGCTTAATTTGGTGCGGAAACTAAACCGCGAACAAGCGCGCACTATTGTGCTTGTGTTGCACGATTTAAACCTTGCATGCCGTTATGCTGACCATATTGTTGCGATGCGCGAGGGTAAAATTATTGAGCAAGGTACACCTGATGAAGTTATCACCGCGCAATCTATGCTTAAGGTTTTTGAGCTTAATTGCATTGTCATTGCCGACCCGTTGTCAAACACACCATTGGTTGTGCCTGCGGTTGACGGGTGATTTTATAAAGGAAGAAAATAATGCAAACCGAATTTTAAAAACAATATTTTGATTGTTTCACAACGCTAACCCGTTCACTGCGGCTATTCAACAAGCTAAGAGTTTGATAAATTTATGTTTCAATGCTTGTTTAGAATTGTTTTAACCTATTGAAATATATATTGAAATTTATTTGTTACTGTGTTAAATGATGGTCGTCAGATGTCTGATAATTACTATTTGCAGGATTTTAAGAAAAACAACATTTGAATGAGATGTTTGAAATATGTGTCTCATTTCCCCATCTCATTATTTTTTTCATAGCATCCATTTAAACATTATGGCCTTTGCCATTTGGAGAATGAAATGAAGTTACTAAATAAATTAACATTGGCAAGCACAATATTGGCGGCCAGTCTTTCTGCTCACACCGCATTTGCGGTTGATGGCTTTCCGGTCACCGTTACTGATGCTGCTGGCATTGAACATACATTTAACCAACCGCCAAAAATAGGCTGCGATTGGTATGGTTGTATTGAGATTATGGCTGATTTTGATTTGCAAATTCAAGCCTCTGAAGACAGTGGTGCGCAAAATGTTTTTTACACACCAGCTGGATTGCCCAAATATATTATTGAAGATTATACCAACCCTGAACATTGGGCGAATGCCGAAGTTGAAGTGATTATGACGCGCGTGCCAGTTAGTGATGAGATGCAAGCTTTAACCATTGCAGCACCTGTATTTTACCTTCATCACCCTTCATACGGTGAGTCAGATCAATCTGGTTTTCAGGCTTATATTAAAAACATCGAGTTGATTGGGCAATTAACTGGCGAAGTGGAAAAAGCAGCTGCGGCGAAAGCTAGGTTTAATGCAGTGATTTCTAACCTCAAAGCCAGAGCTACAGATGAAACTCGTAATCAAAAAATTGCAATTTTGTTTGGGCGCGATGATACTTTCAGAGGCATTGGCAAGGGAAATCCATTCTGTGCATTAATCGCCGAGATTGGCCTTGGCGAATGTGTTATTGAGGGTTCGAAAAATGCCGAAGTGAACGCCGAAGAATTTTTAAAGTTAGACCCTGATTGGATTGCATATTCGGGTGGTGAAAAATCTTACAAAGACCGTAAAGATCCAGTTTGGGGTCGTCTGAATGCTGTTAAAAATAATCAAGTTTTCGATACGGCTGGTAATAGATATTATTGCTGTTCTACCCGTGGTTTGATTCATGCGCTGCAAGATTTTAGCCATTATACGTTAGACAATGATATCCGGCTTCCTGGTAAACTCGAAGATTTTGACCCAACCAAAAGCCCGCTTGTTGCTGTTGTAAAATAACGAGGAATATTTATGCTAGATTACTGGACTTCACTTCAACCACCTACGCGGTTGCTGTTTGCTATTATGTTGATGATTGGGTTGATATTATACATCGCTACTATAAATCTAAGATATGGCGAGCCCGATTTAACATTTATGCAATTGTGGCAAACGCTCAGTGTTGAAGTGAAGGAAGGTGAAGACGATTTGGCGCAATTCATCTTGTTTGAAGTGCGTTTTCCGCGTGTGTTGATGAGCTTGCTGGCTGGTGCTGCTTTGGGTTTAGCGGGTGTCATGCTGCAAGGCTCATTGCGTAACCCATTGGCTGATCCTTCGTTGTTAGGCATTGCGCAGGGGGCATCATTTGTGGTCGCGATGTCGATCATTTATCCTGAATGGTTGCCCGATTGGCCGTTGCCAATTCTGTGTTTAATTGCGGGCATTTTTACGGGTGCGGTTGTGTTGATTACATGTGGTTCTATTCGCAGTACCATTCGTATTATTTTGGCGGGGGCAATTATATCGGGCTTTTTTGCGACCCTTTCTAGTGCTTTAATATTGTTGGCGCCCTATGACAGAATTTCGGGCGCGATTGGCGCTTATTTGCGTTTTACTGCGGGGTCATTTTCTAGTGCTTACTGGGATGATATATATACAACATTGCCGTGGTTAGCGGTTGGTATGCCTGCTGCGTGGTTTTGTGCTCGCAGTTTGAATTTGCTGCAACTCGGCGATGAAATGGCCACGGGCGCGGGGCTTAACCCTCGCAAAGCACGGTTTATTATGATTTTGGTGGCGTTGGTGCTTATTTCGCCTGTCATTGCGACAGTTGGGCCCGTTGGTTTTATTGCTTTGTTTTCGCCGCATCTATCGCGGGCATTTATCAAAACGGGGAATGCCTTTCACTTAATGCTGGTTTCTTCGTTAGCAGGAAGCCTGCTTATTGTCTCGGCCGATGTGGTTGGGCGGTTGTGGCTTTACCCGATTGAAGTGCCTGCTGGCGTGTGGACGATTATACTGATTGGCCCTGTGGCTATTTTGTTGCTGAGCCGCAAATTGAAGAGAGTTTGATGATGAGTGATTTGAGTGTAACAAATGATCAGGCTTTTGACCAAGTGGTTGTTGACCGCAGATGGCTTAAATGGCGTTGGCTGTTGCTGGCTCTGGCTATATTGTGTTTTCTAAGCTTGATGATTTCAATCATGATTGGGTATCATAGTATATTTTTGGTGCCAAGCCGCATTTGGGCTGTGGTTTCTGGTGATGAGAACACCAGTAAATTAGAAAAAATTGCTACAAATTTTAGGTTATCACGGGCGATAATGGCGTTTATGGTCGGCGGGGCTTTGGCCATATCGGGTGCATTGTTGCAAGCTTTGTATCGTAACCCTCTGGCTGAACCAAGCCTGACAGGTGTGACGCAAGGGGCGACAACCGCAGTTGTGGTGTTTGCGGTTTTTGGGCCAACCATTCCTAACCATTTGGTTATTTATTCGGTGCCATTTATTGCCATTTTAGGTGCGATTATCAGCACAACTATCACTTGGTTTTTAGCCAATCGAGTTGGCAAAGTAGAGCCATTGCGGTTGATTTTAATGGGTGTATTGGTCGGTGGTGTGTTGTCATCCGCCACCATAGTTTCACTCATTTGGGCGCCAGATACTTATGCGAATGACCTGATTGCGTGGTTGGCGGGGTCACTAGCCGCCACCACATGGGAAGATGTGAGAATGTTGAGCATTGCCTTATTGATTTTAACGCCCTTTGTATTTTTGTCTGTTCCGCGGGCTAATCTTATGCAATTTGGCGATGACATTGCGTCTGGCCTTGGGCAGAGCATTAACCCTGGGCGTATTTTGGTTTTGTTTACCGCTTGTGCGTTAACCGCTGTGGCGGTTGCGACGGTTGGCGGTATTGGTTTTGTGGGGCTAATGGTGCCGCATAGTTTGCGCTGGTTTGTTGGTGGTGATTTAAGGCGGCTTGTGCCTGCCTGCTTTTTGTTGGGCGGGGCTTTGGTTATGGTTACTGATTTTATCGCCCGCAACCTCTCCTCAAGGATTTTAATGGAGATAACTGGCCTGCCAATGGATTCAGTTACTTTGCCAGTGGGTATATATTTGAGCCTATTGGGTGGTGGATTTTTTCTATTTATATTGAAGAAAGTGAAAACATGAATGTAAGTGTTAAGCCCGTGCGCACTGCGGCAATCTCGGCCAGCAATATTGATGCTAGCTATGATAAAGTGAAAATCTTAAAACAGGCTGGTATTGAGATTGAGCATGGCAAAATTACCACGCTGATTGGCCCGAATGGTTGCGGAAAATCAACCATGATGAAGGTGTTCACCAACTTGTTGAATTATCAGCGGGGGCAGGTGATTATTAATGGTGAGGATATTGCCAAATTCACCACACGAAAGCTGGCTTTAGAATTATCTATTTTGCCGCAAGAGCCAATTACGCCACCAAATTTGAGTGTAAAAGATTTGGTCGAGCAGGGTTGTTATGCGCGGGTAGGGGCATTGGGTATGCTCAAGCAGCAAGATCATGATGGCATTAAGCAATCCATTCATAAAGTTGGGTTAAGCCGCTATATAAACCGTGATGTTGATAGCTTAAGTGGTGGTGAGCGGCAGCGGGCTTGGATTGCACTCACTTTGGCACAAAATACTAAAATTTTGGCATTAGATGAACCGACAACTTATTTGGATATTGGTCATCAGCTGGAGATTTTAGAATTGATACAGGGGCTTAATAAAAAAGATAATATGACTGTTGTGATGATTTTGCATGATTTAAACCATGCGGCGCAATTTTCAGATCATATTGTGGTGCTAAATGACGGCAAAGTGGTGACTTCTGGTGCGCCGTGGGATGTTTTGACAGTTGATTTGTTGCGCGGTGTATTTGGGGTCGAAGCCAGTATTATCGAAGATCCTGTGCATGGCACACCGTTTATTATGTCACATAAATCGATACTCAACCTTAAATAAACCGAAAGATAGAAATGCAAACTGAATTTCAAAAACAATATTATGATTATCTGACCACACGCCGCACTGTGACCAAAGACAAGTTGTCAGAACCTGGGCCGAGTGAGCAAGAGATTGTGCAAATGCTGACCATTGCTTCACGGGTGCCAGATCATGGCAAATTATCGCCGTGGCGGTTTATTATTTATCCGCAATCTGTTGGGGTGGAAATTGGTGAATTTTTAGCCAAGCGAAGGGGTGAGCTAATCGCTGGTATTAGTAGCAATCTGCAAAAACAAGAGCGTAATCGTTTGACTCAAGCGCCATTATGCATTGGTGTGATTTCAAAACCAGTTAAAACAGATGTGCCTGAATGGGAGCAAGTTATGGCATCTGGTGCGGTGTGTTTTAATTTGTTGCAAGCGGCGTATTCTTTGGGCTATTCGGCGCAATGGTTATCGGATTGGTTTTCGTTTGATGCACCATCGAAAAAATTTATGGGCATTGAAGCGGACGAGCAAGTGGCTGGTTTTATCTATGTGGGCACTGCTCCAGTTAAGAAACCGAAAGATCGGCCGCGGCCAGATGTGCCGTCATTGACTACAATTTGGTCACCAAAATAACCCTAGCTGGTCGACATCATATTGTTATGGACAATGTACCTGCAGATGTGCCACTTATGATCTTTAAGTGTGATCATGATAGGTCACTGAAATTTGATAAATTTTAATATGTAAGAACGCTAGAATGACTTTTAAACAAACCTCTTCATTCCATTCAAATGAACTTCGTGAACGCATGAAAATAGATGCATTGGCTCAGTTCAAATTTTTTAAACGTAGTCTGTCTAGCGATGGTGGTTTTGCAAGTTTATCTCGGGAGGGAAATGTTAGGGTAGGTGAAGCGCAAGAGTTGATCACTACGACCCGACTGGTACATTCTTATGCTCTGGGTAAGTTGGCGGGTGTTGAAGGGTGTGATGACATTATAGATGCTGGCATGAAGGCATTGTGGGAAAATCACCGAGATAAAGTCAATGGTGGGTATATTTGGTCTTTTACACCTGATGGGATGGTTGAAACTGACAAACTGGCTTATGGACATATGTTTGTTTTGCTGGCAACTTCTAGTGCCAAAATTGTTGGGCATCCTGATGCAGACCGTTTGTTGGATGATGTGAGTGAAGTTATTACTGATCGGTTTTGGGATGAAAAAGCAGGGTTGATGCATGATGAATTTAGACGCGATTGGACTAGTTTTTCAGATTACCGTGGGATGAACGCCAATATGCATGGTGTTGAGGCGCATTTAAGTGCATTCGAAGTGACTGGGAAGCAGGTTTATCTTGATTGTGCGCAACGTATTTTGAGCTTTTTTGTCGATAAAATAGGTGCTTCGCGTGATTGGCGATTGGCTGAGCATTATACGTCTGATTGGAAAGTTGATGCGGCTTATGAAGGTGACCCAATGTTTCGGCCGAAAGGCACGACTCCTGGGCATTCATTTGAATTAGGACGACTGGCGATTCAGGCTTGGGATTTAGGTGGGCGTAAAGACGATGGCGCGGTTGCAAAAGCCCGTGCGTTGATTGAAACGGCGTTGAAGGATGCTTGGAGACCCAATGGCGGATTTGCCTATACGCTTGATTTTGATGGCAATATTAACGTCAGTGACCGATATTGGTGGCCTGTGACGGAAGCAATCGGTGCGGTGGCAACATTGCTCAAACTTGGCGGAACAGAAGCTGATCAGGTTTGGTATGACAAGTTGTGGGATTTTGCGTTTGAATGTTTTGTTGATAGCGAACACGGCGGTTGGATACCAGAAATAGATGACGATAATTTACCTTGCGAAAAGCAGTTTATTGGTAAGCCTGATATTTATCACGCGCTTCAAGCTGATTTGTTTCCGTTGCATGATGGTGTGTCTCGGCATTATGAAGGAATTAAAGGCATCTTGAAATTGTAAAATTGTCAATTTTGGTATGTTGCAACAAAATGCCCTTTGCTGATCTCAGAATATTCATTTATTTGGGGGATATATTTCAAATCATGTATTGGGCTGGGGATTTCTTCATTTTGAATTAAAGTGCGTGCGTGCCGCTTTGTTGGGTCAGCAATTGGCACGGCGTTTAATAATCTTTTGGTATAGATGTGCTGGGGGTTTTCAAAAATCTGGGCTCGCGTGCCTGTCTCTACAATCTGGCCTAAATACATAACCGCTACTCTGTGGCTAATTTGCTCCACCACTGCCATATCATGCGAAATGAATAAATAGCTTAAATTCATTTCATCTTGTAATTGTTGTAATAACTCAATAACTTGTTTTTGCACGGATACATCTAATGCCGATAAAGATTCATCGGCAATGATCACTTTGGGATTTAGGCACAAAGCCCGCGCAATGCAGATTCGTTGACGTTGCCCGCCAGAGAATTCGTGTGGATGGCGGGTCATCATTTCAGGGCTAAGCCCAACCTTGGTGAATAAATCAGCCACTCTATCTTCTACTTCCGAACCTGAAGCGATCTTGTGAATGAGCAGGGGTTCGCCGACCAAATCACCAACTGTCATTCGCGGGTTTAAGGCAGCGCCTGGGTCTTGAAATATGAGTTGAATTTTTTGCCTTATTGGGTTCATTTGTTTGGTAGGAAGTCCGTTGATTTCTTGGCCGTCAATGTTGATGCTGCCCTGCCAAGATGTCAGGTTGACGATAGATTTGCCGATGGTGGACTTGCCACAGCCACTCTCGCCAACTAGAGAAAAAGTTTCGCCTTTAAACAGATTAAAACTAACCTTTTCAACCGCATGCACGCGGTTGGTCGCGCGCTGCAATAAGCCGCCTTTAATGTCATACCTAACGGTTAAATCTTTTACACTCAGAATTGGCGGCTGTTCAGCGTTGGGCAAGATAACAGGTTGGCCTTTTTTTTGGCCAAGCAGCGGCACGGCGGCCAATAAGGTTTGGGTATATTGCTTTTTGGGCGCTGCAAAAAGCTGATCCACTGGGCTGGTTTCGATCACCTTGCCGTCTTTCATGACCGCCACTCGATCGGCCATTTCTGCAACCACGCCCATATCGTGGGTGATTAGAATGATAGACGTGCCAAAATCGGCCTTTAATTCATTCATTAAAGCCAATATTTGCGCTTGAACGGTGACGTCTAAAGCTGTGGTTGGTTCATCTGCAATTAAAACCTTTGGGTTGCTAACCAGTGCCATGGCGATCATCACCCGCTGGCGCATGCCGCCTGATAATTCATGCGGATATTGTTTTAAGCGCATCTTGCCTTCGGACAATCGCACTGCATCCATTAGTTCTAATGCGCGTTGCTTGGTGGCACTTCCAAACAGTGAATTATGTGCGGAGATGGCTTCTGAAAGTTGGCTGCCGATGGTCATTAATGGGTTAAGCGATGTCATTGGTTCTTGGAAAATCATCGCAATGTCACCACCCCGAATGCGCTGCATTTGGCGTTCATTATATGTTAGAAGGTTTTCCCCATTTAGAAGTAGCGCACCATTGGTGATGCGAGCTGCTGGTGGTAAAAGCCCCATTACCGAGAGGGCTGTTACCGATTTGCCAGAACCAGACTCGCCTGCTATACACAATGTTTCTTGCGGGAATAGCGATAGAGATATATTGTCGATCAAGGTTTTGGCACCAAACTCGGTATTGACTTGTGTGGTGAGGTTCTTGATGTCTAGTATCGGTTTAACCTGTTGATTCATATGTCTATATACTCTCAATTTAACCTAAAACTACGCGCGGGAAATAAAATGAAACGAGCCAATTGGGTTGGTCGACAATTTCGCTTATTCGTAAGTCGCCACATACAGAACATAACATATAGGCATCGACAGCATTCATATTGTAGCGATGCGACAGCAGCTCAACCATTTGCTCAACGGCAATTCTTGAGCCTTGATATAGGTCAGCGCCGATGCCAGTGGTCACTTCATAACCCTTGGCGTCTAGATGGTTGGTGACGGGGCCTGGTGTGGTAAAGCGTGGCATTTTTAAAGGCGTGTCTTTAATCAAATCCAGCTTAATCGTTACGTTCATGGGGCTTTCAATTGCGGTGCCGCAAACTTCGCCATCGCCTTGAGCGGCGTGGGTATCGCCGACGGAGAATAACCCGCCATCAACCTCGACTGGTAGATATAATTCGGTGCCGACACTTAGGTCGCGAATGTCCATATTGCCACCTACATTGCGCGGCGGTACGATGGAATGATTGCCCGCTTCGGCAGGTGCCAAACCTAATGTGCCGCAAAAAGGTTTGAGTGGTACTTGGCCGCCCGGGCCAAATAATGAAGGTTGCATGGTTGATGGATCATATTTCCAAATATGCAAGGCAGCTTCGGTAAATTGATCAGCAAGCAGGCCAAAACCCGGGATATTTGCTGTCCAGCCGAAACCTGATGGTTCAAACTGTTCCATGGTAATTTTGACCACATCACCAGGTTTTGCGCCATCGATATAAATGGGCCCTGTTACTGGGTTTATTTTACCAAAATCTAAATCCACAACATCTTGTACGGTTGAATTTGCAGTCAATTGGCCAGCGCTTGAATCGACACATTCAAAATGAATGGTCGATCCCGGCGCAACCGTTTGTACGGGCGGGATCGAATGATCCCACCCAAAATGATGCTGTGCACTATGTATTGTATAGTCACAATTTCTGCACATATTATTGACCATCCTTAATACGAACATAATCGTAATGCACTGGGATATGCACTGGATCTACAAAAATACCAGCAGGACCTTCTAAACGGCTTGAACGAATGGTGAAGCGTCTTTCGTTAAACACGGGAACCCACGGCACATCGTCCTGAATCTCGGTGAAGATGGCTTTCCATTCTGCAATTCTTGCTTCGGCTTGCTCTGGAGAAGCCATTGCGTCAGCTAGGATTGCGCGTTTGTCTAGGTCTTCGTTACAATACCAAGACCAGTTCCAACCACCTTTAACCGCGCCGCTACAGCCTAAGATTGGGCCATAGAAGTTTGATGGATCTGGGAAGTCGGCAATCCATGCCATGCCACCAGACCAAACCATAGGGGCTTGATCAATTTCGCCACCCGCGGCAATTACATTGGCTTGCGCTAATGATCTAATTTCGACTGTAATGCCAATTGCTGATAGATCTTGTTGAATGGCTTGGGCAATACGTGGTTGTGGGTCAGTATTGGCAACATAGAGCTCTGTGGTGAACCCGTCTGCCATGCCTGCTTCTGCCATGAGTTTTTTGGCGGCATCGACATCAAAATCTTGACCTTGGTAATTTTCATCCCAACCTGGCATTAATGGTGGTAGCGGTTGGTTTGCGGCAACGGCTCGGCCATTAATCATGCGGATGATGCGGTCTTTATTGACTGCCATGGCAACGGCTTTACGCACCAATATGTTATCGAACGGCTTCATTTTTACGTTTAGGGTGATATAGCCTGTATGTAGTTGATCACCTTCAACAATTTGATCGGCATAGTCAGGATCATTTTTAATGGATAGAAATTTTGCAGGTGGAATGCCATCACCAGCAATGTCAACTTCACCACGCTCTAAGCGCAATAGGGCAACAATTGGTTCTTGACCCACTTCAAAGGTAATTTTGTCCAAATACGGCAAGTTTGAATCATAATAATCCTTATTGGCTTCAAAGGTTAAATGTTGGCCGCGTGTCCATTCGGTCATTTTATATGCACCTGTGCCAACTGGATGAGTGCCGAAATCTTCACCAAATTCTTCGACAGCCTCTTTGGGCACAATGGATGCAAAATTCAAGGCCATCACATGGAGGAAAGTTGCGTCTGGGCGGGCGAGGGTGATTTTTACTGTGTAATCATCGACAACTTCGACGCCTGATAGGTTTTCAGCTGTGCCGCCTGACACTTCGTCAAAACCTTTAATGGATGCAAAAAAGCCAGCGCCCGGGCTTAAAGTTTTGGGGTTTGAGACGCGGTCTAGTGAATATTTAATGTCTGAAGCCACCATCTCACGACCATTGTGGAATTTTACGCCTTTCATGATTTTGAACGTATAAACCAAACCATCTGGTGAAATCTCATAGCTTTCGGCTAAATCGTTTACCAAATTTGTTGTGCCCGGTTCATAGTCGAGCAAGGAGCTAAACAGGCTTTTGATCATTGACCAATTCTGCCAGTCATAGCCAATAGCTGGGTCTAATGTTGATACATCGTCCTTATAAGTTACGATGATAGAGCCGCCGTGGTTTTCGGCCGCGAAAGCTGTGGTGCTTACTGCTAGAATAGCCGCAGAAGCCACAGTTAGTTTTAACCAATTTTTCATTTTCATTCCTCCGTTAGATTATAAAAAACATTGAAAATGCAATTGCATTCACAACAATATTGTCATTTCAATTTAATTCGTGGGTCTACAAAAATTGAAATGACGTCTGCAATAAAATTGCCGATGACGATAAAAAAAGCCGCAACTAAAGTGACGCCCATGATGATGGGAATGTCGACGCGCTGAATGGCCTGCCAAGCCAATTGACCGATGCCCGGCCAGCCAAATACTGATTCAACCACAATCATACCGCTGACAAAAAGGCCAATATCAATGCCAATCATGGCGATAATCGGTAAGATGGCATTGGGAACGGCGTGGCGCATAATTACTTTAAGTTTACCTAGGCCTTTGGCTTTTGCGGTGCGGATAAAATCTTGTTCCAATACATTGAGCATGGAAGAGCGCATCATACGAGAATACCAACCTGCGCCCATGAAACCCATGGTAAGGGCGGGTAAGACTAAATGTTGCCATGTGCCATAGCCGCCAATGGGGAACCAAGCCAATTTAACTGCAAAGAAATAAAGCATGAGAATGCCGACTGCAAATTGTGGGGCTGATACGCCGACGAATGAAACGACCATTAAGATATTGTCGGTTTTGCCACCGCGTCTTAGGCTGGAGATAATGCCCATTGCGAGGCCGATTAGCAATTCGGCAAATATGCCTGCTGCCATGAGAAGTAGGCTGGCGGGTAGCCGCGCTTTAATTAATTCTGCGACTTCGGATTTTTGTAAATAGGAACGGCCAAAATCACCTTGTAAAAGGTTGACGAAATAGCGCCAATATTGCTGGTAAAATGGCAAATCTAAGCCCAATTGATGGCGAATGTTGGCAATGACTTCTGGTGTTGCGCTTCGCCCAGCGATTTGCCTGACAGGGTCGGCAGGCAGTACAAATAACAATAGAAATGTTATGAATGTGATGCCGATCAATATGAGGGCAGATTCAAATACGCGGCGTGAAAGAAAGCCAATCATTATGATCTTCCTTTCATGGTTGGGTCTAAAATTTCGCGCAATGCATCGCCTACCAAATTAAATGCCAAGGCCAGTGTTACAATTGCAATGCCCGGAAAAGCTACCAACCAAGGTGCGGTGGCGAAATAGGTTTGGTTTTCAAAAATTATATTGCCCCAACTTGGGATAGGCGGTTGTACGCCAACACCTAAATAACTTAGTGTGGCTTCGAGCAATACGGTGGTTGAAATGCCCAATGTGCCAAAAACGATAAGCGAAGGGATTAAATGTGGTGTGATGTGTTTGAATAATATTCGGATTCTAGAAGCGCCGAGCGAGCGTTCGGCATCGATAAATTCACGTTCTGAAAGTGAAATTGTTTCAGCATACATAATACGGGCGACCTGCACCCAATTTACCATGGCAATCACCATGGCGACAATCCAGATGCTTGGTTGGAATATCGCCGCTAAAACAATGGCTAATAGGAGGGCAGGGAATGCCATCATTAAATCAGTAATACGCATTAATACGCTGCCTATCCAACCTCTGAAATAACCTGCCACAATGCCGACAAATGCGCCAATGAATACGGCAACGCCATTGGCAACCACGCCTATGACCAATGACGTTCGGCTGCCATGAATGATACGTGACAGTAAATCGCGGCCAAGCAGATCTGTGCCGAGTAAAAAGCCAGCTTCTGGGCCGAGCGGGGCGCCTTCTATGGTTAGGCCATCAAAAAACTGTTCGTTTGGCGAAAATGGTGCAATAATGGGTGCGAAAATCGCTAAAATGATAGCAGTGAAGATGATGATTAAACCAAATACAGCTAATTTGCGTTTCAGAAGTTTCTTTAAAATAATCACTAATTCGCCTTCTTGGAATTTTTAAAATTGGCGGAATTTATGAGCAATTTGTCAAATATATCGGCGTTGAGTGCTAGACAATATTTTTCTATGCTCGTGCGGTTATCCATTGCAGCTTTGCGGATTAAGGCAAATGCCTGACTTTCGCTTAAATCACCATGTTTCATCAAAGCAGATACGCCTCGTAACACTGCGGGACGGCTATTCACCACCATTTCTAGGCTTTCTAAATGTAGCTGTTCTGATTTCATCTTTTCAAAATTGGAAACGGCGAAAACCAGTGCGCTAAATACACCGCTTGATTGGATTGGTTTTGATATATGAGACACGATGTTCTGGCTCATTGCCCATTCTAGCCGCCCCGGTAATTCTGAGCCTAAAAGCGCAATTAATGGCACGGGCGGTGCGCCCAACAACCATGGGAATAAATCATCATAACCGTTGTCAGCATCGACAAATATAATATCAAAAATTAACTTTCCATTTTGATAAACGTCATCACTTTTGGGAAATTCAGGCCAACAGATGGTTACCTCCATACCCAAACGCTCAAGCTGCCGCGTGAGGCGTTTCATGCTTTCACCATTGCGGTGAAGAATTAAGGCCCTTTTTCCATTAAAATTCGGCGTATAAAATCGGGTCATTTTATCACCTTTAGATAATCATTCGCCGCTTGGCGTTCCAAGGTGACTATTCTGCGCGAAAATTGTTCTGCGCTGAAATTAATGAGGTAGGGGTCTGCAACAATTGGATGTTTAGACGCATCAATGATGTCAAATTCTAAATTGGAATTAATCCGCCCTAATAATGGCGTTAAACATGCGTGATTGGTGTTTGAATCAATCTTCATTCTGCCCATTGCGGTTTCGAACTCACAAACATATAATGCATCCATCACGGCGTTGATTTCATCTGTTTGGGCGATTGATATGGACTTGCTTATCATATGTACAGTCTCATATCCGCTCACCAAGAAGCTTGAAATACTGCGGTTTTTATCAAAATATTTTGTGACTTTATTTCTGAATGTCTGGTTTAAATCATTGTTTAGTTTTTCAAAATAAACGGCGGTTGATAGATGCCCGTCGGCCGCTTCGGCACCTATATGTTTTAGATCACATTCAGTGAGGTCACAGGAAACAATGGGGCGGGTCTTGGCTAAGAAATCTGAGTTTCGCTTGCCCAATTCATAATAAGCTCGAATGAACGCGTAGCTGCTGTTGCCAACTAGATTATTCAGAATGAAATCGGGTTTTTTACGTTCGATTTCATCAATTATTCGCTCAACATCAACATCATCTAAAGGTAGATATTTTTCGCCTTGCACCTCACCATCAACTGCGGCAATAAGTTCGCGTGCAATGCGGTTTACCTCCCAGCCCCATACATAATTTGAACCGACTAAATAGGTGTTTTTGCCAAAATGGGTGAACATATGTTCGAATAATGGCAAAATATGTTGGTTGGGTGCGGCGCCCGTATAAATGATATTTTCGCAAACCTCAAAACCTTCATAGGGTGATGTATACCACAGCAAAGCATCATATTTTTCGATGATGGGGGTGACTTCTTTTCTGCCGATGGAGGTGATTGTACCCATTATTTGTTTGCATTTATCACGGCGTAACATGTCCTCACACATTCTGTGATATTCATCAATGTTGCCGCCAGGGTCGCCAATTATAGTTTTGAAAGATATGGAGTTTGATTCATCTTCGTTGATTTCATCAATTGCCATCAGGGCGCCATCGAGCAAATCTCGCCCGATTGCTCCGTAAGTTCCTGTTACAGAATAAAGTAATCCCAAAGGAATTTCTTTTCTCATCATACCCCCAAACACAAAAAACCTCACAAAAAACTCAAAAATATTTGAGTTTTTTGTGAGGCCTCTTTGCCAAATGCAGTTTTCCTACAATATTATTTAAGCTGCTTAAGCAATGCTTAACGGTTGAAAACTATAGTAATTATGCTTCTGTGTCAAATATTATTACTTCGCGGCCGAATGACTCTGTCGTGTTTTTAGAATCAGAGGCCAATCAAATACCTTATTTAGGGGCGACGGGGAGAAATGTCGCCCCTTTGTGGTTATATTTTAAATAATTTACGTGCGTTGCCTTCGAAGAATTGTTTTTTCTCCGCCCCTGTCATCGGTAAATTATCTAATTCCGCCACTTCGGAATGGATGAATTGCCATGGATAATCCATTGCATATAACATACGATCAGGGCTGATTACATCTCGTATGAACATGATTGGTGGTGCCCACGCAACCCCGCTATTGGTGTAATAAAAATTCTCCTTTAAATAATCCATAGCAGGGCGCTTTAGTGGTTTTACATTTTCATAACGGTTTGAGGTGGATACATGGCCATGCATATAGTTGATTCTGGATAGATTAAAGGGTAAAGATTCACCACAATGACCCAATATGATTTGCAATTTAGGGAAGCGGTCAAACAGGCCAGCGACTAATAATCGTAGGGCATGCAAACCAGTTTCACATCCAAAACCATAGACAGCTGCATCTAAGCCGAGCTTTAAAAATGGCTCTATCATTTGAGGTGAGGGCGTATTGGGGTGTAAATATATCGGTACATCTAATGCTTCGGCGGCTTCAAATACTTCCCAATATTTTTCATCATCCATATATGTGCCTAAGGAATGTGAATTTAGGATGCCACCCTTCATGCCCAATTTGGTGACGCCGCGTTCTAGCTCTTTTGCCGCGCCCTTGGTGTCCATCGGGCTGAATGCGGCAAGGCCGACAAAGCGATCAGGGTTTTTGCTAATTTGATCGGCCAGCTCATCGTTAAAACGTATTGCTAATGACGTGCCCATTTCAGGCTCGAAAATCTGCACACCCGGGGAGGTGAGGGCAACCACTTGCATATCAATGCCTGCACTGTCCATGTCCTTGATGCGTTCATCATTTAAATCTTGCAATCGGCGCGATAAATCTTGGGCTCGTTGGCTGTTGCCTGAGAAAAACCCCCATAACGAGTAGAAACCTGGGTCTTTAATCGATTTTCTTTCCAACTCTTTATGAAATAAATTCATCAATTCAGTTGGCGCCCAAGCTTCTTCGGTTGCGATGCGTTTATAACCAGGGTTAGGATTGATTTCATTCATAATATTTCCAGTCTAAGTTAAAATTTAAGATGATGTTTTCTGCTCTGGTTGTAATTTGGGGGTGATGTTTGAGCCGTTGGCTTTATATTTTTGGGTGATGACAATCACAATCACGCCAATAATGGATATGATGATTGTTGCTATGCTGGCTGCCTCAAACAAGGCGCTGCTTGCACCGACAAATAGGGCAAATGCGGCCATAACGGCACGTTTTATTCCGCCGCCATAAGCTTTTTTCCATGCCAATATTTCGGCTAAAATATAGCCTGATATCATCACCGTAATGCAAGAAAGTACGATTTCTGCCCAC
Source organism: Alphaproteobacteria bacterium (assembly GCA_002400495.2). Classification (GTDB taxonomy): domain Bacteria; phylum Pseudomonadota; class Alphaproteobacteria; order Rhizobiales; family OSC116; genus OCS116. The sequence goes on along the minus strand of NVQL02000074.1, from coordinate 49,031 downwards.
GTGCCATCGAGCAAAAGGGCTGGGTTAAATGCAAATACAAAGGGGATGAGATAGGCCACGATTGCCAATTGAACGCCTGTTAGACCCGTTTGCCACATATCGCTTTGTGCCAATGAAGCCGCTGCATAGGATGCGATGGCGACAGGTGGCGTGAGCATTGACAAAAGGCCAAAGTAGAAAATAAACAGATGGGCTGACATTTGGCCGATGCCTGCTTTTACCAAGGCAGGGGCGAGTAGCACTGAGACCACGACATAAACCCCCGATGTGGGCATGCCGACACCTAAGATAACTGCTATCACGGCCGTGACAATAAGCAAAGGTAATATGCCGCCGACTTCGGCAATTTGGCCTAATGCCAAAGTGAGGGTAAAGCCTAGGCCTGTGCTGTTGATTGTGCCAATGACAATGCCTGCTATCGCCGAGACTAACAATACGGGAATGAGCATAGTGCCTGAGGTTTGCGCGATTTCTTTGAGTACGCCGAGCCGTGAAACATTGCGTGGCGCGGTGACTAAGAAAAAGGCATATGAGGCAATGGAGGCGTAAAGTGCTGCTTTACCAGGTGCATAACCTAAGCCAAATAGGAAATATATCAACACGCCTAACGGAATGATTAGCGGCCAAGATTTTTTGAAACTGTCGCCTAATTTGGGTAATTGGCTTTTGTCGACGCCTTCTAGCCCGTTGACGGCTGCGTATCTATCGACTTGTAAATAAAGCATGAAATAATAGGCTGCAGCGGGTAGTAGAGCTGCGAAAACCACGGTTGAGTAGGGGACTTGTAGAAACTCAGCGATGATAAACGCAGTTGCTCCCATAACGGGTGGTGCAATTTGGCCGCCGTTGGATGCAACCGCTTCAATGGCGGCTGCATAACGGGAGGGAAAGCCTGAACGTTTCATTAGAGGAATTGTTACCACGCCTGTGCTCATTACATTGGCGACTGTTGAGCCAGACAATGTGCCAAATAGGCTTGAGGCCAAAATGGCTACCTTGGCAGGCCCGCCGCGCCTGTGCCCCATGGTCGCCATTGCCAAATCTGTTAAAATGCGGCTGCCACCGACTGCATTTAGAACGGCGCCAAAAATAATGAAACCAACAATTTGGATGGCACCAACGCGTAGCACTAGGCCTAATATGCCGTTGGTATCGTTATATAGATATAGAATATAGCGGGCTGGTGTGGTTTCTACGGCGGAGAATATACCTGGGGCTAGGTAGCCATAGATGCCGTAGGTAATGAATATGGCGGCTAAAATAGTTAGAACTTTGCCGCAATGGCGGCGTGTGGCCTCTAAAATGCCTGCAATGGCGATGATGGCAGGCAGCCATTTAAAGACACTGCGGTTTATAGAATCTAGCAGCCATGCTTCATAATTTACGGCAAGCCATAACCATGAAAGCAAGCACAATAAGCCAAATAAGCCGTTAAAAACCATTAAGTTCATTTTGGGTTTTTTATCGGCTGATGACGGCTGAACCACCAACCCGATCAATGTGGCAAGACCGATCATTAACGCTAAATATTGCTCGGTAATGATGACCATGCCCAAATGACGGGGGAGGTTTAGTAGCCAAGCGATTCCCACCACGGGAATCACCGCTGCTAGATTTTTAATATTCATTTCGTAAATTCCTATTTCATCATAGGTTCATCACGTGTCACATTGACATCCGACCACATATTGTGTGATTTGAAAAACTCAACTGACGCAGGATGATAAGGCACTGTGTTTGAGGGTTGCGATAGTTTTTCTAGCGCAGCACCACCCAGTGGCGGGTAATCTTTTTTCAGTTGCGGTAGGCTTTCATATAATGCGGTTAGCAAGGCTGTTGCATCAGCATCTGGTAAATCGGCATTGACGGTTAGAAATACATCAAACCTTGCGACTGTGATGGGCTCGGTAACCTCTGGCGTTCTTTTGCTGGGTTTGATTTCGGTTAAATACATACCTGGGTAGAGGGCATCGGCTTTTTCTGTGGTGGCATTTTCGCCATCAATGTTTAAATAACGAATGCCGCCTGGAATGCTGGCATGGGCTTGTTGAGTTAATGGAATGCCGACAGCAATTAAAGTCGCATCGATGGCATTTTCGGTTAATTCGCTCATACCAGAACCGAGGCTTGCGGTTGTAACAGCGGTAAGCTCGTCAACCTTAACACCGCTCAATTCGAGCATGGTGGTGTTTACCTTGCTCATGGCTTTTAGGGCACTAAAATCAGTAACCACGCGTTTGCCTTTTAGGTCTGACATATTTATCAGGCCTGCTTCCGCGCGGGTCACATAACCTACAGTTAACGGCCAAATACGAGCTAAAACCCTTAGGTTTTTCATCGGCTCGCTATATTCGCCGTTATACCAAGCGCCGAGGTCTAGGCTGGAATTTAGCCCCATTGTAACCTCGCCTGCACCAATTAGCGGAATGTAAACTGATGAGCCTGTAAAGGGTTGCACTGTCACTTGTTGGTTTAGATTTTTTTGCAATGCCGCAGCAATGCCGCCGCCAATTGTATAATAAATAGAACCTTGCGGGTTGGTGCCCAATGTGTAACGTTCTGCCGCCATAGCGGTTGTTGAACTTAAAGCGATGGCTGTTGCGACAGCCATGGTTTTTAAATGACGCCAATTCATAGTAATCCTCCCAAAATAATATGCCCCGTATTGTCGGGGGTTAAGATCAATTTGCCGTGCGGCTTAAATTGATTGATTGCGCTATCAAACTATATGATATAAAAATAGTGAAATAAATTGAATTATTTGCAATCATTCATAAGGTTTCTTTAAGTGAATATCGAAACAAGGTTAACTTTCAAGCAATTACGCGCTTTTGTGGCGGTATATAATTGTGGCAAATTGCGCATTGCTGCGCAAGAAATTGGTGTTACTCAGTCTGCCATCAGTATTTTGATAAAGCAAATTGAAGAAACTTTGAATGTGAAATTGTTCGACCGTACGACCCGTGCTTTGGTGCCGACTTCGGTCGCGGATGATGCCATTGGCATTGCCGAGCGTATTTTGCAAGACACTGTAACTTTGGGGCAAAATATAAATGCTTTAACCTCTGGTGAACGGGGAAGGGTGCATTTGGCTACTACACCTTCGACTGGCATGGCAATGCTGCCCAATATGGTGCGGAAATTTGCAAAAAAATATAACCATATTAAATTGGTGATTGATGATTGCGCGCCCAACCAGTTTTTATCGCATATTCTTTCGGAGCGGGTGGAATTTGGCATTGGCACTATGCCTGCTGAGGGCGGGGAATTTGACTCATTAGCTATTTTAAATGATGAATTGCAGCTTATCTGCCCGCTTGATCATCCGTTAGCAAAGCTAGATCAAGTGCAATGGGCAGACCTTGAGAACGAGCCTCTCATTGGGTTGCGGGGTGATTACGGCATGCGGCAATTGATAACTTCGGTATTGCATGAGTTGGATGTCGAACCTGAAATTGTGCATGAAGTTGGGTTTTTAGGCTCAGCGGTTTGGATGACGGCGGTTGGATTAGGAGTGACAATTTTTCCTGCGGCATTGGCGCAATTGTATAAGCATGAAGAATTGGTTATTAAAGCGCTTGTCTCGCCGATTGTTAGCCGAAAAATTGCTGTGGTTACGAAAAAAGGCCGTAGCCTTTCGCCTGCAAGCCAATTATTTGTCGATATGTTAATTGCTGATATGGGTGCGACTTCTATTTAAATTTCTGGGAAACAGAGAAATCCGCTCCGCTTTAAAATTAGAGAGTTATAGATACGCCCCTGAAAATTAGTGGTTCAAAATTTATCAATTGAGAAATAATGGCGGATGGGTTGGTGAGAAATGTGTTGTTACACACTAGTTGAATCAATGTGTTAGTATATGCGTGGGAAACCTATATCAAAAATTACATCACTCTTTAGGTGCGAAAATTTGGTCATATGAATTGATGCTGAGTATATTGGGTGTTTCAACAAAACATTAGAAGTGTCGGTGATATTGTAATCAATTTTCAATACTCATTGACAGCATTGGTAGGTGGCTTTTATTTGCAAATTTGCATAGCTGTCTAAGACTGCTGATTTGCGAATGATTGTATTTTAAGTGGTTCGAAGAAACGCAAAGTTGAGATGAATTTCAGGCTTAGAGGTGAGCTTGTTCCACAAAATCTATTTTTCTTGGCTCACTAGGATCGGAAGTGACTTGTCTGCACAGCATAAAACAATCTGCGACATGCATTATTGGTGTTGAATCGACTTTGGATGAATTTGAATTTAGTAATGTGTAAAATTGGCTATAAAATTGGTCATGTAAACTGCCATTTTTATTTGAAGGTAGAGCTATGTCATTAAGTTTAATTGTATCTCCTCTGTCTGAAAGTACCAATTTGCCTTGGTCGGTTTCAATTTCTATCTCCCATATATTTTCGTTATTTTGGGAAATTTCAAATAACATGGATGCGTTGACACCACTTGTCGTTTTGAAATATAAATCAGCTGCAAATGGAATTTGACGAAGATCTTCCGATACGTGTAATACCCCAACACTTAAATAGAATTTTTCAGGGAGAATTTCAGTTAGCAATGATATCGCATTTATGCCACGGTCAAATACCCCTAAACCACCAGGTCTCCATATCCAATCGTGTTCAGGTGGTAATTTTCGGCTGTCTTCTTTACATGTCACCTTAATTGCGATGATGTTTTCGGATTTCAATTTTTCCTTTGCCATCGCCACACCTGCTGCAAACTTGTAGCGCCACATAGTAAAAAGGCTGCATGAATTTAGGGCTGCAATATCTGATAATGATTGCATTTCCGTTAGGGTTGAGCCATGCGGTTTCTCTAATATAACATTCAGGCCAGCATTAAGTGCAGTTTTGGTGGTTTCAAATTGAGTTTTGGGCGGGACGCATACGGAAATCGAACTAATATCCGGTCGGTTTGCGATCATTTCTTCTAATGAATTAAAATTATCTATTCCATTGAGAGTTTCGGCGCAATTAATTGTAGCTGCTAATTCAAAGTACTTGTTGTGTTTTAGTGTAGGAAGGTGTTGCTGCAGTGCCGTTTTGTTTAACCCAACCAATGCAATTTTTGTTTTCATAGTTTAAACTTCCGAAACATTTAGAACCTACATAGCAAGTGGCTAACTATAGTCTACAGATTTTCGGATGGATTAATAGTACTAATTAAAAAACGAGCACTTTTACAGCGCTCGTTTTTATTTCTAAATATTAATTGTCCTTACAGAAACCAGGTTCTGCTTCGGTACAAACGTCAAGACCAGTGAATAATGGATCACCAACTTTTTCTCCATTAATGAGTTTAATCATTACGTCTGGAGCTTTGTAACCCATCTCAAACGGGCGTTGGCCAATTTGTGCGTGGCTACGACCTTCGCGGAAAGCTTTTGTTTGCGGAGGTAGAGTGTCACCAGCTATGATGATTAATTCTTTGCTCTTAAGCTTGTCCATAACCTGATCGGTCACTTGCTTGTAGGCTTGCGGAGCAAACTGAGCCCAGCCACCAATAAGTACAAAAGCATCCAAATCTGGATTGGCAATGAAAGTATCTGCCATTTGTTGATTGGCAAGATCAGCTTGGTCATTTGTAAATACAGGGCAGCCTTTGACTTCAGACCAACCATTTTCACCATCAAGGCGTTCAATGCCTTTTTTGCCACCAATTGTGTCGCGGAAACCAGCGGCACGAGCATTAATGTTATCAGCAGCCACATTACCAAGTTGTAAACATACAGAACCACCATTAGGTTTAAGCGCAGCAGTTTGCTCTGCCATTTTCACACCCATTAAATAGTTATCAGTACCCAAATAGGTAGCTCTCAAGTCACTATCTTTAGTCATAAAATCGGCATCAATTGTCATGACAGGGATATTTGGAGCAATTTGGCGAATGCGGTTTGCCATGGCTGGTGCATTTGAAGGTGAGATCGCAATGGCAGCTACACCACGTGTTAGCAAGTCATCGACAATTTGCACTTCGCCAGCCTCATCAGCGCTAGATGCTGGGCCAGTGTATAAGCATTCATACTTAGAATCTGCATTTTCTGCCATCCATTGTTGACAACCTAAATTAATTTGTTCGAAAAATGGGTTATCAAGTCCTTTCACAACAATGGCTAAAATGTCTTTTCCATGTGCCACGCTTGCGCCTGTTAACATGGTTGATGCGATAACCGTCGCAGCAAGTATTTTTTTAATATTCATTTTACTCTCCCTCTTGTTAAAATATCCGACTTAAGCCGAATTACGTGAACCTACCCTGGATACCAAATGACACGAGGGTCGTCTGGCTTCCTTTGATAAGTGAATGCACCCTCAATTAGTTTTTCCATACCAATTTCTGGTGCCCAATTTAGTAAGTGACGTGCTTTTCTATTATCAAGCCAGTTGCTAAAATGATTTGTTTTGATGTTTGAACTTTTAAACTTACGCGTCTGGTTTAGATATTTTGCTACTTTTGCGTAGTTTATGGGTTCATCCATTGAAATATTAAAGAGTTGTTGGTGTGCTTTTGGTTCATCAATTGCCGCGATAATTGCCTTCGCTAGATCTGAAATATGTATAAAGTTTCTTTTGAGAGGATCGTTGTTTATATCGAGCATTAACGGGATTGTATTTTTTTCTATATTTTTTTCGATTTGTTTTTTGCTAATATAATTGGTCCATTCAGGCCCGCCAAATTGGGTTTCATCAAATTTTAAAACATGTTTGAAATCATCTTTTTCCATAATCCACGGTGCACGCAAGCAACAACCATTCAAATTATATTGGTATTGATATTGCTCGAGCATGACTTCTTCGAGCAATTTAGAGAGCGCGTAACAACCCGGGTAGGCTTTACGTGGTGAAAGTTCAGTTATAGGTTCATGATATTGCTGAAAAATATGACCCACCGAACAGTCGCCGCTGATTAAGATAAATTGTTCAAAGGTAAGAGATTTTCTAGCAGCTTCCAACAACCAAAACATGCCCTTAACGGAAACATCCATTGCTATGTCGGGCGATTCTTTAACTGCGGCCATATGAACGACATGTGTGATGCCAGCCAAAGCCTGAAGGGCAATATGTTCTTCGGAAATTGAGCCCCTTATGATTTTTATTCTATCATGTGGCGCGACGACTCTGTTATGGCACAGAGCTACGATTTCGCAATCCGAGAAACTATCCTCAGCCAAGAATTTTTGTAAAAACTCTTGACCAACCTTACCCGTACCACCCGTTAATAATAACTTCATAATTGCCCTCCGAGTTAATTACTAATAATTACTAATTATATTGTCAAGCCTTGATTTGATAAAATTACTATGTTAGTAAAAATTCAAGAAGGTAGCTAAAGTAAGGTTTTTTTAGAACCGTATAAAAATGCATGGCGGTATTTAACTAATATTTATGCTAATAAAATAGCAATTTGATAAATAAGGGGAGCGTATGCCAATATTAGAAATGAGTGGTATATCAAAAAATTTTGGTGCAATTCAAGCATTAAGTGATGTGTCGCTGAAGCTTGAAGCGGGGCAGGTTTTGGGTTTGATGGGTGACAATGGTGCTGGTAAATCAACCCTCGCAAAAGTTATTGCAGGCGATCACCGACCGAGTGATGGGGTGATGAAAATTGATGGACAGCAAGTGGCATTTGGCAAGCCGATGGATGCGAGAAGAGCAGGGGTAGAAATTGTTCACCAGGATCTTGCGCTTTGCGATAATTTGACCGCTGCATCAAATGTGTTTTTGGGGCGTGAGTTAGTGCGGCGAATAGGGCCGATTGCGTTTTTAGATTACGCGGCAATGTTTAAACGCGCTGGTGAGCTATTTGTGGAATTAAAGTCAGAGACGCGCCCGCGAGATTTGGTAAATAAAATGTCGGGAGGGCAAAGACAAGCTGTGGCGATTGCCCGTGCGTTGTTAACCGATGCAAAAGTGGTTTTGATGGATGAGCCGACGGCGGCGATCTCTGTGCGGCAAATTGTTGAAGTGCTCAATCTGATAAAGCGCCTTCGTGATAATGGTGTCTCGGTCATATTGATTAGTCATAGAATGCCAGATGTTTTTTCAGTCGCGGATAAAATTATTGTGTTGCGGCGCGGTAGATTGGTGGCGAATAAAGCTGCATCACAAAGTTCACCTGAAGAAATTACAGGCCTCATTACAGGCGCGATTGAAACCGCTTAAGGGAGTTAAAATATTGTCTACTACATTAGAAAAAGCGATTGAACATTCTGAACACCAGTCTTTAATGTCGCGTGTTACAAATCATCAAGTTTTTTGGGTTTTTATGGCTGCGGTTGCAGCTTGCGTCGCACTGACGATTTTAACCGATACATTTGCAACTGAACGAAATTTATTTAATGTCACCAGAAACTTTGCTTTTGTTGGCATCATTTCAATTGGCATGACCGCAGTTATTGCGACAGGTGGTATCGATTTGTCGGTCGGTTCATCAGTTGTTATGTCAGCCATGGTAACCGGAATCGTTATGGCGGCAGGCTATCCTTTTTGGTTGGCAGGTATTTTGGCAATTTTAGCAGCGTTAGGAATAGGGCTTGTAAATGGTGTTTTAATTGCGTACGTGAAAATGCCCCCGTTTGTGGTCACACTAGGCACTCTCTCTATTGGCCGAAGCCTTGCAATGGTTTTGTCTGACAATAAAATGATATGGGAATTTGGGCCGGATCATGATTTATTATTAGAAATTGGGGGAGGCCGCACCTATGGTTTGCCCAACCCCTTATTAGTTATGCTTGCGCTTGCACTGATAATGGGGATTATGTTTCGCTGGAGCCGATGGGGGCAGCATGTATTTGCTATTGGTGGGAATGAAAATGCAGCCACTAAGGCAGGTATTGCTGTGAAACCTGTAAAAGTAAGTATTTATATGTTTTCGGCCTTGACAGCGGGTATAACTGGCGTGCTAGAAGTTGGTTGGTTGGGTGGTATAACCACTAATCTTGGCCAGGCAATGGAGCTAACGGTCATTGCAGCAGCGGTAATAGGCGGTGCAAACCTTGCTGGGGGTAGTGGCACTGCATTTGGTGCTATTGTTGGGGCGTTGCTTATTGAAGTTATTCGTAATAGTTTAATATTATTGGGAATCAGCACTTTTTGGCAAGGTGCATTTGTAGGTAGTTTTATCATTCTTGCAGTAGGTTTTGAACGGATTCGTAATTTCAGAATGGGTTCTACTTAGAGGCAATAGAAAAAATCTAAAGGTAGGCCATATTTGGCGGATAAAAAACAAACCAAACAAATTAGACTGTTACCGAAAAAAAGGGTGACGATGACCGATATCGCCAACCTTGCTGGTTGTTCTCAATCGACTGTGTCAGTAGTTCTTAACGATACTCCTGGAATAGTTTTGGCCTTAGAAACAAGGCAGTTGGTTTTGGAATCTGCAAAAAAACTTGGTTATATTCATCAAAAAAACAGACCAAAATTGACTGCAAACCCTCACCAGATTGCAGTTATTTTTGACCAAATGTCAACAAGTCCAGAGGCCATGGTAGCTATAGATGGGGTGAGGGACGCGGCTTGGCCATCTGGCCATATTGTGGCAGCATATCAAACTTTAAATGACCCGCGTATGGAACCACTTACCATTGCGGCGGCCTCAATTTCTGATGTTAAAGCAATCGTTTACGCGACAATCATGACGCGTGAGGTTATTATACCACCTGCATTGTTTAAGGTGAATAAACCGGTAATATTGCTGAATTGTTATTCAAAGTGCCGTAGTTTTCCTTCAATACTCCCTGGTGAAATGGTTGGCGGGCAACAAGCAACTAACCAATTGATTACTGCAGGGCATGTGCGCATTGGCCACATTACAGGTGAAATGTGGATGGATGCTGCAAAAAGTAGGTTGCGCGGTTACCAGCATGCGCTTTCGTCAGCTGATATTGTGTTTGACCCAGAGCTTGTTCGAAATGGGGATTGGCAGACTAAGTCTGGTTATGAAGAGACGCGCAAATTGCTTGATTTGAAATCCCCTCCGACCGCTATTTTTTGCGCAAATGACCGTATGGCTGTAGGTTGTTTTGAGGCCATTAAAGAACATGGTCTGAAAATACCAGAAAACATATCTGTAATTGGTTATGATGATGAAGAAATTGCAAGACAACTCACGCCACCCTTAACTACATTAATACTACCGCATAGAGAAATGGGGCGCTGGGCAGTTAATACGGCTTTAGAAAATATTGATTTGAAGCAACTGCCCGAAGATTTAACTTTCCCGTTGACGAAATTAGAATGTATCCTGGTTAAGCGTAATTCTATTGCCGCTCCTCAAGGGTAATTATCAATTTTATTAAACTCAAAAACGCCATTCAAAGTGGGCTAATTAGCTTCGCTAACGGTTGATTTGCGCCATAATTACCGAATAATTTTATCGTCATTCTAATCATTGCGATGCTATTTCTTTCTTCCAATAATCTATACTCACGGATTTAATTTTAGAAAAAAGGAATATAAGCTTGCATTACTAATAATTACTATTTATTAGTAATTATTAGTTACTCGGTTTTCTTAGCCGAAAATCCTGCAACTAGATCAAAATAGATCAAATAAAAACATTTGTTGGGAGGCAAATATGAAAACAAAATTAATGATGACTATTGCAGTTATTGCTGGCTTATCTGGTGGCAATGTTCTGGCAGAGGACAAACCATCGATTGCGTTTGTAGTGAACGCTGCATCTGATTTTTGGAAACTATCTGAAGCGGGTGTTAAGGCTGCACAAAAAGAATTGCCTGGTTATGACACCCAATTCCGGTATCCTGCTCAAGGTACAGCAGCCTTGCAAAATGCGCTGATGGATGACCTTGTTGCAGCAGGTACTGATGCAATTATGATTTCTTCTGTGGATCCTAAAACCTCAATCGGTGCCTTTAACCGCATCGCGGCTCAAATACCATTATTCACAACCGATAGTGACGCGCCAGATAGCAATCGTATTGCTTATTTAGGTTCTTCAAATACTGCTGCAGGCGTGCAAGCCGGCGAAATCGCAGTTAAGGCAATGCCAGACGGTGGCGTTTGCATGGGTTTTGTAGGCTTTTTAGGTGCTGACAATGCCATAGAGAGAATTGCAGGGTTTAGAGAAGCAATAAAAGGCTCGGGCATAGAACTTATAGACGTGCGTGGTGATGATGTGGATTTTGCGCGTGCCCGTTCGAATGTTGATGATGTACTTGTAGCAAATCCAGAGGTGAACTGTATGGTAGGTTTTTACTCCTACAACCCACCAAAGATCTATGATGCGCTAAAATCGGCAGGTCAGCTCGGCCAAGTGACCGTGATAGCTTTTGATGAAGATCCGATAACGCTTGGCGCCGTTAAAGAAGGTACATTTGCTGGCACCGTAGTTCAAGATCCATATTCTTGGGGTTATGAAGGTATGAAATTAATGGCGGCTTATCTTGAAGGTGACAAATCTGGTGTTCCAGAAGATAAGTTGATTATTGTACCTACAAAAGTGATTACTGCTGATAATGTTGACACATTCACGGCGGAATTAACTGCCCGCATTAATGGTAAATAGGGTTTCTTCCCGGAGAAGCGGTAGCGTTATGTGTAACACTCTGTAACGCTACCACATTTAAAATAGCTACAGTATATTTGGCTGGGAAATGCATATGAAAAAAGGTGGTAAATTAACGCTGGAATTTCAGGATATTTCAAAATCCTATCCTGGTGTTTTAGCATTAGATAAAGTTTCATTGTCAGTTAATAGTGGTGAGATTGTTGGCATCATTGGTGAAAATGGCGCTGGTAAATCAACCTTAATGAAAATACTTGGTGGTTTAATTGGCCCGTCTTCAGGTCAGATAATCGTTGACGATATAATTTATAAAAGGCTGACCATTGAACAATCATTTGGTTCAGGCATTGCGTTTGTTCATCAGGAGTTAAATGTATTTGATAACTTAGATGTTGCGGGTAATATCCTTTTAGGTAGAGAAATTTTTAGTGGCAAACTAAGATTGCTAGATAATGTAGCGATGCAGGCGACAGTTAATCCTATTCTAAAAAGATTAGGGGCAAATTTTGTGGCCAATAGTTTAGCGTCAACCTTATCTCTGGCTGAAAAGCAGCTGATGGAAATTGCCAAGGCGTTGTCGATGGATGCGCGTCTTATTATAATGGATGAGCCGACATCCAGTCTCACAGCTTCTGAAACCAACATTCTTTTGACCATTATTGGCGAGTTGAAAGCAGATGGTATTGGTGTTGTTTTTATTTCTCATAGATTAAATGAAATTATTGACTGTGCTGATCGGGTTATCGCACTGCGTGATGGTCAAGTTGTTGGCCATCTAGCAAAAGCTGAAATATCAAAAGAATCTATGATTCAAATGATGGTAGGGCGAAAATTGAGCGCTTTTTCCTCCGCATCCACAACCACAGTAGGTGGTGTGATGTTAGAGGTTAAAGCCATTGTGACACATGTTTACCCAAATGAAAGTGTTGATTTTAATGTGAATTCTGGCGAAATTATTGGCATTGCGGGGCTTGTTGGGTCTGGTCGGTCCGAATTTGTGCAAGCAATTTTTGGCATAGACAAAAAGTTAAATGGCGAAGTTTTTATTGATGGCGAATTGTTAAAAGAAAGCAATTCGAGCCATTCTATCGCGAAAGGCCTCTACCTTGTGCCCGAGGATAGAAAGGATTGTGGTCTTATACTCGACTTCGCAATTGACGAGAATATTGCTTTACCAGACTTAAAATCGGTGAGCCAAAGGGGTTTGATTAATCTTATCAGCCAGCAAAAAAAAGCGGAACAACAGCAAAAAAACTTAAACATTGTTTCGCCATCTGTTGCCACTAAAACTGTTAATCTATCGGGTGGCAATCAACAAAAAGTCGTTCTAGGAAAATGGCTTGCCATGCAGCCAAAAGTTATGATTTTTGATGAACCAACCAGAGGGATTGATGTTGGCTCAAAAGCAGAAATTTATCAAATTATGCGAGAACTGTCAGAGCAAGGCGTTGCAATCATTATGATTTCTAGCGATATGGAGGAAGTGATCACCATTTCTGATAGGATTGCTGTGATGCGAAAAGGTCAAATTTCAGGCATTTTGAATCGAAGTGAATTTAGTGAAGAAAACATTTTAACATTAGCGGTTGAATAGAGACTATTATGAATAAAAAAGACATTGGGTTATTGGTATTAATTTTGGTGGTTGCGGGCATCGTGGCTCTTATAAATCCTAGGTTTTTATCACTCATAAATTTATCAAATACTGCAAACTTAATTGGCTTGTTTGGTTTGTTCTCAATCGCAGAGGCTTTTGTTATTGTCACTGCTGGTATTGAGCTTTCCGTTGGGTCGGTTATTGCTTTATTAGGGGTGATATTTATTGATTTGATTGCTGTTCTAGGAGTTCCTTGGCCAATTGCCATGGGAATCGTCATCGTAATTGGCGCATTTCTTGGCCGAATAAATGGCTTTCTAGTCACCAAAATGGGTTTACAACCATTTGTAGTCACTTTATGTGGGCTGCTCGTCTATAGAGGTGTTGCACGTTTTTACACAAATGACGCGACGGCTGGGTTCACCTTCGGCCAGTCGTTCCCAACTTTAGAGTGGTTTATCGCAGGGCGTTCATTCGGATTGCCACATAGTTTTATTGCTTTTTTATTGGTTGCCATTATTGCTTGGGTGGTTTTGCATCGGTCTGTTTATGGGCGTCATTTACTAGCAGTTGGCAAAAACGAAAAAGCTGCTGAATTTTCGGGCATTAAGTCAGATCGTATCATTATTGGTGCCTATATCATTTGTGGGACGTTAACAGCGATATCAGCAATTTATTTTGCTATGTATACGCGGTCAATTTCTCCATCATCGCATGGTAGTTTTTACGAATTATATGGCATCGCGGCATGTGTCTTGGGTGGTTTTTCGTTGCGTGGCGGTGAAGGGTCCATTATTGGAGTGGTGCTGGGGGTTATTCTTTTGCAAATGCTACAGAATTTAGTGAACTTATTGGGCATTCCATCTTCACTTAACTTTGCGGTTATGGGCACAGTTATACTCGCAGGTGTGCTTGCCGATCAACAATTTGCCCGTTATAGGGAGCGACAACAAATTGCAAATAAGTGATTTTGAACCTGTATTCCTAATAGAACTTGAAATATTAAGTCAAAAATGGCGGTAAATATCAATATCAATATTTAGTATTAAACGGCAATATATTATTGCACACCTTTAGTTAGGAAATGCAGACACATTTACTTGGTGTTAGTTGGAATTGGCGAAACAGGAGTGTTGGTTCTAATGCTGTAGTCTTTTTTACTTCATACATATTTGGATTGCGTCAGCAATTTTTGTCCTACGTCGTGACAAAATATAACTTAATGGCAATTTGACTTTTATTTGCGATTGAGATGTTTAGTGTTTCTCAAAACTTGACGATGATAAATTTTCTTTCTGATATTTCAAGCTGTATCAGCGTTGTTTTGGTAATGTATTTTAATGCTGTAACCCTTGTGGAGCCTGAGTTTAAATGGTGAACTATTCAATGTAGCGATTTCGAAAATTTTACATCAAAATATTTTCTCTATTTCTTCGCTTGACAATTATTTATCATTATACGACTATGACATCGATGTCATGACATCGATGTCATGACACCGATGTCATGCTAATTTAATCGTGTTTAAGTTTCAATTTTGAAAACAAACATTGATTTGAGGGAAACGATAATGGCCACAATTTATGACGTTGCAAAGCTTGCGGGGGTTTCGCCCAAAACGGTATCGCGTGTTATAAATGGTGACGCGCCAGTTAACTCCAAAACACGAGAAACAGTTGAACTTGCAATTGCTGAGCTAAATTATGTGCCTTCAAAAGCTGCGCGCAGCATGCGGTCCCAGCGATCTGGTTTGATTGGTTTGATTACGGGGGCAATTTCTTCAACAAGCGCAGGGGAGCCTGCTGGTTTGCCCGACATTCATATCGTTCAGGGAGCGCAACGTGTTTTGGCTGATAACGGTATGACAGTCCTTATATCTGATACTGGCGACAAGCCTGAAAGAGTTTCTAAATTGGTTCAGACCTTGCTGGAACATCGCGTAGAAGGGCTAATTTACGTCGCGGAATTTCATCAAAAACTGCAATTGCCAATATTAGCTAAAGGTTTTCCTTTGGTTTTAGCAAACTGTTTTGATGATTTAGGGACAGCTGCTGTATTGCCTGATGATAAGAATGGGCAATATGAACTCACTAAAGGTTTAATTGAAAAAGGCCATTCACGTATTGGTTTTTTAACCGTACCCGAAAGTATTTTGGCACGTGAGTTGCGGCTAGATGGTTATAAGCAAGCATTAAATGAATACGGCATAGCTTATGACCCAGAATTGGTGATTACAGCTGCTTTATCTGACGATGCCCATGAGTTCGACCTATTATGGGATTCAATAGATAGACTGTTAAACACCCCCATTAAACCAACGGTTATATGTTGCGCTAACGATAAAATGGCCATGCGTGTATATGGATTGCTGCGAGAACGCGGCATAAGATTGCCCGAACAAATGTCGCTTACTGGATACGATAATTACCGCGTTATATGTGATCATTTACATCCGACCTTGACCAGTGCCGAATTGCCGTATGAAGCAATTGGCGCGCGCGCAGCTGAAAAGCTGCTCGCTATGATCAAAGCCGGTAAACAACCAATCGAAACTAGTGTTGACCTAGTTTCAGGACCAGTTATTTGGCGTGAGTCCGTCACAGCTGAAGATAGCTCGGTTTTACAATTCAAGTCAACAAGGAGGAGTGAAAAATGAAGAATATAATTAAGATAGGCAGCGCCATAATGCTGTCGACATTACTAACCGGCACTGCACTTGCTGAAGCAAAGCTAAGTATGTGGTATCACGGAGCAGGGGAGCAAGTTTCAATTGACATAATCACTGGGGTGATTAATGATTTTAATGCCTCTCAGGACAAATGGTCAGTGGAATTGGAAAATTTTCCGCAAGACACATATAATGAATCTGTAGTGGCCGCTGCCTTTGCGGGGAATTTGCCTGATATTTTAGATGTTGATGGCCCTGTTATGCCAAACTGGGCATGGGCAGGCTATATGTCGCCTTTGGATTTGCCTGAAAATGCACTAGATGGGTTTTTGCCCGGTGCCATTGGTAAATGGGATGGCAAAGTATATTCCGTTGGAATGTGGGATGCGGCTTTGGCTATATTCACCCGCAAATCCATACTTGAAGATCATGGAATTCGCATTCCTACGCTCGACAAACCTTGGTCTGGTGAAGAATTTAATGCTGCGTTAGAAACAATTAAAGCTGGTGGAAAATTCGACTATCCTATCGACATGGGATTGGCCTGGACTGGTGAGTGGTTCCCTTATGCGTTTTCTCCATTCTTGCAGTCATTTGGTGGCGATATCATGGACCGTACAACATACACAACTGCTGAAGGCGCTTTAAATGGTGACAAAGCAATTGAATTTGGCAATTGGTTCCAAAACCTGTTTACCAATAAGTTGTCACCTGGTTCATCGCAAGATGGTGCTGATCGTGATTCTGGATTTATTGACGGCAAATATGCCATGCAATGGAACGGAAACTGGGCGGCATTGCCAGCTTTAGAAAAATTTGGTGATGATATTTTATTCCTTCCAGCACCAGATTTTGGCGAAGGTAGCAAGATTGGCGCGGCATCTTGGCAATTCGGTGTTTCATCACAGAGTGAACATAAAGATGGTGCATCTGCATTTATTGAATTTACAATGCAAGATAAATATTTAGCTCAATTCTCAGAAGGTCTTGGCCTCATACCCGCCACCAAATCAGCCGCAGCAATGACCGAAAAATACAAAGCTGGTGGTCCGCTTGAAATGTTCTTCGATTTAAGCAATGAGCAAGGTGTTTTACGCCCTGTGACACCTGGATATGTTGTCGCTGCATTGGATTTTGAAAAAGCCTTGGCTGATATTTCAAACGGTGCTGATGTGGTTGATGCGTTGGACGCAGCTGTAGACGCTATTGACGCAGACGTCGTGAAAAACAATAACTACGGCTTTTAGATCCTCCCTCTAAAGTGAGGTGCCGCCTAGTTGCACTGGGCGGCACCTATAAATTCTGACCATTCGTTTATTTAATGGAGGTAAACTTGGTGCGCAAAAAACCCACATCAAAATTAAGACAAACAACAGCAGCTGGCTGGGGAATGGCATCTCCTGCCATAGTGCTAATGTCTTTATTTTTAATTGTTCCGTTCATATTGGCTTTCGGTTTCTCATTCACCAATCAGCGTCTGGTGTCTCCTAACCCAACTGAATATGTAGGCACGAGTAATTTTAGCCAATTGCTGAGCTTTGATATTCTAACCATTGAACCTAAAAAGGCCGAATCGGGTCAATTGATACGCGATGATGATGGTAATTTAACCTACCCACGTGTTCGAAAATTTACCCGCAAAAACCCAAATTATCCCGAATTAAAGGGCATGAAAGAATGGTTTTCTTGGAGTAGCGGCGATGACCGAGTGGTGATGCTCGCAAAAGACGTAATATTTATAAAGGCGCTAGTTAATACGGTTGTATTTGTGCTCATTGTTGCCCCTGTACAAGGAGGTCTTGCGCTCCTGTTAGCGTTGCTGATTAATCAAAAAATGCGTTTTATTAATATTTTTCGGACGATATATTTTATGCCAGTCGTGATGTCAATTATCGTGGTTTCGATACTTTGGCGGTTTATTTATGATGGCGATGATGGGCTGTTGAATAATCTATTGTCGATTTTGAGTTTTGGCTATTTCGAGCCTATAGACTGGTTGGGGAGAACTGACACAGCTCTTGGTTCGATAGCAGCGATGTCTATATGGCAAGCTGTTGGGTTTCATATGGTAATCTGGCTTTCGGGGTTGCAAACCATTCCTGCGTCTCTTTATGAGGTGGCCGATATTGAAGGCGCAACCAAATGGCAAAAGTTTAGATATGTCACTTGGCCAGGTTTACGCAACACAGCGGTATTGGTTTTAATCGTCATCACCATGCAAGCATTCGCGTTATTTTCACAAGTTAACGTGATGACAAGGGGAGGGCCGTTGGATTCAACCCAAACATTGGTATATCAAGCGGTCATTCGTGGGTATGAAAAACAGGACATAGCAGGTGGCTCGGCCATTTCAGTCATTCTTTTCCTCATTGTTCTGTCAATTTCCTTATTCCAACGTTACCTAACACGGGAGAAAACATAATGTCCTCACCAGATTTGACGTTAGACCGCATCAAACTCATTATGCGTTACAGTTTTTTAATTGCCGTGGCTTTGGTATTTGTTTTCCCCATTGTGTTTATGGTGATGTCATCCCTTAAACCTGATTTGCAATTATTGGTTGATACAAATTCATTGCGTGCATTTTTACCAGTTGGTGATATTTCGTTAGATAATTATTTCGCAATTTTTGAGCGTGTTCCGGTGATTAGGTTTATTTTAAACTCGATATTCATTACGGGCACTACAGTCGCGCTTTCACTATTTTTATGCTCATTGGCTGCTTTTTCATTCGCTTTTTTGGACTGGAAAGGGCGTGAGATTGTTTTGGCAATTATTTTAGCCACACTTATCGTGCCATTTGAAACCATTGCTGTGCCGTTGTTGATGGTGGTAAATAACCTACCATGGTTTGGGTTAGATGGCCTCACATGGGGTTGGTTAAATAGTTACCATGTGCAGATTATCCCGTGGATTGCGGACGCGCTTACAATATTTCTATTTGTGCAATATTTTAAAGATTTGCCCAAGGATTTGATAGAAGCGGCACGCATAGACGGTGCGACTTGGTTTCAGATTTATCGCAAAGTGATCATACCCATATCGGGTCCTGTATTTGCAACAGCGGCAATTTTGAAATTTCTAATTATGTATAGCCATCAATATATATGGCCGTTAATGGTCATTCAGTCGGAAGAATTTCGTCCTGTTATGATTGGTTTGCAATATTTCTTTCAGCTTAATGTGGCTTGGGGTGAGGTGATGGCATATTTGACCATTGTTACATTGCCAGTATTGGTATTCTACCTATTCTTACAACGCGCTTTCATTACATCTATCGCCTCAACTGGTATAAAAGGTTAAGAAAAAACATGACACTAAAACTTAAAAATCAATGGATATGGGACTTTTGGTTCGCTAAAGACGGCGATGATTGGCATATCTTTTACCTAAAAGCCGACAAGAGCTTGGGTGATGCAGATTTGCGACATCGCAATGTTAGCATTGGTCATGCCAAGAGCCAAGATTTAACAAATTGGACTGATTTGGGCACTTGTTTTGAGCCAAGTAAAACAGAAGCATTTGACAATTGGACAACTTGGACGGGTTCAGTCATTAAAGGTGAAGATGGTTTATGGCATTTGTTTTATACGGGTACCAATAAACAAGATGGTGGTATGAAACAACGAATCGGCCAAGCCACTAGTAGCGACTTACATAATTGGCAACGTGTTCAAATTGACCCGATTTTGGATATCGCGGGTAATGATTATGAAGAGTATACACCTGCACTATGGCATGATCGAGCTATGCGTGATCCCTGTGTGATTAAAAACCCAATCTCTGACGGTTATCTTATGTATTTTACCGCACGCGAACCGCATATCGAAGAAGCCAACGCGGGTGGCACCATTGGATTTGCTACATCGGACAACCTTTTTGATTGGCAGTTACAGCCACCTATATATCGTGGCAATTTGTTTGGGCAGATGGAAGTGCCACAAGTGTTTGAGCACCAAGGTTATTATTATTGCCTATTTTGCACGGCAGCTGAGCATTTTTCTCAAGCATATTTGAGAGAATATCCAACTGACGCGGTCACCGGCACTCATTATTTGATGGCTAACAACCCATTAGGGCCATGGTATGTAGCGAAGGGTAAGTTTTTGGATGGTTCTTTTCCGGCGAAACAATATTCGGGCAAAATACTAAAAACCAAAGATGGTTTGAAATATTTGGCATTTGCTCATGATGATGATGAAGGTAATTTTATCGGCTCAATTATTGACCCAATTAATGTAAATGTGCTCGATGATGGCAGACTAGAATTGGAGCCAAAATGGTAGATTTAAGGCTTAAGAACATTAAAAAAAGCTATGGTACTGTTGAAGTGATTAAGGGTATTGATTTAGACATTAAACATGGCGAGTTTGTTGTATTTGTTGGCCCCTCCGGTTGCGGCAAATCCACTTTATTGCGAATGATAGCCGGGCTAGAAGACATTAGTGATGGCGATTTGTACATTGGCGACAAGCGCTGCAATGATATGCAACCAAATGAGCGTGGTATTGCAATGGTGTTCCAATCATACGCACTCTACCCACATATGACCTCTTATGAAAACATAGCTTTTGGGCTCACCTTGGCCAAACGACCCAAGGCCGAAATTGAAAAGAAGGTGAAAGAAGTTGCAGGTATATTGCAAATGGAAGATTTGCTTGATCGTAAACCCGCACAATTGTCAGGTGGCCAACGCCAACGTGTTGCCATTGGCCGCGCAATCATACGTCAGCCCGACGTATTTTTGTTTGATGAACCTTTATCAAATCTAGATGCCTCGTTGCGTATGGACATGCGTATGGAAATTGGTAAATTGCATGCCGATTTAAATGCCACAATGGTTTATGTGACACATGATCAGGTGGAAGCGATGACGCTGGCAGATAAAATAGTGGTGCTCAATGATGGTTATGTGCAACAAGTTGGCACACCTATGGAGCTGTTTCATAACCCTGCGAATAAATTTGTAGCGGGTTTTATTGGTTCGCCCAAAATGAATTTCTTCGAAGTTAAAATTATCGAAGTTAGTGAAAATACCATCACGGTTGACTCGCTTGATATTGGAGCCATTCAGTTGAAAAACAAACTGCAATTTGAGCTTGGACAAAATGCCATTTTAGGCATTCGACCGCAACATTTAGTGCGGCAAATAAAAAATGAGGAAACGGGTCAAATTACTGGTCAAGTTCAGTTGGTTGAAAGATTAGGCACCGAAACCATCGTGAATGTTAAATTGAAATCAGGTGCTATTGTCATTGCATCATTGAACCAAGACATAGAAATCGCGCGAGGTGAAGCTTTGATGTTAGGTTTTGTTTCTGATGACCTACATTTATTCTCGACCTAATGACGGGGATGCGATAAAGTTAGCGGCTATGTTGCTGGATGGCGTGGGGGAAACTAAAGCAATTTGGAAACATATTATTGTTTTGTTGTCTCATCCATTTTAACCCAATAATTCACAGCGATTCTTTGGTTTATTTCGAGCATTTTTGTCATGAGATCTCGGGCTTGGTCTGGTTGTCGGTTTCTAATGGCACTTGCAACCAAAATATGCGCTTCACTATTCACTTCGTCAGTGTCACCAACAATAACCCCAAATTCGTATGAAATTCTTAACATTGTTAGGATTATTTGCCGCATTTGATGAATTACATTGTTTTGAGTTGCATCAAGTAAGGTAATGTGGAATTGGCAATCAGCATCGAAAAGTGTTTGTAGATTGCCTTTACCATGATGAATAGCATGCGCGGCTTCTTCAATTTTTTGAATTTGAATTTCGTTTGCTCTTTCAGCTGCAAGTGCAGCCGCAGCAGGTTCGATAATGGTTCGTAGTTCCGTTGTTTCTGAAAACATACGCTTAATTCGAGGGTGGCTCAAATTATGCCAACCAACAAGGTCACTATCTAATAAATTCCATTCTTTCACCGGTCGCACTCTAGTTCCATAACGCCGTGCGGTGCGTATCAAACCCATTCCTGATAGGACTTTAATGGCATCGCGAACAGTTGCTCGGCTTACGCCGAGAGATTGGGCAAGTTCGGGCTCGGTTGGCATGATTTCATCTGGGGAATAAACATCGTTCGCAATTCTGCGACCCAAAATTTCCACGGCTTCTTTAGCAATGCCTGTAGGCATAGAAGATATGAATTCCCGTGGCAGCTTTATATCAAAAGATTTGGAATTCGTTTTATCACTATCTTTCAAGTTCAGGCCTTATTCTAATGTGTAAATTATCTCATTTATATCAAATCGTTTACGAAGTTAAACCAGTCTAGATTTTTTGTATATAGGCTTGAATTATTTATTTGAAAGTTGACCATGAGACTTCCTACCAATTGGCAATGGTGCCATCGGATAAAACTGCATTTAGTGCTGGTATTTTTTCAGGTGAGTAGGGGTGTTTTTTGGCAGCCTCTTCATTTATTTCCAATCCAAAGCCAATTTTTTGTGGCACAGACCAGTAACCATCTTTAAATTGCATTGGATGATCAAAGATATCGTCAAACCACGGCACCAAGCCAACGGCTTCTTCTTGAATGACAAAATTAGGTGTTGCGACATCAAAATGCAGAGCCACAGCCCCCGCAACGGGCCCCATAGGGTTGTGTGGCATAATGCCAATGCCAGCAGTTTCTGCAATAACGGCAATTTTTCTGCCGCCTGTTAACCCGCCGCAATGGCATAAATCAGGTTGGATATAGGTCACCGCTTGAGTTTCTGCAACTTCGGCGAACTCTCGCGTTGTGAACAGCCGTTCGCCAGTTGCAAGCGGGCAATCCACCTGTTGGGCAAGGGTGGCCATTGCGGGGGTGTTGCCTGGTTGGATAGGTTCTTCAACGAATAATGGTTTAATGGGAGCTATGGCGTCAATATAGGCTTTGGCAGCCGCTATGGATTGTGGCCTGCCGTGAAAATCTGTCATGATATCGACACCGTCACCAACGCGTTCTCTGATGGCGATGGCTAGTTTTTCAACATGGCGAACCTCTTCGAGGGGGGCATCATAGCCCGTATAGGGGACCATCCCTAATTTAATTGCATTATAACCCATGGCTACGGTTTCTTCGACGGCATCGCAATAGGCTTCAATATTTTTTGGATCGACTTGCTTTGTAATTTTACCACGGTTTAAATGAGTGTAAACACGCACTTTATCTCGCACTTGGCCGCCCAGAAGTTGCCATGCTGGCACGCCCAAATCTTTTGATTTTATATCCCAAAGTGCTTGGTCAATTGCCGAGACGGCAGTTAGGCCGATCGAACCCAGTGGCCAAAAACTTAATTGGGTCATTCGGTTGAATAAATGCTCGATCCGCATCGGGTCTTGACCGATGACTAGTGGTTTAAGATCTTCAATAACGCCCAAAACCCCTTTGGTTTTCCACTCAAGAGTGGCTTCACCCCAGCCATAAAGACCTGGTTGATCTGTAAGAACTTTCACAAATATCCAATTTCGATGAATGGCATTGACTATAACTGTTTCTATGGCCGTGATTTTCATAATTTGGTTTTCGCTTTTGATGTTAATTTATTAAGGGTTAAAAATCGCAGGTAGCCAATTCGAGATACTCGGGATAAAACATAACAGAATAATTGCGCAAAGTTCTGCGACGAAAAACGGACTGAGAGATTTTAATAAGGGCAACATTTTGACTTTTCCGACTCTCATAACAACATAGAGAACCACGCCTACTGGCGGCGTGATTAAACCAATTGCCAAGGTGAGCATGATCACCATGCTGGCTTGTAGTGGGTCAATGCCTAGCTGATAAACAACCGGCATGAGAAGCGGCACGAAGATTAAAATTGCCGCACCAATATCCAGAAATGTGCCCAATATCAACATGAGCAAGGCGATGGCAAGCAAGAATAGGGTGGGGCTAGCACTGAAATAGGCGGCTGCATTTGTAACCCATGCTGATATTCCGAGTAGGTTTAACGCATATGATAGGATTGTGGCGGCAGCAACCAGCAAATAGATTGTCGCTGAAATACGAGCGGCTTTTAGAAATGCCCGCCATAGGCCTTTCATATCCAAAGCTCTAAACACAAAAACCGATAGAAATATTGAATAAGCCACGGCAATGCCACCACCTTCTGTGGCTGTATAGGCGCCGATCACCATGCCGCCGACAATGATAAGTGGTAAAGTGGCGACCGCCGCACCTTCAGCAATCATGCGCCAAACGCCATCTTGAGAGAAATTTGCTTTATTAGGTTTGGGTAGTTTGCCACGAAATGCGCCAATTGCAACAACCGTTGCACAAGCGGCACCTAAAAGTAAGCCTGGAAACACACCCGCCAAAAACAGGTCAATAACCGATATGCCACTAACTGCGGCCATTAAAATGGCCAGGCCTGAAGGTGGAATTATCGGGCCGATAATCGACGATGCAACGGTAACAGCGGCGGCATAATCTCTTGTGTAACCTTCTTTTGGCATTTCGGCGATGAAAACCCTGCCTAATGCTGCAGAATCGGCAACAGCTGAACCTGATATACCCGCGAAAAGCACGGATGCCCCGATATTTGCATAGGCAGTGCCCCCTCTAAGCCGACTTGTGGCAAGCGAAGCGATTTTAATCAGTCGCGCAGTGATGCCACCATGGGTCATAATTTCGGCTGCGAGAATGTAAAAGGGAACGGCCAGAAATATAAAACTATCCACCCCAGTAAAGGTTCTAGTGGCGATGACACTAAGTGGCACGCCCGCCATCCAAACTCCAAATATTCCTGCAAGGCCTAACGCGAATGCAACGGGAACGCCGATAAATATGAGCGCCAGTCCAATAATTGCTAACCAAATCATTATGAGGCTCCTGAGTTTGAATTGTCTTCTAGGTTTTCAACGTCGTCTTCATCGTCTGGCTCAAACCCAGAAAACCAACTTAAATATATTTGAATGAGCATGAGCAATGAGCCAACGGGCAGAGCCATATAGGGGTAAATCATCGGGATGCCCGATGCGGGCGCAATTTGGCTGGCATTGCGTAAAGCCAAAGGAAAGCCATAATAAAGAATGAGAATGCAAAAAATTGATGCCACGGAATACAGAGCTGATTTTACAAAACGTGCCTTTTTTGGCCCAGCTAGCGTTTCTAGCATTTCAATGCCCATATGCTCAACGCGGAAGATACAGGCGACACTGCCTAGCATCATCAGCCAAATCATTCCATAACGCATCGCTTCTTCTGTCCAACTGAATCCAGTGTTGAAAAAATAGCGTCCTGCAACTTGGGTAAGGTTTAATATGGTGACGATGATGAGTAAAACAGTTGCAATTGTTTCAGTGCTCGTTGCCAATATTTGGGCGGCTTTTTTGGTGTTTATTCGCATATTTGAATTCCAATAGGTGCTGAAAAGCGGAATTTTAGAATATCTTGCCCAATAGAATGAATTATTGGGCAAGATTTTATATTGTTGGCTTTATTTGTAGAGATTTACTTTGGTGGCTTCGACTTCAGAAATGAGCGAGTCAACCAGTTCATCACCTACTTGTTCCCGAATAAATTCAACAACAGGTGCTTGTGTCACCGCCTTAAATGCGGCTTTTTCATCAGGTGTTGAAACATGTATTTCCATACCAAGTTCATCAATTAATTTCTTACTAAACGCCCAATCACCTTGGGTTTTTTGTAAGTTTTCTGTCCATGCCATAAGAGCAGCAGCGTCTTTTATAACCTGTTGATGACCTGGTGAAAGAGAATTCAACCAGTCATCATTGGCAATGATGAGATGCAGCCCAAACACATGCTCATTAAGCGTGTAGTATTTTTGCACTTCACCTAAGCCACCACCATAAACCACAGCAGGTGGGTTTTCTTGTCCATCAACAACACCTTGGCGTAAAGCTAATAAAACTTCAGACCCACTAATTGGTGTAGCGGTTGCACCAAGGCCATTTACCAGTTTCATAAATACTGGGCTTTCCATAACGCGAATTTTTAAGCCTTTTATATCTTCAGGATTGATAATTGGTCGCACATTATTTGTAAATGAACGGAAGCCATTTTGCGAGAAAGCCAGTACATTAATGCCCGTTTCTTTCAAAATATCTTTGCGCATATTATCCGCAAATTCACCATTTAATACTTTCCAAGCAATCGGTGCTGACTCAAATAGATATGGAATTGACCAGACTTGCATTTTTGGATAAAAACCCGCCATTGCGCCATCAGCAGGGAAGGTAAGTTCTAAACTACCTTCGCGCACTTGTTCAATCATTTCACGTTCGCCGCCCAATTGGTTGTTGGGGAATAGACGCACTGTAATTTCGCCATTGGTTTTAAATTCGACATATTCTTTGAATCTCACCAGCGCATTATATTCTGGAAAATCTCCTTCTTTGATACCAATACCAAATTTAATTTCAACGGCTTCCACAATGGATAAGCCCGAAACGGCGGTCATTGCAGCAATGGTTGCTGCCATCAATAGTTTTTTCAAATTCATAATTCCCTCCAAATGCTCACTTTAATCTTTGGTTTCATTAGAAACGGGTTGCAAAGTGCGCGTTAATTGCAGGCTTTTATAGCTCTACATCATATGTAGAGTATTACCCTTTACATATGATGTAAAGAAGTAAATTCCGTAATCACAATTTTTCGAACAACAAACTGAAAGCTTTTTCTCTAAGCCACCGAATAAATATACATCTTTTGATCTGGCTTGTGATGAGAATAGGTTATGGAAACTATTCTGTAAGTTAGTCAATATTGAAGAATCATAGGGTTGCAAATGGGAATGGTTCACTAGAGGCAATATATCGCGTTTAGTGGGTGTTGAATAAACAACAGAATTAATAAGTTGCCGTCAAATATAACCAAACCTAATATTGAAGTTAATTTTATCCACTTGTGTTTTTGTATAGTATTACTGTTTTTGATACCTAGTTTGCCGCGCCGTCGAATTTCTATTTAATCATATCGAAAAATCTGTTATGAATGTCCAGTAGAATCATATTTTGAAATTATATCTTGATTGGAGATAGTTTTGAGCGAAAAATTACTGGTCATAAATGTAGAAAATGGTCTTGATGTACTTAAAGGGCTGGCGTCTGAACTACGTATATCAATTTTAAAAAATTTGCATGATAACGGCCCGCAAAATGTAAACAAAATTGCTGAAGACCTTGGCATTGCGCAGTCTACAATATCTAATAATTTACAGCTGCTTATTGATTCCAATCTTATTTCTATTGAGACAAAAAAAGCAATTAAAGGCAATCAGAAAATTTGTCACGCTAATTTTTCGGAAATATTGATTAAATTTGGGAAAGATGAGCCTGCAGTAGATTCTAACATTATAGACGTAGCGATGCCACTCGGCCTTTATACTGACCATGAAGTAACGGGGCCATGTGGGTTATGTTCACCTGAAGGTATAATCGGATTATTAGACGTGCCTTCGACTTTTCTTGACCCTGAACGAATGCGTGCAGGCTTATTGTGGTTTACCAGCGGCTTTGTGGAATACCAATTTCCCAACAACGCGCATTTGGCCAATAAAACCATCGATGCTATAGAATTTGACATGGAATTAAGCAGCGAAGTGCCCGGAACAAGTGAAAACTGGCCTTCGGATATATCTTTGGCAATTAATGGAACTCACATTGGAAAATGGACGTCTCCAGGTGATTTTGGCGACAAACGCGGCACTTATACACCAAAATGGTGGAAACAAGCTGGCTCGCAATATGGTAAAAAGAAAACCTGGCGCATTGGGCAAAATGGGTCTTATGTAGATGGTATCCGAATTTCCGATATAACTTTACATGATTTAAATGTTGAAGATCACCACTCGGTT
Organism: Alphaproteobacteria bacterium; assembly: GCA_002400495.2. GTDB lineage: Bacteria > Pseudomonadota > Alphaproteobacteria > Rhizobiales > OSC116 > OCS116. The sequence goes on along the minus strand of NVQL02000074.1, from coordinate 21,420 downwards.
CGCATGCGTATTGGGGTTGATGGCAATGCGCAAAACCCTGGTGGGATTAATATTTTTGGCAAAGGTTTTGGCAATTATGGTCAAGATATTGTTATGCGTTTGCACATTAAATAGAAATAAACTCCAAGAGTTCTAGAAATATTTTGCTTTCCGCTCTTGACTGAACTTACTTATTCGACTTTAATACGAAAATATAGATATATATCATAAAATCGAATATACACTTGGAGGGCGCAATGAAAGCCAAATTGACTGCACATGCAGAATATACAATATCAAAAATTGATGACCGTGTTTACGGTGCTTTTTTAGAGCATCTTGGCCGAGCCATTTACACAGGCATCTATGAACCAGGCCACCCGACAGCCGATGAAAACGGAATGCGCGGCGATGTCGCAAGCTTGGTTAAAGACTTAAATGTACCTATGGTGCGTTACCCGGGTGGTAATTTTGTATCTGCCTATAATTGGGAAGATGGCATTGGGCCAAAAGAAGATCGTCCGGTGAGGCTCGACCTTGCTTGGCATACTTCGGACAATAATCATGTTGGTGTTCATGAATTTGCGGATTGGTGTGAAACTGTAGGCACAGATATGATGTTGGCGGTTAATTTAGGTTCACGCGGGTTAGATGCTGCGCGTAATTTTGTTGAATATGTAAACCATCCTGGTGGGTCTTATTGGTCGGATTTGCGCATTAAGAATGGCCGCAAGGAACCTTGGAATACCAAATTATGGTGTTTGGGTAATGAGATGGATGGCCCGTGGCAAGTCGGACACAAAAGTGCCGAAGAATATGGCCAATTGGCAAATGAAACCGCCAAGGCCATAAGAGCATTTGATAAAAATTTGGAGCTTATTGTGTGTGGTTCTTCGCATGCCAATATGCCGACCTACCCAGAATGGGAAGCCACTGTATTAGAAGCAACATATGACCAAATTGATTATATTTCTTTGCATATGTATTTTGAGAATTATGAAAAAAATACCGCTAACTATTTGGCAATGAGCGAAAAGCTAGATCAATATATTGTCACTGTCTCAGGCGTGATTGATTATGTAAAAGCCAAAAAACGCTCCGATAAAGATGTGTATATTTCATTCGATGAATGGAATGTTTGGTATCATTCGAATAAACAAGATCGCCCCATTCTACAAGGCGAAGATTGGCCGCATGCACCGCGCCTTTTGGAAGATATTTATAATTTTGAAGATGTTTTGATGGTTGGCTGTGTATTGAATACATTCATTCGTCATGCAGATGTTGTAAAAATTGCTTGTATTGCTCAACTTGTGAATGTCATCGCTCCGATAATGACAGATCCTGATGGCAGCGCGTGGCGGCAGACTATCTATTATCCATATTTATTCGCTTCGGTATATGGTCGTGGCACAGCGTTAGATTTAAAAATCGATTGCCCGACTTATGATACGCCTTTGGTGAAAAATGTCAGCTATGTCGATGTTTCTGGCGTGCATAATGAAGAAGGCGGTACATTAAACTTCTTTGCCATAAATCGAAACGGTGATGAGACCATTGAAGTTGACGTGAGCTTAGAAGGCTTCGCGGATGCAAAAATCATTGAATGTAAAGTCATAAAGCATGATGATTTAAATGCGACAAATACTGCGGATAACCCAGACAATGTTTCGCCAACTATATCGGATTCAGCTAAGGTCAGTGGAAATAAATTGACGCTATCTTTAGCACCATATTCATATCAAATGATTCGATTAAAAATATAATCTAAATATTCTTCAACTTCCCTAGAGAAAACCATCTATAACAACGAGTTATAGGTGGTTTTTTATTATATCGAATAAATCGATGTGTATCGATATTACTGTTGACATGTTGATTTGGCCGTTGTAGCATTGCCTTGCAAAATATGCCTTACAAATGAATTGTTTGGTATTTATTCTATTTTTGGGAGGAAATAATGAAGAAATGGACAACTTTGGCGGCCGCAGTCGCCTTAACCGTTACGGCTCTTAGCACCCCAGCATATTCGGCAGATGGTGATAAGCCAACTGATTTTCCACGTAAAGAAACCGTATATGTTCAAAACCCAGAGGCTGCCATTGGCAACCCTAGCTGGTTTAACATTTGGGTTGACGCAGGTGGTAGCTGGTCAAACGGTGTACAGCAACTCAGCAATGATACTTTATGGTATATTGACCCTGATGCTGGTATTAATGGTTCTGTTTATAATGCTTTGGCATCTGAAAATTGGGACTATAATGATGATTTTACCGAATTGACGGTAAAATTACGCGAAGGCATTAAATGGAGTGATGGCGAAGATTTCACTGCAGCTGACGTGGTTTACACAACAGAAACGTTGAAAAAAACAGCAGGCATGCGTTGGCATGGTGCGATGGTAGCCAATGTTGATACGGTAACGGCAACAGATGATTACACTGTTGTGTTTAAACTTAAAAAGCCAAATTCTCGTTTCCACACCAACTTCTCTGTTCGTTGGGCTGGCGCATATATTATGCCCAAACATATTTTTGAAAAAGTTGAAGATCCTCTGAAATTTGACTTTAACCCACCTGTTGGCCTTGGTCCTTACACATTGCATTCGTTTGACCCGAACGGTTATTGGGCTGCATGGGAGCGCCGTGAAGATTGGGATAAAACTTCTTTGGCCGAATTTGGTAAACCTGCACCTAAATATGTAGTTTACCGCATGGGCATTCCAACTGATTTACGTTTAGCCGAAATGGTAAACGACAATCTCGATATGATTCATGACTTAACACCAGAAGGTATGTTTGCACTTGCCAAACAAGATCCAACGGCAAAAGGCTGGCATGATGGATTCCCATATGCGCATCCTGATCCTACACTACCGATGGTTATTTTTAACCATCAAAAACCGATCTTCGAAGACAAACGTGTTCGTTGGGCTTTGGCTTTGATGCTTGATATTAAGCAAATTTCAATGGCTTCATATCGTGGTGCTGCAACTTTGTCTGCGATTGGTATTCCGCCAACTGGCACTCATCCGCAAGATTATCATAGCAAATTACAGGGCTATTTGACTGATTATACGCTTGATACAGGTAAATCTGTCATCAAACCATATGATCCAAATATCACTTTGCAATTGGCTGACATGGTACGCCCCACATTTGGCGATGCTGTGCCAACTGATCCTGAAGAAATTCGTAAAGCCTTTGGTTATGGCTGGTGGAAGAAGGATTTAGTGGCTGCAGGCGAATTGCTTGAAAGCGCTGGTTTCACTAAATCTGGTGACAAATGGATGTTACCAAGTGGCGAGCCGATGAAATTCAGCATATTGATTGATGCTGAAGGTGTGCTAGGTCGTTTAGGTACGATGATTGCACAAAATTGGAAAGACGCTGGTGTTACAGTAACTGCTGAAGTGGCTCCTGATCTTTGGACACGTAATGGTGCTGGTGATTTTGATGCACTTATTGCTTGGTCTGTGGAATCTTGGGGTGGTCATCCTGACCTTTCGTATTTCTTAGATAGCTGGCATTCTGAATTCCTAGCCAAACCGGGCGAAGTTCAATCGCAACGTAATTGGCAGCGTTGGTCTGACCCACGCCTTGATACAATCATCGAGGAAATTCGTAGCATTGACTTTAACGATCCAAGAGGGATTGAATTGGGCAATGAATATGTGAAGTTGGCGATTGATGAAATGCCTAACATCCCATTGATGGCGTTTAATGTGTTCTCAGTTCAATCTGAAAAACATTGGACTGGCTGGCCTAATGCCAAAAACCCATATGCTAACCCTGTTACCAATTGGGGTAACTCGAAGTATATCTTTACGCAAATTAAGCCAACTGGAAACTAGGTTTAATGACATAGATGTGTGCAGCCCTTTGGTTTGGGCTGCACATTTTCACCCCGCATAAAATAATAAGTATAAATCACATGATAAATTATCTTCTATTTGCCGCGAAACGATTTTTGCAATTGGTTGCAGTCGTATTCTCTGGCGTATCAGTCGCATTTTTTGTGTCTCACTTATCACCAATAGACCCTGTTGAAGCGGCGATAAGAAGAAGCACTCGAAATTCAAACGTTAACCCCGAAGCTGTCGAAAAAATGCGAGAAACTCTCACCGCCCTATATGGTGTTGACGTTCCCATGTGGCAGCAATTTACAAATTTTTGGTCAAAAGTTGTGGTCGGTGATTTTGGCCCTTCGCTTTTATCATTCCCCACACCAACAATGGATTTAGTATTGCGCGCACTACCTTGGACTGTTGGCCTACTGCTCGTAACCGTTTTGGGGACGTGGTGCATAGGCAATTTTCTGGGTGCATTTGCAGGCTATTTTCAAAATAATAAATATTTAAAAGCTTTTGGCATTGTGACGATGAGCATACAACCCATCCCATATTATATTGTGGCTTTTTTAACCCTCATCCTATTGGCATTCATTTGGCCGATATTGCCCTTGGGCGGCGGATATGCCATTGGGCTTGTGCAAGAATGGTCATGGGTGTTTGTGCTTTCAGTAATGAAACATGCCATATTGCCCATACTTTCTCTTATCTTGGTTGGGCTTGGGCTGTGGTTTTTAGGCATGCGTGCTTTGGTCTCCAACATTATCAGCGAAGACTATGTGGTTTTTGCTGAACTGGCAGGTGTTTCAAAACCAAAAATAGTTATTTCCTACGTGATGCGAAATGCCTTGGTGCCACAACTTACCGCACTGGCAATGGCCATTGGTGGTATTTTTTCGGGCACGATTATCACTGAGCAAGTTTTTAGCTATCCAGGCCTCGGCTCCTTATTAGTCAGGGCCGTTAATAGTGGTGATTACACCCTAGTTTTGGCGGTTTCATCAGTTGCCGTGGCGGCGGTTGCCGTGGCAATATTTATAGTTGATTTATTGCACCCGTTGCTCGATCCACGCATTAAGGTAGAATAGTATGTTTAAAGTTTTCAGTGATTTAATGCGATATAATATTGAATTCGCAATTGGTTTTTTTCTTTTTCTTTTTGTGTTTATATTTGGAGCATTGAGTTTTTTCTCCCCAGTTGACCCCACGCAAATCTATATGCTGGTTCCAGATATAAAGCCAAACGCACAATATTGGTTTGGCACAAATTCACGTGGTCAAGATTTGTTTTGGCAAATGACGTTTGCGGTTCGAAATTCGCTTTTATTTGGCTTTACAGTGGCTATGATGTCGCGTGTATTGTCGTTAGTTATTGGGTTGGTTTCAGGTTATGCAGGCGGATGGGCTGATCGAATTCTGATGTTTGTGAATGATATCTTTGTATCCATACCCGTATTCCCAATTTTGGTATTGTTTTTCTTTGTCCTTAGAGATGATTTGACAACACTTAATTTGGCCATTCTGGTTGCATTGCTTGGTTGGGCGTTTGATGCGCGGCTTATCCGCTCAATGATGTTGAGTTTAAAACATCGTGAGTTCACTCAACACGCTATATTCTCGGGCATGCCGATGCATAAAATCGTGCTGAAAGAACATTTGCCATATATTATGCCAATTGTATTTTCAACCGCGCTGGCCAATATGATTTGGTCGATCGGCATTGAGGTGACTTTGGCAGTTTTGGGTTTTGCCAATATTTCTATACCAACATTTGGCACCATGTTATATTGGGCAAATAACCACAGTGCAATGATTGCGGGCATTTGGTGGTGGATCCTTATTCCTGTTGTGTTTATCGCCATGACATTCCTTGGCTTGTATCTATTATCCGTCTCATTGAATGAGTATATTGACCCGCGGCAACGGCTGCGGCGTATGGGAGGTGGCTCATGAGTGATGTGCTAACAGTGAATAAGCTCAAAGCTTATTATATTATGAATTATTTCGGCACCAAACGAGAGGTGAGGGCGGTAGATAATGTGAGCCTTACCATTCGTAAGAATGAAATATATGGTATTGCTGGTGAAAGTTCGAGCGGTAAAACTTCATTAATTAAGGTGTTTGCGGCAGCTATGCGGCCACCATTTGAGATTGTTGACGGTGACATTAAGTTTGATTTTGGCGATGTTAAAATCGACCCATATGCTGAAGACAAATCAAAAGTTGATGCGCTTCGGTGGAGCCACTTCAGTTATATAATGCAAGGCTCAATGAGTGTTTTAAACCCAGTGCGAAAAATTGGTAAAACATTTGAAGATTTTGCACTTAAGCCAATGGGGGTGAGCAAAGCTGAATTTATACCACTGGTGATTGAGCATTTAAAAAAATTAAAACTATCTCCAGATATTTTAAATTCCTATCCTCATGAATTATCAGGTGGTATGTGCCAACGGGTAACAATTGCATTAGCCACAGTGTGTCGCCCCAAATTCATCATTGCTGATGAACCGACGACAGCGCTGGACGTTGTGGTGCAAAAGGAAGTTTTGTCAATGATCAGAGGCATTCAACAGGAAATGGGCTCTTCCGTAGTTTTTGTGACCCATGACATGTCTGTTCATGCCAATATTACCGACCGCATTGGTATATTTTACGCGGGGCGTTTGGTTGAAGAAGGGCCAACAAAGTTGATGTTTGAACAACCAAAACATCCATATACATATCATTTGGTTTCCTCAATACCAAGAATTGGCGATACGCAGCGGCGCACATCTTTGGAGGGCAAACCACCAAGTTTGGCAACACCACCAAATGGTTGTAGATTTCACCCGCGTTGTCCAATAGCTACAGATAAATGCAGTCAAGAAAACCCAGAATTGGTTGATGTTGGCGAAGGTCGCCGTGTGGCGTGCTTCCATAGTGATAAAGTTAAACCATTGCTGGAGGCCGCTCAATGAGTAAGTTATTAGAAGTTAAAAATGTAGTGAAAAAATTTAATACTGGGGGATTATTTAGCAACAAAAAACTAACCGCGGTCAATGATGTTAGTTTTACATTAGATAAAAATAAGCCTGAAATATTTACAATTATAGGCGAGAGTGGATCTGGAAAAACCACATTGGCACGAATGATATTAGGGCTAGAATCAACGACTCAAGGCGAGATCCTGCATGAAGGTAAGCTGGTGGATGGCAAAGCAAACCGTTCAACCCGAATGAAGTTTATGCAATCGGTTCAGCCTGTGTTTCAAAACCCATTTGAAGCGTTTAACCCGCTCAAGAAAATTGACCAATATTTGGTTTCTACCACCAGAGAATTGCTCCAAATTGAAGATGATGACGAAGTTAAAACCATTATCGATGAAAATCTGCAAAAAGTTGGTTTAAGCCATACCGAAATCATGGGGCGATACCCGCATGAATTATCGGGTGGCCAATTACAACGTACTGCAATCGCGCGGGCTCTTATATGTAATCCTTCACTATTAGTGGCTGATGAACCCGTTTCAATGGTTGATGCATCTTTAAAAATGTCGATCGTAAATCTATTGCAATCGTTGAGAGATGATTTTGGTGTTAACGTCATTTACATCACTCATGATTTAGCCACTGCCTACTACATTTCGGATCGTATTATTATCATGCAAAAAGGCCTTGTTGTAGAAATGGGCCCTGCACGACCCATATTGGATGACCCTAAACATCCATATTCCCAGCTGTTGAAGGCATCGGTGCTATCTATCGCCGATGCTGGAAATGGTCAACTGCAGCCAGCAACTGATTTAATTGAAATTGTAAATCGCAATGAGGGGCAAATTGGCAAAATGCAGACTTATGAGGGCAGTAGACATGTCAGAGAATATAGTTAATTTGAAAAAATTGAGTGCGAGAAAATGACAAAACTATATTATGCCGATCCCATTCAAGATGGCGCGGCTGACCCAACCATTATACGAAATGTAGAAACCAATGAATGGTGGATGTTTTATACAAATCGTCGCGCACGTCACCCATCAAAAGGCGCAAGCTGGATTAACGGCTCACCCATTGGCATAGCAACTTCGCTCGACGGTATTGATTGGAAATATAAAGGCACTGTACAGGGGCTCGATAGGCCAGAGGATAAAGGGTTAAATACCCATTGGGCGCCTGAAGTTATATATGCCAAAGGCGAGTACCATATGTATTTGACTTACTTTATCGGCGCGCCTGATAATTTTGATAAATCAGACCGAGATTTAACTCATTTTACTTCGCCCGATTTAGAGAATTGGACGAGACAATCTATATTGCCGCTTCAAAAACCAAATGTGATGGATGCTTGTGTGGCACTTTGCCCCGACGGTCTATATCGGATGTGGTATAAAGATGAGGCACATGGTTCGTGTACGTGGTCTGCGACAAGCGATGATTTGTATGAATGGCAAATAGAAGAATTGGTCATTCCTGGTTCGCCAGACCAACCTCCACACGAAGGCCCCAATGTTTTCACGCTTGGTGGCTATCATTGGTTGATTACCGATGAGTGGAAGGGGCTTGCTGTGTTTCGTTCAGATGACATGCGTAACTGGACAAAACAAGGGTATATACTCGATAAACCAGGCCAAGACCCTATGGACAGGAGCTTTGCCCGCCACGCTGATATTGTCGTAAACGGCGAAGAAGCGGTGTTATTTTATTTCACCCACCCAGAATGGAATGAATCGAAAAAAAAAGTGCCTGAAACGGAAAAAGAACGTAGAACAACAATTCATAATGCGCTCATTTGGGTTGATAACGGATTACTAATAGCCGATAGAGATGCTGAGAGTATTGAGTTATTTTGACAAATAATGTATTTGCGATGAGTGGTATCAGGTTGTCTAAATAAATTGGTTTTGGAATTTAGGTGATGAAATATAGTGGTTTAGGCCTTAAATAAGCCCCTAATTGCGTAGATAATATGCCAACAATAAATTTGTTGACAATCAATTATGAAAAAAAAGTAATTGAAGTTCAATTTAATTTATATTCACAAAACGCGGTTCAATTGCATTGAACCGCGCTTGATCACCTTTACCATGGATATTGGCAATTCTTTTCATCATTCGAATTAAGCTAAAATAGGGCAACAATAAGTGGCTGTTTCTAAAAATAACCAATATCGAATAATTTTTTTATCTTTTCTGTCAAATTTTCTGGCGCTGTAATAATTAACGCTTGAGCAATAACAGTCATCAACGCAGTTTTGGCTTCATCAAACCTTGATGCCCTTTTGTAAATGAATATGTATATGGAAATTGGCTGATTATTGCATGACAATTTAAATGCCCGATGATTAATGTGGGGCATGACCAAGTGGATGCGATGACGTTGCCAGGTAAAATTTTACTTTTAAACACCTTTAGTGTTCAAAGGAATTACCGGACCATCCGTCTTGATTTAAGTGGTTTTGAACAATTGGAAGGGCAGGGATATTCCGACAAACATGAAGAGGAGCGAACTAAGCTTTTTCAGCTTAGTTCGCTCCTCTTCTGCTATGTTTAATCATGATCGTTAGAAAAACGTCGTTTAATATACCCTTAAACTATGCTCCCAAAATCATGATAACTTTCTATGAAGGTGAAGACTATTTAGACTTAGTAGCAGCTCCAAATCGCCCCTCAATTTTAGGTGAAACTGGCGAATTGTTCCGTACGTAGTCTTCAAGGATTTTCGGTGTTGTGTTATGTCGAGATACAACTTTTCCGTCTTTTACACCCGGTCGTTTAAGAGCGCCAACAACAACCGCAACGGTGTAGGATTGATCCGCGGAAATTGGCGCGCCGCCCACCATAAAGCTATGGGCTCTGGAGCCTTCTGCCGCCGAAGCGTCAATGCGGTAGTTGCCGCCACTCACGTGCAACAATGATCCAGATGCTTTAGGGAACGTACCAACTGTGCTCTCTACGAAAGCAATAACCTGTGACCCAGTCATTTCTACTTGTACGATCTCAACCTCGATCCGCGCCATAATTTGAATTGTTCGGAAGTCAATTGGGCCTGGCTTGGTCAAGCCACCGATATAACCAGCGGGTAGAAATGCCAATTGTGTGCCGGCAGATTCACGTATTGCATCTGTGAACATGTTACCAAGGTTAGTTTCTTGGGTGCGCACAATGTTCCGAGTGCCTTCCAATTCGACTTCGGTAGAACCTACCACTATGTCAAAAAATTCATTGGCAGTAACAAGGAAAACATCAAGTGCGGCGCGCGTTTCAGGCTTCTCCGCGACTTCGTCAAAGTCGGCACGTTTGTGCAAACGAGCCGTAGCACCTGTCACTTTGCCGTCGACGAATGACAATTCAACAACGCCGACTTGTGTACCTTTACCGGCTGTTTGAGCAATGAGAACACCATTGTGAACCAAACCTTCAGGGTGCCCAGTGTGGCTGTGCCCATCAATTATCACGTCGATGCCGTCAATTTGATCGATCATCATAAGCGCGTTCAATTGCTCTTCTAATTCACCAACATGTAGCAGAGCGATGATGAAATCAGCGCCTGCATCGGTGGCTTCACCAACCAAACGCTTCGCCGCAGCAACGCCGTCCACATACTTAAGGTCTGTTGAGGCCATTAACCCCGACAAATGGGACGTCACACCAATAATACCGGCTGTCCTACCATTTGGCAGCTTCACGAGCGTATAACCTTTACTGAAAGGCTCGCCAGTTTCGCTATACACCATATTGTCGACGAGTAATGGATAGTTAAGGCCATCAGCGAAAGTGCGCAAATGGTCAGAGCCAAATGCGAATTCGGAGTTACCTGCAGTCATCGCGTCGAGGCCGAGGGTATTTAGAATCGGAATGAAACCAATCCCCTTATCAATTGCAGCATAAGGGCTACCGGCAACCACATCGCCCGCGTCAAGGAAAAGTGTGTTCGGGTTTGCAGCCTTTGTTTGCTCGACAAAACCAGCAATTTTTGGATAACCGATTGCTCTTTTTGTTTCGATTATATTTGCATGAACGTCATTCACATGAACAATTGTGACCGTTCCTGTGAAGTCGGCTGCGTAGCTACTTGAACTGATGACGGCGGCACCTACGGCAAATGCAATAACTTTGATTAATTTTGTTCGTTTAAAAATTCTATAATTCATAGTCTAAATTCCTCCCTTTGTTTATTAATTGCCGTCGATTGTGATAATCACGTTGTCGACGACCCCTCGCACGACCCAAAGGAAATGATGCTCTAAAGAGCGACAACAACAATTACTTGGCCTGTTGCCGCTGCGCCGACGTGTTGGCCCATCGTTCGCAGCATCCTAATCTTTTAGGTAGAAGTCGATTCGCATCCGTTCTAGTTGGCTATTTGCAACCACATACGCATACGAATGTCTGCCGAAACGCTATCAAATTGATCAAATAATGTCAATACGCTATTGAATGTTTATTTTTATCATCATACGCTACCGAATGTAAATTTTAGGGGACAATACGCTATCGTATGTATATTTTTGTTGCATTTTGACGCGATCGCCTGCATATATTTGCGTATGACTTTCTTCATTCAGGAAAATTCACCCGCTTTTCGGGCGCAAAATACCTTAACCGAGCAATCTTGGATCGATGCTGCTGTTCAGCACATCATCAAGGATAGTGTGGGTGACATCCATGTTGAGAAACTGGCACGAGATATTGGTGTGACTAAGGGTAGCTTTTATTGGCATTTCCGCAATCGCCAGCATCTTTTGCAACGCGTATTGGAGCAGTGGACCGAGCGTGCAACTATCCGAATTACGGAATGGTCGAAATTGGCTGATGCGAACGAGAACAGTATTGAGCGGATAGCCCGCCTTCTTGCTCTGCCTGCCAACACCTCGGAGGGCAACCACGGCGCTGAAATTGAGCTTGCTGTTCGTTCGTGGGCTCGGCGCGATGATGCGGCCGCTGATATTGTTGCAAAGATTGACAAGATGCGTTTTGAAAATTTTGTCGAGCTGATTAGCGAATTTGGTTTTTCTGAAGAAGAGACCCGTAAGCGCGCGTCGATAGCCTTAGCGTTTATGTTGGGTGACGCATTTTTGAAATTGGGGTTGAGCCAAGCCGACCGAAATGCGAACGCGCGTGTCTGCGCCGAGATTATTGCTCGTCCAATTTCTCTGACATCCAATTTTCCTTCCGCTAGAAAATCAAAATTTCACTCTTGGTTTCGAGATCGAAAAAAGAAGTAAAAGCCCAGAAAGTATCAGAGTTCACCTGACCAAAGGAGGCGTTTATCAATAATCAAAACGGAAGAAATCGGCCGATAATGGAAATCTGTTCAGAAATGTAAGTTTTTAAGGTGGTAAACCCGCTGTTGCGTTCGAGGTCAATTAAACCAGAAAGTTAAGAATGCAAACCCTGATCATGTTTTGGTCACTGATATACAAGTATATAAACCTATAGGGATGGTTATGCTTTGCTGTTGCCATTAATTTAGGGCGGTACTCTGTTCTTGAAATCTGATTTGATCAAGACCATATTTTTAGTTTTATCCCTTCAATCATTTTGTTTCTTATGAGACGGTCATACAAAATAAATGTCGCTTTTTCTCTCCCGGAAAAAAGTGATTCTCTAGCAAGGTTGGGTTCATTCCGATCTTGCTTTTTTTTCGCATTTTTCTTCAGATATTTGGTGTTATTTGAATTAAACGAGGTTTTTAGATATTTCTTTGGCAGTTGCGGAGAATCGTTTCAAATATTTTTCGATGAATTCATCATAATTCATATATTCGCGCGGCCAGAGCAATGCCAAAACACCAACCGAAACACCATTTTTTTGAACTATATGTGAAATGGCATTCTGTTTATCATCCCCCACTCTTTCGCCCGAATAAGTGATTAGACGTTGGCCGTATCCTCTTTTATTTGTTCGTTTGAGCTCTTGTAAATATTCGTCAAAATTCAACCCAAAGCGATGAAGCCCCCAAACCGGGTCGTTAATGGTTTCAGCATGAATTTTTCTAGTTTCATGTTCAGGCAAGCTGGCCAACAATGCCATACCTGTTGCAGAGCCAAAAATATTGACTTTAAAGTCCACATCCATTTGATACATTTGGAATGGGCTTAATGGCCGCGTTGAATCAATAATTTTCATCGCGAAACCATCTTTTACATGAATATCAGAAGGCCATTTAATTTCTTCTGTAAGTTTGCAAGCCAACGGCAACGCAACTTTTAAAAAATCTACATGTTGTGTAATGTGATTGTCCGAAGAAGTCGGTAACATTATATTACATCGATAGCGCTGGTCCAAAATAGATTTTCGAACCAATCCTCGGTCTTGCAGCGTGGCCAATAAACGTCTTAATGTTGATTTAGGTAGGCCTGTGCTGCGAAAAAGTTCAGCCAAGGAGCTGCTTTCTACACGTGCCAATGCTTGTAATATTGAGATTCCTCGATCTAAAGACCTATTGTGTAACTTTGTCATATAACAATCCGTGCCGTTAGGTGGCACGTTTGCACAAATACTATTCTCAAACAAGTTGGAATATTCATACTAGGCTAATATTTTGGGAGGAATATGAGTGCGTCTTGGTTTATCTATAAAAATAACCCGTGATGCTTGTGCAGGTTTGCTGACATTATTCAGTGTATTTGTTGCAGGCTTCGGCATATTTGACACAACAATTGTTTATGCAACGATGGTCACGCTGGGCGGCTTGATAGGGTACTTAACCTTGGCTGAACCTAGAGATGTAGGCTCAAATAAAATTATTTCATTTGATAATCTGCACATCATATTGGCGGTAATATTTATAGCTCTCATATGGCGTTGGGCAACCATAATGTTGGAGCAAGAAAGTTATTTTATATTCATCGAAAGGCCAGATTTTATATTTGGCTGGTTGGGTATTGCTATGTTGGGTTACCTAACTTACCGTTTTTTTGGCATACCCATGCTTTTGGTTTTTGCTGCAACCATATTTTATGCTTTGCTTCCAGATGAATATGGCGGAGGAGATTTGAATTGGGAAAGCCTTGCAGACCGACAATGGTTCACCACTGATGGTGTTTTTGGAAGGCCGTTGCAAGTTGTCTCAACCACCATATTAATTTTTATTGTATTTGGCGGTGTGTTGCAAACTTCGGGGGCAGGCGGTGTGCTGTTGAAAATGGCCTTTGCTGCGACGGGGCGTATTTCTGGCGGGCCTGCGCATGCTTCAATCGTTGGGTCAGCAATATTTGGCATGATGTCTGGGGCGGCCATAGCCAATGTTGTTTCAACAGGCGTATTTACCATTCCCATCATCAAGCGCGCCGGGTTTAAGGCGAAGTTTGCAGCCGCGGTCGAGGCAACGGCATCGACGGGTGGTCAAATAATGCCACCTGTCATGGGAGTGGTTGCATTTATAATGGCAGATGTAACTGGCATCAGCTATTTAAGCATCGTCGTTGCGGCAATAATACCCGCTATTTTTTATTATTTAAGCCTATTTTTAGTGGTGTTGGTTGAATGTCGTAAAGAAGGCATTGGCCCCACACCAATTGAGAAACGAGAGATCATCACACGTAAAGATTGGTTGCAGAGCCTTGCATTTTGGTTGCCATTAGGTACGATTATAGGGGTTTTGTTGGCAGGCAGAACCGCACAGAATGCCGGCTTTTACGCGCTTATCGTTGCAATCGTGACATGCTTAGCTTTATTTCCCAAATTTAGATCTCCGACAAAATGGCTTGAGGCCATAATCGTTTCAGGCAAAACGGCGGCCACTCTGTTAATTATTGTGACCACAGTTGGCGTGGTAATTGGCATTGTAAATATGACTGGCATTGGTCTGGTTTTTGCCGATATCATCCGCACCTTGTCTGGCGATAATTTGTTTCTGGCACTTATTATGGTTATGCTTGGTTGCTTAATTATGGGCATGGGTGTGCCTTCGGTTACGGCCTATTTAATTCTTGCATTGGTTATGGGACCCGTGCTCGAAAATTTAGGCATTGCCAAAATATCGGCTCACATGTTTATGCTATATTTTGGCGTTTTATCAGTTATCACCCCGCCCGTTGCGTTGGCGGCATTTGCTGCAGCGCCAATTGCAGGTTCAAAACCCATGGAAACAGGGTTTGAAGCTATACGCTTAGCCTTTGCAGGTTTCATCATTCCGTTCATGTTTATCTATTATCCAGATATTCTCATCATTGATGGGTATACAATTTATGGCCTTGTTTGGGCATCCGTTTGTTTCTTATTAGCCACTTGGATGATTGGCACTGGAGTTGCGAGGTTTGAACATATGAAGCTTCCCATTTGGGAAAGCGTTTTAAGGGTAAGTCTCGCCATCGCCATTCTCATTCCTGAGATTTGGTCAACTATAATTGGTGGTCTACTTGCCATCATATTGGTGTATCTGCACGCTCAACAAAATAAACAACAATTGAAAAAAACTAAAGGAGGAGAGAAAAATGAAAGTGTTAAATAAAATATTAGTTATGGGGTTAATGGCAACTGCCTTAACGGGCGCCGCCTATGCCGAAAAATTAAAAATGGCAACCATCGCGCCGGGGTCTTCGGCCTATCTGGTAATGACTACAATGGCCTCGATGGTCAATGCAGCACAAGATGAATACCAGATTTCAGTCGATGCAACGGGTGTTGCAACCAAACATATGGTTGAGGCTGCGCAAGGTAAATTGGATATTGTTATGGGCTCGCCGGTCATTATTAATTTTATGCAAAAAGGCACGGCAATGTATTCCAAATTGCCCAATGCACCCGAATTGGCAAAAAATCTAGAGCTTCTATATTGGTTCCCTTATGGCGCATATCATACGGTTGTATATGACGATAGCGGTATCAATAGCTTAAAAGATATCAAGGGTAAAAAAGTATTTTTAGGCCCTCCCGGAGGTGGTGCTTGGAATGTATCAAAGCAATGGATCGAAGCGACAACGGGCTATCTACCTGGTGAAGATTATACGAGCGTTAAAGCCAGTTGGTCATCTGCATTGCAAGGCTTTCAAGATCGCCAATTTGATGTATTTGTAACAGGCGGCATACCGCCATTCCCGCAGGTAGAGCAGCTCGCGGCTACAAATGATGTGAAAATATTGGGTTTTTCAAAGCAAGAAGTTGAAAATGCCACCAAAGAAATGCTGGCGCCTGCCAATAAACCTGGTCGCGTTTTAGAGGTCATCCGCCCTGAAGATTATGGCGATGGTGTTACCAATGAAGAAGATGTTTACACCGTTGGTTCAATCGTTGGTGTTGTTGCGCGGGCTGATTTGTCCGAAGCAGCAATCTATGCTGTGACAAAAGCATTTTGGGATAATTTGAAGTCAACTTATGCAACGGCGCCTTATATGCGCAAAGTCACTATTGAAAATGCGTTGAGCGCTGCAACTATGAAATTGCATCCTGGTGCTTTGAAATATTATCGAGAAATTGGTTTGAACATTCCTGAAGGAATGGGCAATTGATACCGGTTGGGGGTGTTTGCACCCCCAACTTAAATATAATAATATAGGGCTGGAAATGGCTACACAAAAAAAGAACATTCTTTTTATAATGTATGATCAATTGAGATTTGATTATTTAAGCTGTGCAGGCCACCCCCATTTACATACACCAAATTTTGACCGAGTGGCCGCAATGGGGGTGAGATTTACGCGTGCTTATGTGCAAAGCCCTGTTTGTGGCTCTTCGCGCATGTCCTATTATACGGGCCGTTATGCGCAAAGTCATGGCGCGCATTGGAATGGTTTTCCGCTCAAGGTTGGTGAGATGACGTTAGGCGACCATTTGCGTGATGTCGGCATGGATGCATGGCTCATTGGCAAAACTCATATGAAAGTCGATAAAAAGGGTATGGAGCGGCTAGGGCTTGCTGCAGATTCAATCATTGGCGCGCGGGTGAGCGAATGTGGTTTTGACGTTTGGGTTAGAGATGATGGCCTGTGGGCGCAAGGGCCAGATGGGTTTTATGATGAAAAAAGGTCGCCGTATAATGAATATTTAAAATCAAAAGGTTATACGAGCGAGAATGGGTGGCACGACCATGCCAATGCAGGTATATCGGACGACGGGGACATCGCATCAGGGTTTTTGATGCAAAATGCTGGTATGCCTGCAAATATTTTAGAAAAAGACAGTGAAACCCCTTGGCTGACCGACAAGACGATTGGTTTTATGGAGCAACATAAAACGGGTCAGCCTTGGTTGGCACACGTGTCTTATATAAAACCTCATTGGCCATATATTGTGCCTGCGCCATACCACAATATGTATGGTAAAGAAGATGTTGTTCGCGTCATCCGTTCTGATGAGGAATTGATAGATCAACATCCAGTTTTTAAAGAATTCACCCAAAGTATAATTAGCACTTCATTTCACGATGAGAAGGTGCGCGAAACAGTTATACCCGCCTATATGGGGCTTATAAAACAATGTGATGACCAATTGGGTAGGCTTTTAGATTATCTAGAAGATAGCGATCAGCTTAACAATACTATGATCGTACTAACTTCTGACCATGGTGATTATTTGGGTGATCATTGGAAAGGCGAAAAAGACCTGTTCCATGAGCAATCAGTTAAAGTTCCAATGATTATTTACGACCCGAGCGAACTTTCAGATTCAACACGCGGAACCACATGCGACGCATTGGTAGAAGCGATTGATCTGTCTGCAACATTTGTAACGTATGCAGGTGGGCAATACCCAGATCATATCATCGAAGGAAAATCATTATTGCCATTCTTGCATGGTGAAAAACCTGATGGTTGGCGTGAATATGCGATTAGTGAATATGATTATTCGGCGACAAATGTCGCCCAAAATTTGAATCTAGCACCAAAAGATGCCCGTTTATTTATGGTTGTAACCAAGCGCTGGAAATTTATGCATTCGCTTGGTGGTTATCGTCCTATGTTGTTTGATTTGACAAATGATCCAAATGAATTGGTGGATTTAGGCCAAAATCCACAATTTGCATACATTCGTAAAAAATTATATGAATATTTATTGGAGTGGGCTTTGCGTCCATCGCAGCGCACAACCAAATCGGATCAAGAAATTTATGCCGCCAGAACGGCCTCTGGCGGAAAAGGCATATTATTAGGACTGGTTGATGGTTCCGAGGTGTCGGAAGAATTAATATCGAAATATCTTGGTTCGATAGAACAAAATTTTACCAGTAAATAAAAAAATATTTCAACAATCCAAATAAATAGAATTTTACCTTTTTTGAAAAGCGAATTGACACAGCTCAAATATTCACTCACTATTAGATTGTCCACATTTGTACTATCTAATAGTGGATGAATATTGTGTTATTGATCTCGTCATTAGAAATCGACACAATTTTAACATTGTTTCAAAAGTCAGAGGTCTTGGCTTTGGCAATAATATGCCTGCTGCCCGCCAATTCAGAATAAATATAGTCTGAGAATGCTTTAATGAAGGAAACGATTAATGTCTCAAGATCTAATGATTAAAAAGAGCGTTTTTCCATCACAACCAAAAGAGAAAGTGGACTTTAAGGAGTTTGAAAATGTCGCTGGGCTGATGATGCAATTGACACAATTGAAGGTCTCAAAATCATTTCATGATATTTTTAAGGGCGAAGAATTAAATGTCGGTCGTTTCACCATTCTTTGCACGATTAACGACAACCCTGGGGTTAATCAAGGAGTACTCGCAAAATCTCTGGAAATAAAACGCTCAAACATGACAACTTTAATTCGATCTTTTGAAAGCAAAGGTCTGTTAGAACGCATCGTGCCTGAGGATAATCGAAGGTCTATCGAACTGGTTCTGACAAAAAAGGGAATTCAAATTGTAAAGGAATATAGACCCAGAGTTTTACAAGCAGAAAAACAGGTCTTTTCTATGTTGACTGAAGGCGAATATGCCAACTTTGTAAATATTTTGCATAAAATTATGGAACGGAAATAGAATTTTTCTATTTTTATTGGGAGATTGAAAATAGATTCAACGCCTAATTGAATAGGCAAAAAAGAGGGAAAAAAATGAAAAATAAAACATTAATTGCATTGTCAACTTGTACAATTCTTGCTTTTTCTGCAACCAATGCATTTGCAGAAAACTTAAATTGCGCAAATTTATCGGTTGGTTCGTTGGGCCAAATCAATGTAGAGATAACGGGAACCGCTGTGACCCCTAAGGGAGAAGATTCGCCATTAGATCACTGTATAATTCATGGTTCAATTGATAATTATACTGGTACGGACGGACAGGCTTACTCAATCGATTTTGAACTACGTTTGCCAGATAGTTGGAATGGAAGCTTTGTTCATCAATTTAATGGTGGCAATGATGGATCGGTTGGTACGGCATTGGGGACTTTAATGTTTGGTGGCAATGCACTTTCACGTGGTTATGCTGTTATTTCAAGCAATGCAGGGCATGATGGCAGCGCGCGCAGAGACGCTGGCCTTGCCGGTGGTGCACGTTTTGGTTTTGATTTAAATGCTCGCAAGAATTACGGCTATACAACAGTGGCCAAATTAAATCCAATTGCCGAACAAATAATTGAAAAATATTATGATAAAAAAATAGAGTATACCTACGGTGTTGGTGGCTCTAATGGTGGGCGGCATGCGATGATTGCTGCATCCAGAATGCCAAAAGATTTTGACGGCTTATTGGTGGGATATCCAGGTTTTAACCTGCCGAAAGCCGCCATACAACATGCATGGGATGTGCAACATTTAAAAACCTTAACTGGTGACATTCGAACTTCTTTTACAAGAGATGAATTGAAATTTGTTTCCGAACAAATTGTATCAGCTTGTGATGCCTTGGATGGTATAGGAGATGGAATTATTTCCAATTCTAACTTATGTCAAACTGCTTTTAAGCCAGATTCAATGATCTGTGAAGCCGGTCAAAACTCTGCTTGTCTTAGTGAAGCAAAAGTAGCTGTTTTGAAAGCTTTACACGACGGGCCAACAAATAGTGCAGGTGAACAACTTTATAGTGACTGGGCATGGGATAGCGGAATTGGAACTGATGGATGGAGAACTTGGAAACTTGAAAGTAGCATCCCTCCATTTGACAATATGCCGTTGATTGCAACCATGGGTTCAGCCTCTTTGGCACAGATATTTACGACACCGCCAGTAGAAGTTGGTGGATCGCCAGACGATCTGGAAAAATACCTGCTTGATTTTAATTTTGACGTGGATGCGCCGAAGATTTTTGCAACATCAGAAATATATTCTGAGTCTCCAATGGATGTTATGACACCACCAGGATCTGACAATCCTAAACTTTCAGAGTTTCGTGAAAAAGGTGGTAAGATGATCATTGCTCATGGCATTAGCGACCCAGTCTTTTCAATCAACGACACAACAAATTGGTATGAAAAACTTGATGAAAATAGCAATGGTAACGCAAAATCATTTGTAAAATATTATCAAATTCCGGGTATGCCACATGGTGGTGGTGGTGCCTCGACCGATCGTTTTGAAGCATTCTCCGCTTTAGTCGCTTGGGTCGAAAAAGGTGTTGAACCAGCTTCACTAAAAGCTAAATCAAATCCAGAAAACCCCGATGCTAAAGGACTTGCTGGCATCACACGCTTATTGTGTCCATATCCTTTGGCGGCACAATATAAGGATGGCGACCCAAAAAGTTCAAATAGCTTTTTTTGTAAATAGCGCTTGTCATAGACTCTCCATGTTTATCGCTTCAATTAGATAACCATGGAGAATAGCAGGAAAATAAATGTGAAAATCGGTGAAAATACTATCAAAAAATGCGGAAAAACCCCGCTTTCTAAAGTTAAGAACACCAATGAAGAATCATTGAATGCCCCTAACCCAGTTCATCAATGATTACACAATCACCGAGCTTGGTTGTCTGATGATCTTGCCACTATAGCCTTCAGCCTGATGGGGTAAAACTTCAGGGGCAGGCGGCCAGTGTCAGGGCCCAACATTAACGACCTGGCGTGTCCATGAAGACTCGCTAACAGAACGCAGCAAGCTGGCGGCACAGTCCGTATAGGAAAGTGCGGAGAACAAAGCTACACGCTTGTTAGGGCCAGCAACGTAATTGGTTGCGGCATCTGCGTCTTTCAGGCCAACTGGCCGCACGATCACCCATTCAAGCTGGCTGGCGTGAAGAATGCGCTCACCTTCAGCTTTGTCTCGGATTGCTCCGCCGAATATAGGGCGCCATAGCAAGCGAAGAATCCACCGATCGAAGTAAGACATTTCTCTACCATCGCTAAGTCCGATGCCGCTCTGAAAGATGAAACGACCTACGCCAGCAGCCTCAGCAGCGGCAACCATGTTGGCAGTGCCAATTGACATGGTCGTGCTGGGGCGGAGGTTGTTCATGATTCTACTAGTACCGGCGCTTTTGCGAGGACCAATGCAAGAAATAACTGCATCGGCGCCACGGCAGCTATCGTGTAAGCTTGCAGCATCAAGCACATCACCAGCTCGGACGATCAAGTTCGGACGAGGTGTTACATGCTCGGGATGTCGTGCGATTGCGATGACCTCATGACCGGCAGAAAGCGCCTGTGTCACAACTTGACTACCCGTGGCACCTGTTGCGCCAAATATAACAATTTTCATACTTTTTCCTTTTAATTTTTCTAGCTTGAAGCGCC
>NVQL02000041.1 GCA_002400495.2 Alphaproteobacteria bacterium | reverse complement strand
AAACAAACCGTTTCAGTTTTTGAGTCAAATGGATGGGCTGGATGCTTCCAGAAACTGTCATTTAAATTTATTGAGTACCAAGACCTTTTATGTTTAGGTTTTGGGTTTTGAGCAGAACTTCGCCTAGGTTTTTGTTTTCTCTCACCTCGATTTGGTGGACGGCGCTGCCGACCATGAGTTGGGCTAGGCTTTGGGCGGTTTCTTTGGCGGGATCGACATTATCGACCACCTCGCCGTGACGCAAGATTGTGGCATCGTGGCAGAGTTGGCGGACTTCTTCTAATCTGTGTGAGATGTAGAGGATGGCCACGCCTTCGGAGGATAATTTGCGTAATGTGACGAATAGTTGGTCGGCTTCTTGCGGGGTTAGGACGGCGGTTGGTTCGTCCATGATGAGGAGTTTTGGTTCTTGGAGCAGGCAGCGGACGATTTCTATGCGTTGGCGTTCGCCTACTGATAGGTCTGCCACTACTGCATATGGTTCTAGAGGGAGGCCATACTCTGATGAGACTTTGGCGATTTTTTTGGCTAGGGTGGCTAGGTTTTTTTCTTCGGGGATGGCGAGGCTGATGTTTTCGACTACGTTTAGGGATTCGAACAAGGAAAAATGTTGGAAGACCATGCCGACGCCTAAATCGCGTGCCATGGCGGGGTTTTTAATGTTTACTTTTTTGCCATTCCAGAATAATTCGCCTGAGGTGGGTTGCAGTGAGCCATACATCATTTTAACTAGGGTGGATTTGCCTGCACCGTTTTCGCCTAATAAGGCGTGGATTTCGCCTGCGACGAGGCCGATGGAGACATTATCATTGGCGGTAAATTCACCGAATTTTTTGGTGATGTTTTTGGCTTCTAATAGATAGACATCGTTATCTGAGGAACTCACGTAACTTTACCCTCCCCGATTAAGTTAAATAGTCTGTTTAATTGCTTAAAAGACTAAGTTATTTAGTTGTTATGAATAGCATTAATAATTGGCTGTAGCAATCTCGAAAAGGCATCAGTGTTGAGCAATTTGTGAGTTGCAAGGTTTTTGGAATGCCCGTATGCTCACGAATCAAATATGAAAAGGAATGAAGATGAGCGCAAATATAGAAAAATTTATTATTGGGTTGCCTAAAGCTGAGCTGCATTTACATTTAGAAGGTAGTTTAGAGCCAGAGCAAATGTTTGAATTTGCTGGGCGTAACAAAATTGACATTCCTTTTAAGAGCATTGACGAAGTGAAAAAAGCTTATGAATTTAGCCAGCTTCAGGATTTTTTGGACATTTATTATACGGGGATGAATGTTTTGCAGACTGAGCAAGATTTTTATGACCTGACGGCCAATTATTTGCGCAAAGTTGCCAGTGAAAACACCAAACATGTTGAGGTGTTTTTTGACCCGCAAGGGCATACTGAACGCGGGGTGGAGTTTAAGACTGCGGTGACGGGGATTCACAATGCTTTGCGTGAAGTTGGTGGTGAATTGGGTGTTACATCTAAGCTGATTATGTGCTTTTTGCGGCATTTGGATGAGGCCAGCGCGGTTGCGACGCTTGAAGATGCTGCGCCGTTTAAGCATATGATTATGGGTGTGGGTTTAGATTCATCTGAGCTTGGGCATCCGCCATCTAAATTTGAGCGGGTGTTTGGTTTGGCTAAAGAGCAGGGTTATAAATTGGTGGCGCATGCTGGCGAAGAAGGGCCTGTTGAATATATTTATGAGGCATTAGATCTGCTGCGTGTTGACCGTATTGACCATGGCAATCGGTGTATGGACGACCCGAAATTGGTGGCGCGGATTGCTGAGGAAAAAATTGCTTTGACGATTTGTCCGTTGTCTAATTTGAAGCTTTGTGTGGTGGATGATATGAGTGATCATCCGATGAAAAAGATGTTGGATGCGGGCTTAATTGCGACGATAAATTCTGATGATCCGTCTTATTTTGGTGGCTATATGAATGACAATTATCTATCTACTGCCAAGGCGTTAGGCCTATCTATTGATGATTTGATTCAATTGGCGCGCAATGGGTTTATTGGGTCGTTTTTGGAGCAGGATGAGATTGATGGGTATTTGGCGCAGATTGATGATTATGTGGCGGAATTTAACTCATAGCCAATTTTGATTTTCGGTGAGTTGTTTGGCGATTGTGTCTAGGAATAGGCGCACTCTTGCGGGTAGATGGGTGTTGTAGGGATAGATGGCGTGCAGGTAGGAATTTTGTTGTAGCTCGTTTCCTAATACTGTTTGCAATTTACCTGCTTTGACTAGATGTTTTATTTCGTTGTGGGTTTTTAGGACTAAGCCCCTGCCCTCTAGTGCCCAATCTAATAGTATATCGCCGCGGTTGGATTCTAGGTTGCCTGAGACGGCAATTCCGTAATCGCCCTCCTTATTTTGAAAAGGCCATTTGAACAGGCGCGAGCCTGGAAAACGCATGAGTAGGCAATTGTGATGCTCTAGATCGCGCGGGGTTTTTGGGGTGCCGTGTTGTTTGAAATAATCTGGGGTGGCGCAAATATAGCGTTTGACGGGGTGGAAAATGCGGGTTTTAAAGCTGCTATCTTGCAGCGGGGCGATGCGGAAGGCTAGGTCTATATCCTCTGCCACTAGATCGACCAATTGATCGGTGATTTGTAGGTGTATGGCGATATTGGGGTGAGTTTGGGAATATTCGGCGATGAAATTTTTTAGGTAGGTGCGGCCGAAGGAGGTTGAGGCGGATAGGCGGATCATGCCTGTGACTTCGTTGTCCTCATCTTCTAGGCGGGATTCGGCGGTGGCGACTTTGTGCAGGATTTCTTGACAATCATCGTAATAACGCCTACCTGCGGGGGTGACGCGGACTTGGCGGGTGGTGCGGATGAAAAGCCTTGTGTTGAGTTGTTTTTCGAAGCGTGCCATGCGGCTCGAAACTACGGCGGGGGAAAGACGCATTTCGCGGCCTCCTGCGGAGAAACTCTGCTTTTCTACTATACGCATGAATAATTTCATATCTTCTAATTTTGCCATAAGCTACATTATCAATATTTTTTTGATAATAAAGCAATATTTTTTTGATATACTCAGGTTAAATTAGAATTAGTATGAAGTGTTTGTTTACGGGAGAAATGCATGTCGCCTTACATTATGGATTGGCTTAACCTTTTAATTAGATGGTTTCATTTGATTGTGGGTATTGGTTGGATTGGAGCTTCGTTTTATTTTGTGGCGCTCGACTTTTCGCTTAAAAAACGTAAGAAAATGAAGGATGGCGTGCTGGGCACTGTGTGGGAAGTGCATGGGGGTGGGTTTTACCACACTGAGAAATATATGGTTGCGCCTGCTGAATTACCGAAGGATTTGATTTGGTATAAGTGGGAAGCTTATTTGACATGGGCAAGCGGCATTGCGCTGATGATTGTGCAATTTTATTGGCATGCTGACATTTGGATGGTGGATGCCAATGTGCTTGATATTGCGCCGCAGACGGCGATTGTTTACTCGGTTTTGAGTTTGACGGCGGGGTGGTTTATTTATGATGCTTTGTGCAAATCTGACATTGGGAATAATACGCCGTTATTGATGTTGATTACGTTCTTTTTGATTTTAGGGGCATCTTACTTTTATACGCATGTGTTTTCTGCACGGGCGTCGCTTATTCATGTTGGGGCGTTTATTGGGACGATTATGGCGGCGAATGTGTTTAGCATTATTATTCCTAATCAGAAGAAAATTGTGGCCTCTTTGTTGAAGGGGGATAAACCTGATGCTCGATATGGGAAAATTGGTAAGCAGCGCTCGATACATAATACTTATTTGACATTGCCTGTTTTGGTGATGATGGTTAGCGGGCATTACCCGATGTTGACTAACCACCCGCAGGCTTGGTTGCTTGTGGGGTTGGTGATTGTGGGCGGTGGGGCGTTACGCCATATGATTATTAGGCATGAGATTCATGCGCCGTTTAAAGGGTATGCTTGGACGTTTCCTGTGATATTTGTGGCGTTGGCGGTGGCTATGTATATGACTAGCCCCGTTATGAAAGTTGTGAGTGGGGATGTGGATGTGATGAGTGATAAGCAGTTGATGGTTATGATTAATACGCATTGTGCATCTTGCCATGCGATTACGCCGACGCATGAGAATTTTGATGTGCCGCCGAAGAATGTGGTGCTGAATAGTGCGGCGTCTATTGCTAAATTTAGAGACTTGATTATGAGCAATGTGGTTGATGCGGACACGATGCCGTTGGGCAATGAGACTGAAATGAGTGACGAAGAACGGGTGCAACTTGGTGCTTGGCTTTTGGCGCAGGAATAGGGCGAAAAAATATGAGTTTGACTTTGGATGCGGTGAATGGGTTGAGTGTTGCCGAATTTGTGGCGGCGTTTGGTGATGTGGCGGAGCATTCGCCTTGGGTGGCGGAAGGAGCGGCTGAAATGCGGCCATTTGCTGAGCGGGATGACATGGTTACTGCTTTTGCTAGTGTGCTTGCGGGGGCGGAGTATGAGGCGCAATTGGCGTTGATTAATGCGCATCCTGATTTGGCTGGGAAGGCGAAATTGACTGCGGATAGTGCGTCTGAGCAGGCTGGGGCGGGGTTGGATGCTTTGAGCGCGGATGAAATGGCGCGGTTTACTGAATTGAATGGGCGGTATAAGGCTAAGTTTAAGTTTCCGTTTATTTTTGCGGTGAAGGGGGCGACAAAACATATGATATTGAGGAGTTTTGAGGTGCGGATTGAGAATGTTGCTGAGGTGGAATTTGCCATGGCGCTGGAGAATATAAAGCGGATATTTATGTTTCGGATTGAGGACCAGGTTCAATGAAATTGATTTATGGACATGTGATTGCGTTTAATGGTGACCCGAAGGTTTTGGGGGCGAAAGCAGTGACTGAGCATGAGAGTGGTGCAGTGGTTATTGGTGATGGTGGGCGGATTGATTGGGTGGGCGAACGTGCTGATGTGCCTGAGCAATATGCTGAATTATCTGTTGTTGATTATGGGCGCAAATATATTATGGCGGGGTTTATTGACCCGCATTTGCATTTTCCGCAATATCGGATGTTGGC
>NVQL02000112.1 GCA_002400495.2 Alphaproteobacteria bacterium | reverse complement strand
ACCCGTCATAATGTCTTTAAAAGATATGTAAGGAATGCTAAGTGGGTCGATTGAAAAATCGATATGAACCGGCTCTTCAGGTGTGTTGATTCGATTGGCCAACAGCGCGCCCATGGTCGGACGTCCACTTTCAGAAAAGGTCGGATATTCATGCACCAGACCCGATTTTTCCATCTTAATATCAACACTACCAAGCAGCGAATATTTYGCCAACGGCTCAATCGGCAAKACTTCGTTACGCGCGARCATTTGTTTTGAAGCGCGGGTTTTTGTCGGCAATATAACCGGGAAGGAGACATTMTTGATTGCATTGCCAAATKTAACATCGTCGGCTTGGTTTGATACCGCRCTAAAATCGACATCAAAAACCACCAATTCYGGTGATRYAAGCTCCAAYTTRTAKAGAAATTCAGCAAAACGACTGCGCGGCCAAGGCCATGTGTTAAAATGSGAAAYACTCTCTTCRTCAATTTCAATAAKCACTARRTTYTGYGAAGCAGGSGTTTCGAACTGGTTGAATTTGTGTATGTTGGCGGTTTGATTCCAGCCCGTTATATTGGCGGTGAATGCCAGAATCGCAATGACCACGGATAACATAACCGCCGGTAATAGTTTTCTTTTTAACACTCTTCGAATCATTAGGCGCCGTTTAAGGAATATATTAAAGTATATTCCTCATTTCTACGGCACGAGGTTTAAGATATGGTTTATTTATGGTAACTAAAGGATAAACATGTGTTTTTGTGGTTAAACTTCCTCTGTGGCCTTAAATTTGTCTTTGKCCAATTTCAACCGAACACCCCAGTTTAAAACCGGCTGAGGCGGTAGCCAGTTTGGTTTGGGGCGTGCATCAATTAGTTTTTTCACATCGCTACTTTTGTTAAGCGCTTGATAGGCGATTTCTTGCCCAAACAGGTTGGCAAGCCCAACCCCACCACCATTATAGCAACCAATCGCCCAGCAATTCTTATATATTTCATCAAAAACATTGGCATTATTGGCGCTGATRCAGGTGATTCCYGACCARCTATGCGCGATAACRTCATCYGCCAAAAATGGAAAACGCACCTTCAAGCCCGCYAAATGTATGGCTTTGCGCTTTKTAAGGTCATGATCATTCARCCGCAGYGATGACGACACTTCAACGGTATTGCGAATCATCARCCGCTTGTCAGATGTGTAGCGCAACGTCGCCCCCATATGATTCGCCGACARAACACCCCATTCTTGMGCTTCATTCATATGTTTTTGTTCATCATCCGTAAGCGGTCGSGTTAAGCTRGCRGTTAACAATAATGGAAAARCCCGGTCAYTCTTWATCTTCAAGCTCGGCATAAAACCATTCACCGCRATGATTAAATTATCGGCTGTAATCTCGCCATRSGCGCAACTCACARTATGCTTGTCGCCATGTTTAATTTTAACCACRGGMGTATGCTCATACAGGCTGACATTSTGCGGCAAGGCATCTATCAAACCACGGGCGAGGGCRGCTGGTTGCAACATAGCRCCACCAAAGGTTTTRACYGCCATTTTRTAAAARCCTGTGCCCAATTGTGCGGCCAGATCTTGCTGATTAAARAATTGATTCTYTAAATTAAGTTTATCCAATAACTCTATAAARTTATTYAACTTTAAYTCATTGTYGAAYGTAGARCTGGCGTAAAATTTACCRCAYTCATTCCAATCGCAAATGATGTTATATTTATCRACCATTTGTTTGAGATTGTCAGCGGCTTTTTTATTGAGTTCGTATTTTTGTTGGTATGAYTTAAGCCCAGTGTCGGAGAGATGGCCGTCATTTAACGTCGTATCGACCAAATARCCCGAATTRCGYGCACTCGCGCCTTCACCSGCGGCATTGGCRTCAATCARYACAATCTCATCATTKGGTARATTTTCKGCCAARGTAAGYGCAGCAGCCAARCCAGAATAGCCAGCTCCGACAATCAACCATTTGGCGTTAATGTCTTTTGACAATGAGGCGCGATGTACACGCTTGTTCAATATATTAAGCCAGCCGCAGCCGTTATCATTTTGGGGTAATGTTGCCATTATTTCACTCTYRAAAACTCAATCAATTCACTTGAGCTGACTATCCATCAAASCAATTGAATTGACAAGTATAAACTTTTCCTTATGTTCTWTTTTAAAGCCGCCCCCCAACTTTYYGAGGCTAAAATGAGCGCANANACNNATARACAANNNNTTATGGTTAGATGAATTGRCCRCCACCTATAARTTGGCTTGGCCGCTTATTTTAACCCAATTATTACACACRTCACTCGGYGCCACCGATGTGGTGATGATGGGCTGGTTAGGCCCTAAYTATCTRGCAGCCGGCGGTACGGCTTCATCATTCTACTTTACATTTTTGGTWTTGGGCATGGGYATAGTGGGKGCGGTATCRCCAYTKGTGGCGCARGCYATTGGYGCRAAAGATTTAACTGCCGTACGCCGCTCCTTACGCCAAGGCATATGGGTGGCTTTRCTATTRAGCWCTATATTGCTGGTTTTCTTACTGCARTCRCAAAGYATATTTGGCATGCTGGGCCAAGAGCCYAAAGCYATATCAYTGGCYGGCGGATATTTAAAATATGCCAGYTGGTCATTATTTCCYATATTGATCATGGTRGCATTYCGCTCATTCYTAGCCGGGCATAAYGATACCAAGATTATATTGCTCATCACCATAYTGGGYTTTTTCTTAAATCTAATCGGCAATTATGCGYTGATGTTTGGCAATTGGGGTTTTCCACGCCTCGAACTTGAAGGGGCGGGCATTGCCACCAGCATYGTGCAATTYGTCTCAACCAYATTGGTCATYATCTATATCACCTTCAAAAARAGCTATAAGCATTATGRGATTTTTGTRCGSTTYTGGCGGCCAGATTGGGTGAAGTTTAAAGAAATATTACGCGTCGGCATTCCCATTGGTTTTACGGTYATGGCCGAGGTYGGATTGTTCAGCGCCGCATATTTTCTATTTGGTCTATTGTCAGCCGAAGAAACCGCCGCACACGCCGTGGCACTGCAAATCACCTCAATTACCTTTATGATTCCATTTGGCCTTAGCATGGCAACCACGGTAAGGGTGGGCATCGCTTATGGGCAAGATGATAAACAAGCGGTGTTTTATGCTGGCTGGGTATCTATAATTCTAGCTTTTTTAGCCATGATCATCACCTGTGCGGCATTTGTTTTAATACCTGAAATATTCATTCATCTATTCTTAGACCCAACATTAAGCAATAATATAAACCCCATCGCCTTTGCTGTTTCTTATTTGGTCATTGCCGGTATTTTTCAGCTGGTCGATGGTGTGCAAGTGGTTAGCGCAGCAGCATTGCGCGGCCTCAGCGATACAAAAGTGCCCATGTATGTGGCTATTTTGGGCTATTGGGCATTTGGTATGCCGATAAGTTATTTGTTGGCATTCGAGTTCGATATGCGCGGTGTCGGCATATGGCTAGGTTTGGCCGCTGGGCTTGCCTTTGTTTCGGTTATATTGTCGATCCGCTTTATGATGCGTGAAAAACTCAACCTGGTAACAAGTTTAGACAAGGTCTGATCGCTAAATAAGTTGCGTTCGAGCTGTTTTTACTGCAAATTTACCTTGGGGGACTTCATTTAAGGAGGAATGAGTTATGGGTAAAAGAGACGACTTAATCGCAAAATACGCTGACGACTTAAAGAATAAATGCGGCATGCAAGCCGATATGGACTTGCTAACCAAGGTGACCATTGGCTGTGGTCCATCCATTTACAATGCCGATGCATCGACTGTGTCTGGCGGTGACCAAGCCGAATTGGACACAGTGAAGAATAACTTTCTCATCAAAAAACTTGGCCTGTCTGACAGTGATGGGTTAGATGCAGCCATAGCCAGCGTCATTGATACTTATGGCAAATCCAACCGCAACAAATACCGTGCGGTATTCTATTATATGCTGGTAAAATATTATAAAAAAGAATCTGTATATAATTAATATAACAAATAGTTAGAGAGTTTTTTTAATGAATAAGTTTAGCGTAGATGAATTGAATATTTTTTTAAAAACTCTCTTTCCGCAAGCCGAGAATATTGGCACAGTTGCCGGCCTAGCAAAAAACACCGCCGAACTAAAACTAATCGTAAATAACAGTCATTTAAGGCCCGGCGGAACCATATCAGGCCCAACCATGATGGCACTTGCTGATGTAGCTATGTATGCCGCTATATTAAACGCCATCGGTCCCGTCGCATTGGCCGTCACCACCAATTTAAATATTAATTTTCTGCGTAAACCAGAGGCTGATTGCGATATTGTTGCCGAGGCCAAAATACTAAAACTTGGCAAACGCTTAGCGGTTGGTGAAGTGGCGATATATAGTGGCGCAAATACGAAGGCAGGCGACAATTTGGTTGCACATGCCACCATAACGTATTCCATACCCAATCATGCGTGAGTAGCCTCTTAAGGCACTATAAGGCATCTTACAGTTAACCAGATCAGAGCGATTCGTAAWAAATTRGRAAAAAARCTCAAGTGATTCTCTAYTAAAAAACAATTTTCAAATTATTTGATTGTCTRTTTACAGCCCAAAAYGGCTATGCTATCCTWGAAAAATGCCTTGATAGGTTGATTTATGCAAGATTRTTGCTAAAAATTGAATRTCTTCGCAAGGTAATCCACACCCATTAACCATAAACAAATGTTTTATTTGCTATTTGGTTCATTTTCATACAAAATGCCTAAAAATTGAGACAAATGTTAACTAGATGTTAATTTATTGTCATGGACAGATTCCTACGGTGTGCTCAGGTCCGCCGCATCTCCTGGGTTCGTAGGTCGGTCGGTTTGAGAATAGTTAGAGTGGCCTCCTCGATGATATTATTCTTAACCGACCTTTTTTTATCCCAATTTCCAAGTTCATAAAATTGCTTCCAAAAAGCAAAAAATTACATGGTTTAAACACCCAAAAAACCCAAAAAAATAGGGTGTCTAAAAGACACCCTAAAAACATTTATATAAATCAAAATTATTTGATTTTTGTTTCTTTAAAATCAACATGTTTACGAACAACTGGGT
>NVQL02000003.1 GCA_002400495.2 Alphaproteobacteria bacterium | reverse complement strand
GACAAAAAGCTCATCCGCCAAAATATCGCGCATTTTATGAAGTTGTTGGCTGATGGCCTGTTGCGAGACATTTAAATATTCTGCCGCCAAAGACATATTGCCGAATTTATATAGAGCATTTAAAGTTCGCAGATGTTTAATTTCTAGCTTTTCAATCATAGATGACATACCGAATTTTCATTGGACTATATCATTTATAGGCGAATGGTTCGATTTTTAAACGTTTTTACTCATTTCATTTCAAATAGATTGTCTAATGGTGTGCTGACTGGTTCATCATCTGGCAATGTGTGCATGATATCGGCCATGTGCGCCCACCATTTTTTCATGAGATCTGKTTGCGGTAGAGCATCTAAGTCGTGATTTTTGCGGCGTTTCATATGAGCGAACAGGATGTTGGTTTCTGGGTCTAGGTGGATGGAATATTCTATGACGCCAGCTTGTTTGAGCATTTGGCTTAGTTCTGGCCAGATTTTATCGTGGCGGCGTTTATATTCATCGCGCATGCCATCATTTAATTGCATTTTGAAGGCGTAGATTTCGGTCATTTTTTGAGCCTTTCACGCAACATGTTGAGCAAGGTTGGTAGGGCGATGACGCCGATGAGTAATGCGCCGATGATGATGGACATGACGATGCCGGGGACGTTGAGCAGGCCGAGGCCGAAGGTGACTAAGCCCATGATGAAGGCGGCGATGACTGTGCCTTGAATGGTGCCTGAGCCGCCTAAAATGTTAATACCACCTAACACCACCATGGTGATAACCTCTAGCTCCCAACCACGGGCAATTGAGGGGCGGGTTGAGCCTAGGCGTGAGGTGAGTAGAACTGCGGCGACGCCAGCCATGATGCCGGTTAGGCAGAACAGGACAAATTTAACACGGGCAACGCGGACGCCTGAGAATTGGGCGGCGATTGGGTTGTTGCCGATGGCGTATATGTAGCGGCCAAAATTAGTTTTGTGCAGTAGGACATAGTAGACGAGCGCCAGGCCTAGGAATAATACAAATTCGAAGGAGATGACCCAATAGACGTATCCTTGGCCAAAAAAGGCGAAGCTTTCGGGGTAGCCTTTATAGGCTTTGTCGCCCAAAATGATGAAGCTGATGCCGCGAAATAGACTCATGGTGCCGATGGTGACGACGATTGAGGGGAGGCCTAGTTTTGTGACCAGTGCGCCGTTGAACGCGCCGCAGATGAGGCCGGTTAGCATACMGACAACTACCAGTGTTGGGGTGTCGGCGCCGAATTGTAGGGCGACGCCCATCATGGTGGAGCTAATGGCGATGATGCCGGCGACTGAGATGTCGATTTCGCCAGATATGATGAGTAGTGCCATGGCAAGGGCGATGACGGCTTTTTCGGTGAAGTTGAATGTGGCATCGGATAATGCCCATGGGGATAGAAAATAGGGTGAGGCGAAGCTGTTGATGATGAAAATGCTGACGGCGACGGCCAATAGTAGGCTTGGCCATGAGAAAAAAGCAGCTTTTAGGGGGCTGTCTAGGCGATCTGGGAGGTGGCGTTTTGGCGTGGTATTGCTCATGTCTCGCCTCCATTTTCGGTCGTGGATTTTTGTTTTAAGATGAGGCGGCCTTTGCTGCGGGCGCCTCTAGCATTGAGGATGACCGCTAGGATGATGGCGCTGCCTGAGATGGCCATTTGCCAGAAGGGGGAAATGTTGATGACTGGCAGGGCTGAATTGATGATGCCGAGGAATAATGCGCCTAATATGGTGCCGACTACGGTGCCGACGCCGCCAGCGATGGATATACCGCCGATGACGCAGGCAGCGATGATGGTGAGTTCGTAGCCGTTGGCGACCTCTACCGAGCCGATGACGTAGCGTGAGACCCAGAGAAAACCGCAAAAGCCGGACATGAGGCCCGAAATGCAGAAGGAGATGAATTTGGCTTTGCCGACATTGATGCCAGCATAGACGGAGGCGGTTGGATTGACACCGATAGCGTAGAGATTGCGGCCGGTTGGGGTGCGCGTCATAAATAAGAAAAACGCCATGGCGATGAGAATGGCGAACCATGACAGCAATGGCATGCCGAGGAAATTGTAGCGGGTCATTTGAATGAAGCCATCACTTAGCTCGGAGGCATTGACCCATTGGCCGCCGGCGAGTAGGAAAATGGTGCCGCGGAAAATTGTGAGTGTGCCTAAGGTGACGACGATGGCGGGGATGTTGAGCTTCCAGACTAGGATGCCGTTAAATGCGCCTAGGGCTAGGCCGCATAAAGAGGCAATTAGCATGAGTAGTGGTATRGGGAATTSTGGGTATGCGGCGTTGATGAGGGCGACAATCATGCCTGAAAGGGCTAGGTTTGCGGCCATGGACAAGTCGATTGAGCGGGTTAGAATGACGACCATTTGGCCTAAAGCCAAGATGATGAGCATGGAGGTATTGTTGAAGATATCGGCCAAATTGCTGAATCTGGCGAAACCTGGGGCGCGTAAAGTGACGCCGAAAATAATGGCGATTATGCCTGTGGCCAACCAAAATTCACGTGATTTTAAGAGGTTTTTCATGCGGCGTCCCCTGCTTGCTGGGTTTCGTCCATACCTGATGCGATGACCAGCATTTTTTCAGGGGTTAGGTCGTCGTTATTTTCGATAATTTTGATGATGTGGCCTTCATTCATAACGACTATGCGGTCGCTCATGCCCATGATTTCGGGCAGCTCGGATGATACCATGATGACGGATAGGCCCTGCTCGACCAGTTCGGCCATGAATTCGTGCACAGCAGCTTTACTGCCGATGTCGATGCCTTTGGTGGGCTCGTCTAGGATGRTGACATCGGGGTTGGTAGCTAGCCATTTGGCGATGACGATTTTTTGTTGGTTACCACCCGACAATGTGCCAGCAGGTTGGCTTAGTGATGAGGCGCGCAGATCTAGTCTTGTGGTAAATTCTCGCGCCAATTTGAATTCTTCGGCCATTTTGATGAAATAACCTTTTGATGTTTTGCGCAATGATGGGAGGGATACATTTTGGAAAATAGGCATATCTATCACCACGCCTTGCGTGCCGCGTTCTTCTGGCACATAGACAATGCCGGCTTCGATGGCATCGGCGGGGGRTTTAGGATTAATGACTTTGCCGTCTAGAATGATTTTGCCTGAGGAAATTTTGGTGATGCCGAATAAGGCTTGCATAACCTCGCTACGCCCTGCCCCGACTAGACCGTAAAAACCTAGAATTTCGCCTTTTTTTAAGTCGAAATTGATGTTGGCGAACTCTGTCGGATGATTTAGGTTTTCGATTTTTAGTAGAATGTCGCCAATTTGGGTATTTCGGTCGGGGAAGATTTGATCGACGGCACGGCCGACCATAAGTTGGATGATCTCGGCTTGTTTGGTATCTGGCAATAAACCTGAGCCGACCATTTGGCCATCACGGTAAACTGTGAAGCGGTCGGCAATGCGGTAGATTTCATCGAATTTATGGGAAATGAAAAGAATGGCTTTGCCTTGGCTTTTTAGATGCTCGATGAGGGTAAAAAGGTCTTCAATCTCTTTGTGTGAGAGCGCGGCAGTTGGCTCGTCCATGATGACGATTTGGGCATCTATTGACATGGCGCGGGCGACGGCGACTAGATGTTTGTTGGCGATGCCGAGCTCTTTGAGTGAAGTGTTTTCATCTATATGTTGTGCGCCCATTTCATCTAATATGATGCGGGCGGCTTTGCGCATTTCGCGCCAATTTATCATACCCCATTTGGTTTTGGGGGCGTGGCCTAGATATATATTTTCGGCGACTGAAAGCTCATCAAACAGCACAGTTTCTTGGTGGATGGCGGTGATGCCGTGGCCAAATGCGTCATGGGCGGTTGATAATTTTATGGGTTTTCCATCTATGGCAATTTGACCCTGTTCGGGTTGGTGAATGCCGGTTAGGACTTTAACTAAGGTGGATTTACCTGCGCCATTTTCGCCGATTAGGGCGGTGACTTGGCCTGCGTAAAGCTCTAGGCTCACGTTATCTAACGCTTTGACGCCTGGAAAAGATTTACAGATATTTTTTAGGGTGAGTTTTGGTGTGGGCATAGCTTAACTTTAGTTAACAACCCAGAAATTGCAACAATCGCTGGGTTGTTATTGGAGGARCTCTTAGTAAATTTTAGAGAATTCTTCGATATTTGAAGCATCAAATGTGAATGGTGCGGCCATAGCTGCACTATTTGTATCATCCAATGTRATYTCGCCWACATGACCGATRGACAATGTWACGCCTGGTTTGGCTTCKGTRCCATTGGCCAARGCRTGGGCAATGTAAACSGCTGAATAACCAAGATCGATTGGRTTCCATAAAGCCACAGCTTTAGATGAACCATTGTCGATAAATTGTTTAAACTCAGATGGTAGAGCCAAGCCGGTAACGTTGATTTTGCCGATTAAGCCCATATCTGTTACCACTTGCGCAGCAGCCACAACACCCACAGTTGTTGGGGCAATGATGGCTTTTAGATTTGGATAGCTAGCGATAAGGCCTTTGGCTTCATCAGTTGATTTTACGCTATCGTCATCACCATAAACGGTTGCCACTAACTTGATGTTAGGGAACATGGTTGGTAGTGCAGCTTTACCAGCGTCAATCCAAGAATTTTGGTTGGCAGCGGTTGAAGATGCGCTCAAAATAGCCACTTCGCCACCATCTGGTAGATAATCGGCAGCCAATTTAAAGATGGTTGAACCAATAAGATCGGTATCTGATGGGTTTAGATGCATTTGGCGGCCTTCGGCTGCAACGCCTGAATCCCACGAAATAACTGTGATGCCGCGGCTCATGGCTTTTTTCAGCACAGGCACTAGGGCATCGGGGTCATTGGCCGAAATGGCAATGGCGTTGACTTGCTGAGCAATTAACGCATTGATGATTTCGATTTGGCCTTCGGCAGTGGCAGATGTTGGGCCAGTATAGATGACAGACACATCGCCAAGTTCTTTGGCGGCATCTTCGGCACCTTTGGCAGCGGCATCAAAGAAGCCATTGCCCAAAGCCTTGACCACCAAGGCGATTTTGGTTTCGGCGAATGCCGGTGTCGCGCCCAAAACCAATGCAGTCAATGCGGTGGCGGCGGCTAATTTTTTCAATATATTCATTATTTCCCTCCCAGAATTGAAGCAGAATTTTACTCCATTA
>NVQL02000024.1 GCA_002400495.2 Alphaproteobacteria bacterium | reverse complement strand
TCGATTTAGAGGTGATAAAATATTCCAAAAAACCCAACTATGGGCTATCGCTTTGCAATTGGAAACTGACTATATGTTGAAACCAGTACAATTAAAATAACATCGCAATATCATATATGAACCATAGGATTGAACAAATATAATTCTTCCAAAAATTTGTTTCCATAGGTGTTAGCGTTGATAAAATGGGATTGTAAGATAGGTATAATCATGTCATTAAACCACTTTGTTGGTTGGATTAATTCAGGAATCAAGCTCAGATATTCATCAGTATTCAAATGATAAAATGTTCCAAAAAACACAACTCTGGCCTATGACTCTGGATTTGAAAACCGATCACATGTTAAGGCCAGTGCAAGTGCTCAATTAATTATAAATAGTGGAAATTAAGATATAATTTTGCAAATAAGACTACCTACCCTTTTGAAACAGACTGGAACTATCTCTTAATTGAGACCCATATAAATCAACTATCGACTTTAAATTATTGATATAATTATATATTATAAATTTCAGCAATCACTCCCTGGAATTTGACTTTGTCTCAATTGCATATATATTTTGAAGGAAGACTGAATAACCTACTAAACATATAATTTAGCAGACACAGAATTCTGCGCAATCTCCGAATTTGAATCCGATTTCAAGAATTGCTGTTAATAGACATACATATTAATGCCAATCTACTAACAACAACTCATTGTGTTTAAATTTTAACTTACCCGAGATAAGCATTCTTTAATTGAGCTTGCCATATTTCTAATCAAATTAAAATAAAGGTCTGAACCATTTTCAAGCGATGAACCTAGCGGATCAATAACACCCGATTTGGCTTTCGTGCCCTCAATGACGGTGCCAACAAGTTTAGGTTCAAATTGAGGCTCGGCAAAAAGACATGTGTCACCTAATTCTTGAACCCTTGCCCTAATCGTTGTAATACGTTCCACTCCAGGCATAACCTCTGGCGAAACTGTTATCGACCCCGATGCTGTGACACCAAACCGCTTTTCAAAATATTGATAGGCATCATGGAAAACAATATACCCTTTGCCCTTAACAGGAGTTAATTCGGCCATAACTTCATTGGTAAGCGTATCAAGTTTTCCTAAAACCACCTCTGCATTCGCTTTATATTTACTTGCATTGTCTGAATCGACTGCGATAAGCGCATCTTTAATTACATGTACCATCGCCTTTGCATTCATCGGGTCAAGCCAGATATGGGCGTCAATCCCTGCGTGAGCATCATCATGGTTTTCATGTTCCTTATCATCGTCGTGACCATCATCCTTATGATCGGCATGATCATCTTCTTTATGATCATCGTGATCATCTTCTTCGTGACCAGCGTGACTATGTTTTTCAAATGTACCGCCTTCACGAAAACCCAATTTAATTAAATTGGGCGCATCAAAAAGCTCCACAGATATAGCCTTCGCACCAACAGTTTCCAAGGGCTTTTCCAGAAAAGCCTCCAATTCATGACCAACCCAAAACACAATATTGGCCGATTGAAGCATTTGAGCCTGCGATGGTTTCATGGAAAAAGTATGAGGCGACCCCTGACCATCAACAATTAGATCTGGTTCTCCGACCCCTTCCATAACACCAGCAACTAACGAGTGAATAGGTTTAATAGATGCAACAACTTTGACGTCTGCAAAGGA
The DNA here is from genome assembly GCA_002400495.2 of Alphaproteobacteria bacterium. Taxonomy (GTDB): domain Bacteria; phylum Pseudomonadota; class Alphaproteobacteria; order Rhizobiales; family OSC116; genus OCS116. The sequence goes on along the minus strand of NVQL02000024.1, from coordinate 38,616 downwards.
TGTAACACTCGATGCCATTAATAAAGTAGAAGAAAGAAAAAGTGTTTTGAGTAAGCGCATAAAAGCCTCCTTATAAAAATTAATATGTAATGTTATAACATTACACTATTGTGTTATATTATAACATGCGATATAAATGTCAAGAACCCAATTTTTTGATCTAATATGAACCCTACTCGCTATGAAAAAAAAACCCGAACCACTTATTTCACTTCATAATTGTGGTATATACCGCTCCAACCGTTGGCTTGTCCGCGGTATATCATTTGCCTTGAATGCAGGAGAAATTGTAACTTTAATAGGCCCAAATGGTTCGGGAAAGTCAACAACAGCAAAAATAGTTTTGTCGATTCTAAAACCCGACGAAGGTTCAGTTAATCGCTTAAACAAACTAAAAGTGGCATATGTTCCACAGAAGTTAGCAATTGACTGGACATTACCCTTAACCGTAAACCGATTCATGCGATTAACAGGTAAAACCAGCGCCGCAGAAAGACACAAAGCGTTAACTGCAACGGGTGTAGCTCATTTAGAGAATGCTGAAATTCGCACACTTTCTGGAGGTGAGTTTCAGCGCACATTATTGGCACGGGCCATCGCACGCAAACCTGATCTTTTGGTTTTAGATGAACCCGTGCAGGGTGTCGACCATTTGGGTGAGATCGCATTATATGATTTAATCAAACAAATACGTGATGACTTCGGGTGCGGCATATTACTAATATCCCATGATCTGCACGTTGTCATGGCGGCTTCAGATCGAGTAATTTGTCTAAATGGGCACATATGTTGTTCTGGTGCGCCCAAGGCGGTTGCTTCAAGTGCAGAATATAAAGAACTTTTTGGCGCACGTGCCGCATCCACACTCGCCTTATATGAACATTCACATGACCATACTCACCTGCCCGACGGACGAATACACCTTCATGATGTCACTATCGCTGAGCAACTCTCTACTAATGAAAGTCAACCAGAAAACAACCTGTCCGTTGCAAATACCGCACCAGAACAAACTGATCCAAAGGAATTACCACATGCTCGATGATTTTTTCTCACGTGCCATTATCGCAGGTATCGGCGTTGCATTGATCGCAGGGCCATTTGGGTGTTTCATCGTTTGGAAGCGTTTAGCATATTTTGGTGACACACTATCTCACGCCGCATTGCTTGGCGTTGCGCTAGCATTTCTTTTTGAAGTGAATATCACACTAGCAGTTTTTGGGGTATCGGCTTGTATTTCAATCGCTCTACTAATGTTAAAACGCCACGCTAGTCTATCGTCAGATGCATTATTGGGTCTATTAGCACACTCAACTCTAGCACTTGGTCTTGTTGTTCTCGCATTTATGACATGGATTCGAATGGATCTTATGGGCTTTCTTTTTGGTGATATTTTAGCAGTATCCAAAACAGATATAGCCATTATTTGGCTAGGTGGAGCAGTCATCCTTGCAATACTTTTTGCAATCTGGCGCCCGCTTTTTGCTTCAACTGTTAGTCATGAGTTGGCTGAAGCAGAAGATATGAATCCCGAACGCGCCAATTTCATTTTTATGCTTTTAATGGCTGCTGTAATCGCCATTGCAATGAAAATCGTTGGCGTATTATTAATTACAGCTATGCTAATAATTCCGTCAGTTACAGCTCGGCGTTTTTCCACCAGCCCTGAACAGATGGCAGCCATAGCTGCAGGCATAGGAGCAGTATCAGTCGCAGGTGGGCTTCTTGGTTCTTTAGAATGGGACACCCCTGCGGGGCCGAGCATTGTACTTGCAGCAACGATAATGTTTATTTTATCATTTACAGCTGCACCCTTATTACGAATGAGATCAAAAATGAAATCAAATAAATAAGTGTCAATGAGTATTTGAAATTGACACACCATGGGCATTTAAAGCTGCCCCACATAAATCGAAGAATAAAATCAACTGAAGAGCGGATCTTGGCACCAAAAAATCGGATCAGCTTTTTGAAGCCAATTCACTATATTCCTAATTACTGGGTGAATTGCGCTACTTTTTGCGTAACTTTATGCGTTACTTTTGTGGCACTACATACCCTAAAACCCGCAATATCACTCGATTGTTAGCGCATAAAACAGTCCCCTAACCGGCACCATTTTTCAAAAATGTGTAATTCATAAACATTTGCTATAATTAGTATATTTAGATTACATTGATTTTTTTGAAATTAGAAAGTAACACATTTTTTGTTTTGTGTAACTTTTGTGTAGCTTTTCCTGTAACTTTTCTGTAGCTTTGGTACTAGAATGCTACCAAACCCGTTATTTCCTTGTAAACCTTATTTTATATCACTCTCCTAACGGATACCATCACAACTACTTGTTTCTAAATATCTTTTTATTAAAAAATTGTAATTCACAAAACGCCCTTTAAAGACGCGTAAATTAGCCATATTTTGCCAATAAAGGTCAAGTGCTTTCTACATATGCGTGTACAAATCATAGGATTAGTGTTTTCAGGCAATTAATTAGTGATCAGTATGCTCTAAATTTACAAAATTTAAGGCAGGTTCGTTGGCAGTCAAACCTGTTTTTCTTGTTAACTCGTCACCTTGTGCCTATTGTTGGTGTTTTGTAGGAAAATTAATGGAACTATTAGAACATAAGACTGCTAAGACACACGGTAAAGTTTTGGTTGCGGCTGGAACGTTGTTGGGTGTTCTTTTATTTGCTGATAAAAGTACAAACTATAATATATTTGGGTTATCATTCGCACCGTCAGACGCTCTCATGATGATTTCATTTGTTGTGGTTTTTCTGTCTGGTCTTTGGTTACACAGTTATATGTTGGATGACAAAAATATAACTGCTTCAGACCAAATAAGTGAACTGGAGTTCTATTTTGCTTTTGGTTCGGAGGAACAATTAAGGCAGTTAGTCGATGAAAATAAATCACTTTTAACAAGTCAACTTACAAAGCAGCAACTGCCCGATCATTTTGCAGACAAAATAAAAGATCTTTTTGTCTCATTAAATGCACCATTTATGGAATTGGCGATACTAGAACGAATAGAAGACAAACAAAGTCAAGGCTATAATCAAGGTCATTACAGAGGTGGAGAGGTTACAAACAGTTCAGACGCAGCAAATTTTAAAACTGAACTCAACAAATTGCGAGACAAGATACAAACCGATGTATCCACTTCTGAACTATTTGATGCGCGTGAACAACTCCTCAAAAATAAAATTAGCGATTTGATATCCAATTTTAAACTAACTTCGAAAATTCGTTCAAATGGTCAAAGGCGAATTCGTGTTTTTAAAATTGGTCGATTTTTCCACCTAACATCAGTGGGCGTATCAGCCTTATTTGGGCTTGGTTATTTTTTCTACAATTTGTCAAGTTACTTTCTTTCGACGGCAGCTATTTACGTCTGCGCACCAGCCTGACCCGAAAGCCACGTGACCATTGATTATTACTGAGATAGTAGTAAATATACGATCAGCAAATCAGGAATTCGAGTCACCTAACCACACTATTTTTCAAATTGTACAGTTCATAACCATTTGTTATAAATATTATATTTATCTCACCACTATTTTTATTTTGTGCAACTTTTTGGTACTAGAATACTACCAAACCCGCTATTTTCATATAAACCTTGTTTTATAGCAGTCCCCAAACCGGCACCACTAAAATTCCCGTGCTTTTGCCGAGCTTTTTTGTTTGTGATATTTATTTTTAAATATCAATCGTCCAACATATATTTTTCGAGATTTTTGACTTTTCTGCTGGCTGTCACTAGTATTTTATCAAGCAAGCCATCTCTTACAACTACGGTGATGTCGCCGTAGATTTCCTTATCAAAGCCGCCTTTGAATATCATCACATCAAGCAAATATTTCATTTCGAAAGTTAGATCATCGGCCGAAACAATTTCTTGAATGTTCAGTTTTACAAAATTACTAGTGACGTTAGCCATTTTTACGAATTTTTTGAAATTTAATTTGGGAAAGCCGGCCATTTTAAACATAAAATCCTCAGTCACCAGCAATTCTAAATTTGCTAGTTTGCCACTGTAGAATTCGCCGATAAAATAATCGACTAAGTCTTTATTGGTTGACATATATATACCCCCAAAATATTCATGTTAGTACAATGTAGGGTTGAACTAAAATAGCCGCAAGTGAACTAAAGACTAATTAGGTGTTATCTATACGTCTAAAACTAGTTTTTATTGAGTTCAGCCCTAAAATTGGCGATTTTTACTGGATCAAGCTCACTGGTGTTATTAATAATTTCAACATAATCAATCTGCTCGTCGAGTAACTTAACTACAGCACACCCCTTAATTTCGATGCCTAGACCACCTTTCACACTAAGAGTTTCAATGGTGTAATCAACTTTAAAAACCATGTCATCATCACTTGATATTCCATGAACAATTAAATTGACGCTATTCGCGAACCTGTCAATATATGTCATATATTCATCAAAAGTCAGCTCGGGTTTAGATGGCGGTTTAAATCTAAATGTTCGTGATACCATGTCCGCCAAGTTTGACTTTTTTGCACGGTAGAACTCCCGAATGAAATATAACACCATTTCCGTATTGTCAGACATTCAGTAGCTCCAAATAAATATAATTCATGTTAGAAATGCTGCGTTTGAGGTGCAATTATACTATGGGCTTAAGGTTAAAGTGGCAATAAAAAACTCCCCTTTAAATTAATAAAGAGGAGTTCGTCTATACAGCTTCGGTGTCGAAACTACATTTACATTTTAGCTGCATCGGTAATGGCATGCGTCCAAGCGCCTTCAGGCTGTTTGGTGATCACGTCAGCACCGCCAGCGAGCAACACATCAACCGTACGTTGATAATCAGCTTCATCCAATGTACCACCGTTAGAGCCAGCAGTTAGCTTGCTAATTTCGCGCATCATGCGGCGTTGATGTTCTTCGGTTTGTGCACCAGAGGCATCATTTTCAAGTATAATGTCAGCGGCTTCATCTGGGTTGGCTTCTGCATATTCCCAGCCCTTCATAGAGGCACGTACAAAACGAGCCATCTTGTCAGAGAATGCAACGTCTTTTAGATTGTCTTCAAGCACATACATGCCATCTTCCAAAGTCGCAACACCTTGATCTTCATATTTAAATGTAATCAAATCGTCAGCACTTAGGCCAGCGTCAATGATTTGCCAATATTCATTATATGTCATGGTCGATACACAAGCGGCTTGCTTTTGCAAGATAGGGTCAACGTTAAAGCCTTGCTTCAGCACCGTCACGCCATCGTCACCACCATCAGTAGAAAAACCTAATTTGCTCATCCAGCTTAGGAATGGATATTCATTACCAAAGAACCAAACGCCCAATGTTTTGCCTTTAAAGTCAGCAGGCGATGTGATGCCGCTGTCTTTGCGGCAAGTCAACATCATGCCTGATGATTTAAATGGTTGTGCAATGTTGACCAATGCCACACCTTTTTCACGGGCAGCCAAAGCAGATGGCATCCAGTCAAGCACCACATCAGCACCGCCACCAGCAATCACTTGAGTTGGTGCAATGTCTGGGCCACCTGGCTTGATTTCAACATCTAGGTCTTCAGCTTCATAAAAACCTTTATCTTGAGCGACATAATAACCAGCAAATTGTGCTTGGGTTACCCATTTAAGCTGCAAAGTCACTTTGTCAACAGCCAGAGCTGTCATGGCAGTTAGCGACATCGCACTGGCCAATAATATAGTTGTAAATTTTTTCATTTTTTTCCCTCTTTTGGTTTTTCGGTTTATTCTAGCTTCTACTTTTCTACTATTAATTTCTTAAACACGTTGCGATGGGTGCCAAAAAGTCACGTTCTTTTCAATCAAGGCAATGATCCCATAAAATGTCGATCCTGCTAATGCCGCAACTGCGATTTCTGCCCACACCATATCGACATTCAACCGCCCGACTTCGGTCGATATTCTAAAGCCCATACCCACGGTGGGTGTGCCAAAAAACTCGGCGACAATCGCGCCAATCATTGCCAATGTTGAGTTGATTTTAAGGGCATTAAATATAAACGGCATGGCGCAAGGCAAGCGTAATTTCAGCAATGTCTGCCCCCAAGATGAGGCGTATGTGCGCATTAAATCGCGCTCCATATGCCCTGATGCGCCGAGCCCTTGCACTGTATTCACTAGCATAGGGAAGAAGGTCATTATAATCACCACAGCGGCTTTAGACTGCCAGTCAAAGCCGAACCACATCACCATAATTGGCGCGACACCAATGATCGGCAACGCCGCCACAAAATTGCCCAATGGCAACAGGCCGCGCTTTAAAAATGGTGAACGGTCAATCAGCAAAGCCACAATAAAGCCACTGCCACAGCCAATCACATACCCAATCAATACGGCATGTAAAAAGGTTTGTTTAAAGTCAGCCCACAAAATTGGCAAGCTATTGGTAATCCGCTCCCAAATCATCGAAGGTGGTGGCAATAAAATTTTTGGTATTTCAAAGCCGCGCGTCGCGCCTTCCCACAAAACCAGTAAAGTCACACCAAATAACAAAGGCACAAATATACCGACCACACGGGTCATTGCTACATTAAATGTTTGCTTCACCAAATATTGATTCAACGCCCACGCGGCCAACCAAAATACAATCGCATAGATAAAAATACTCATGCATCAGCCTCCCGTGCGCCCTGCCCGTCGAGCTGGCCCATGCGGCCTAAAACATAATTATGCAATATGCCGACGATGATCACCAAGCCCGCCGCCACAATCGCCGCGACAAATAAAGCCGACCAAATTTGAATGGTCTGGCCATAATATGAACCCGCCAACATGCGCGCTCCAAGGCCTGCAACAGCACCCGTTGGCAATTCGGCCACAATCGCACCGACTAAAGCCGCGGCAACCGCCACCTTTAGCGAAGTGAATAAATAAGGCATAGATGATGGCCATCTTAGCTTCCAAAACAACTGACTTTTGCTGGCATTATAGGTGCGCATCAGGTCTAACTGTGCTTGGTCTGGGCTGCGTAAGCCTTTGACCATGCCCACGACAATCGGGAAAAAACTCAAATAAGTAGCGATAAACGCCTTGGGAATCAGCCCCGAAAACCCGATCGCATTCAGCACCACAATGATCATCGGCGCAATGGCCAAAATCGGAATGGTCTGCGAGGTAATCACCCACGGCATGACCGATTTATCCATGGCTTTATTATGCACAATGCCGACTGACAGCAAAATACCCAATATGCCGCCCATTATAAAACCCAACAATGTCACCGATAAAGTGATCCATGCATGATAAATGAGCGAGCGTTTTGAGGTTACTTTTTTAAGCACCGTGGTGTTCCAAATTTCTTCAAACACTTGATGCACGGCAGGCAATACAGGCCGCTTTTGTGCCATGGTGTTGCTAACCATTTCACCAAAAGTCAACTCAATATCATTACGTTGGGCTTGGTCATATTCAAACGGCGCATTCAGCCACACGACGCAGACATACCAGATGGCAATAATCACTGCCAAAACAGTCAAAATAGGTATCAATTTCCCATTCTTACCCATCATAACTTTGCCCTGCTCTTAAGCCTTCACGCACACGGTGTGCAATGTCTCTAAATTCATCACTCTCTCTAATGTCGAGCGGTCGGTCTTTAGGCAATGTCGAGGTGATCACATCAATCACCCGCCCTGGCCGTGGGCTCATCACCACAATCTTGGTCGATAAATAAACCGCTTCATTGATCGAATGGGTCACAAAACATATGGTTTTGTTGGTACGCGCCCAAAGCTCAAGCAGCTGTTGATTCAAATGATCACGCACAATTTCATCCAGCGCACCAAATGGCTCATCCATCAGCAATAAGTCAGCATCAAAGGCTAAAGACCGCGCAATAGATGCCCGTTGTTGCATACCGCCAGACAATTGCCACGGGTATTTCTTGGCGAAATCATCCAAGCTCACCAATTCCAGAACCTGTTTAACCCGTTGCTTTTGTTCAGCCTTGCTAAAGCCCATTATTTCCAACGGCAATGCAATATTGCTCTCAATCGTCCGCCACGGATAGAGCGAAGCGTGCTGAAATACATAACCATAGGCTCGGGCTTTCCGCGCCTCGGCAGCACTCACTCCGTTGACCTGTAATTCGCCCGATGTTGGCAATTCCAAATCAGCAATGGTGCGCAAAAATGTGGTTTTACCGCAGCCAGAAGGCCCAATAAATGAGACAAAGTCGCCTTTATTGATTTCCAAATCCACGTCCGATAGAGCATGAACATCACCATCAGGTGTTGGAAACACCAAAGATAGTTTTTTTGCCGATATGACTATTTCACTCACAAATAAACCCTTCTTTATACACCTGAGGCAGGAATGCCTGTGCGCTGCACCTTACGTGGCGCGGTCACTTGTTTCCATTTACTCAACGCCGCATTCACCGCTTGATACGGCTCACGTTTGACAAATTTACCGTGGCCTTCTTGGGTGCTGATCGCCCCTTCGGTTACTGCCACATGGCCGCGTGTTAAAGTAAAGCGCGGCAAGCCCGTCACTTGTTTGCCCTCAAACACATTATAATCAATGTTAGATTGTTGGCTCGATGCGCTGATGGTTTTGGATAATTTCGGATCCCAAACCACAATATCAGCATCTGCACCTTCAAGTATCGCACCCTTTTGCGGATACATGTTCAAGATTTTAGCGATATTAGTCGATGTCACCGCGACAAATTCATTCATCGTCAAACGACCAGTTGCTACGCCATGCGTCCACAACATCGGCATGCGATCTTCAAGCCCGCCTGTGCCATTAGGAATGAGCGTAAAATTACCAACGCCATTGCGCTTTTGCTCAGTCGTAAATGCACAATGGTCAGTCGCCACCACTTGTAATGAGCCAGATTGTAAACCCGCCCATAGGCTATCTTGATGCTGCTTATTGCGGAATGGTGGGCTCATCACTCTTCGTGCTGCATGATCCCAATCAGGGTTAGCATATTCACTATCATCCAAAGTTAGATGCTGAATCAACGGCTCACCATAAACCCGCATGCCATTTTGGCGCGCGCGGCGTATGGCTTCATGGCTTTGCTCGCAAGATGTATGTACGACATAAAGCGGCACGCCTGCCATATTGGCAATCATAATCGCGCGGTTGGTCGCCTCGCCTTCCACTTCTGGCGGGCGGGAGAATGCATGCGCTTCAGGGCCAGTATTGCCTTCATCTAATAATTTAGCTTGCATTTGCGCCACCACATCACCATTTTCGGCATGCACCAATGGCAGTGCGCCCAAAGCCGCACAACGTTGAAATGATGAATACATTTCATCGTCATCCACCATCAACGCGCCTTTATAAGCCATGAAATGTTTAAATGTATTGATGCCATGTTTTTTAACAATGGTCTCCATATCGTCAAACACTTGTTCGCCCCACCATGTGATCGCCATATGAAAACTATAATCGCAATTGGCACGGGATGACTTATTGTGCCATCTATCAAGCGCCGCAGTGAGAGGTTGATCTGGCTCAGGCAAAGCAAAATCCACCACCATTGTGGTGCCGCCAGCAAGTCCAGCCCGCGTGCCACTTTCAAAATCATCTGATGAATAAGTGCCCATAAACGGCATTTCAAGATGGGTATGCGGGTCAATGCCGCCGGGCATCACGTAACAACCCGTTGCGTCTAACACTTCATCGCCCGATAGATTGTCACCAATCTCAGAAATTTTACCATCTTCAATCAGTATATCAGCTTTATAAGTACGGTCTGCGGTCACCACTGTGCCGCCTTTAATCACTTTGCTCGCCATGTTTTTTCTCCCTCCCAAGAATGTTTAATTTTCTAATGTTGCTAACTTCGCTCCAAAACCAATAAATACTGTGCCAGTAATGCCCTTAACCCATTGTTGCACACGCTTAGAACCACCTAGTTTTTTCATCCGCCCAAATAGCAATATCATGCTGCAGAACCATAATGCATTTAGCACAACATGCAGCGAAACCAAGGTATAAACATTCAGCCCGTTAATGTGCTCAATTGGCAATAATTGCGGCAGTACCGCCACATAAAACATCGAAGTTTTGGGGTTTAGTAAATTGGTCAAAGTTCCGTCAATGTAAGCGCGTTTCAAAGTCATGGATTTACGACTCGGTGTAACTTCTTTATCCACCACCTTATTCTGCCATAATTCATATAAGGTTTTTATTCCAACCCATACCAAATAAGCAGCACCAATATATTTTACAATTGTAAACCAGAAAATGGATTTAACCAATAGAACCGCCAAACCAAACACAACCATTGTACCGTGCAAATACATGCCCGTACCAATGCCCGCCACATTGGCAAAACCATATTTATTTTCACCCAGCATAGCCGTTTTAGCAATCAACAAACCATTCGGACCTGGCGAAATCACCAATAGACTGGCCATAAAGGCAAAACTCAATATGATCGATAAATCCATTTTTTCTCCCCTTATTTCACAATTTCGGCGGTTTCAACCACAGCATGGAATAAAACTTCCGCACCCGCTGTTGACCATTCTTTGCTAATATTTTCAGCCTCGTTATGTGACAAACCATCAACACAAGGACACATAATCATCGCAGTTGGCGTCAGGCGATTAATCCAACAAGCATCATGCCCCGCACCCGAAATTATATCTTGGTGAGAATAACCCAAACGGTTTGCGGCATCACGCACCGCGGTCACGCATTTTTCGTCAAAGGTTACTGGGTCAAAACCACCTACTTTTTCAATCTCAAGCCCCAAGCCCATATCGTCGCAAATCTTCTGCGCACCCACGGCCAATCTGGCTTCCATATCCTCAATGGTGGCCAAATCTGGCGATCTTAAATCAACGGTGAACACCACTTTGCCAGGGATCACGTTGCGGCTATTGGGGTAAACGTCAATATGCCCCGCTGCACCAACAGCGTTAGGTGCATGTGACAACGCAATTTCTTCAACCAGTTCCAAAACCCGAGCCATGCCTAGCCCTGCATTTTTGCGCATTGGCATCGGCGTGCTGCCTGTGTGGCTGTCTTTGCCCGTAATGGTAAGCTGAGTCCAGCTCAAGCCCTGCCCGTGCGTCACCACACCAATGTCTTTATTTTCAATTTCTAAAATGGGGCCTTGTTCAATGTGCAACTCAAAAAAAGCATGCATCTTACGCGCACCAACTTTTTCGTCGCCGCGCCAACCAATGCGCTCTAACTCATCGCCAAATTTTTTGCCCTCGGCATCTTCAATTTCATATGCCCAGTCTTGGGTGTGCATACCCGCAAACACGCCAGAGGCCAACATAGCAGGCGCAAAACGTGTGCCTTCTTCATTAGTCCAATTGGTCACAACTATCGGGTGTTTGGTTTGAATGTCTAAATCATTGAGAGTGCGGATAATTTCTAAGCCGCCTAATACGCCTAATATGCCATCATATCGACCGCCTGTGGGTTGCGTATCCAAATGACTACCCACATAAACGGGCAACGCATCAGGGTCAGTGCCTGCGCGGGTCATAAACATGTTGCCCATCTGGTCAACGCCCATGGTCAGGCCAGCATCTTCGCACCATTTTTTAAATAGGTGGCGGCCTTCGCCGTCTTCATCGGTAAGTGTTTGGCGGTTATTGCCACCTGCTACGCCAGGGCCTATTTCGGCCATTTCATGAATGCTCGCCCAAAGACGATCACCATTTATACGTAAATTTTCACCAGCTGCACTCATATATTCCTCCCAAGAAAAAACTGCAGACACCTTCGTCAAGTCCCCCGACTGACGAAGGTGCTGCTTAACCAACCCTTAGGTTGGAAACGCAAACGCCGCGCCTGCTTTAATGCCTGTAGGCCATCTAGTGGTCACAGTTTTAAGGCGGGTGTAAAAATGTATGCCTTCTGGGCCGTAAATGGAATGATCGCCAAATAATGAGCGCTTCCAACCACCAAAGCTATGGTAAGCCACTGGCACAGGGATTGGCACATTGATGCCGACCATACCAACTTGTATACGGTTAGCAAAATCGCGTGCGGCATCACCATCACGGGTAAAGATTGCCGTGCCATTGCCATATTCATGATCATTAATCATGTCGACCGCCTGCTGATAATCATCAGCACGAACGACCTGCAATACAGGGCCAAAAATCTCTTCTTTATATATGGTCATCTCAGTGGTGACATTATCAAACAGCGTGCCGCCAACATAGTACCCATTCTCATAGCCTTGCAACTTAAATCCGCGGCCATCAACAACCAATTTAGCGCCTTGCTCAACACCGCTATCAATGTAGCCGTTGATTTTCTCTTGCGCCATCTTAGTAATCACTGGGCCCATTTCGGCATCTGCATCAGTCGCAGGGCCAATTTTAAGCGATTCAACTCTAGGTTTTAACTTGGCAATCAGCTTATCAGCCGTTTCTTTGCCCACTGGTACGGCAACCGATATCGCCATGCAACGCTCGCCTGCAGAACCATAGCCAGCGCCCATAAGTGCGTCAGCCACTTGATCCATATCGGCATCTGGCAAAATCACCATATGGTTTTTCGCGCCGCCTAAAGCTTGCACGCGTTTGCCTTTGGCTGTGCCTGTTGTGTAAATATATTCAGCAATCGGGGTTGAACCCACAAAGCTCATGGCCTGAACGTCGTCATGATCAAGCAAGGCATCAACCGCGCTTTTATCACCATGCACAATGTTAAACACGCCAGCAGGGAAACCAGCTTTTTGAAACAATTCCCAAATCAACAAGGGAGCTGATGGGTCACGTTCGGATGGTTTTAAAATGAATGTATTGCCGCAAGCCACAGCTATTGGGAACATCCACATCGGCACCATGGCAGGGAAGTTAAACGGCGTCACGCCCGCAACAACACCCAAAGCTTGACGGTCAGAAAATGTATCAATCTGCGGGCCTACATTGCGGCTAAACTCGCCTTTTAATAGGCCAGGCATGCCACATGCATAATCTACAACTTCAATGCCGCGTTGCACTTCGCCCAAGGCATCCGCATGGGTTTTGCCATGTTCTTTGCTGATTGCGCGGGCAATGTTATCGGCATTTTCATCCAACAATTGCTTAAACTTAAACATAAAGCTTGCACGTTTTAACGGTGGCAAGTTTGACCAAGCAGGAAATGCCGCTTTGGCCGATTCAACGGCTTCATTCACTTCTGCCACAGTCGAAATCGGCAAGCTTGCCGATTGTTCACCCGTTGCTGGGTTAAATACAGGTACATGCTTATCAGTTTTAGAATTTACAAGCTGGCCATTAATGCCATTTTGAATCACATCCATTATCTCAAATTCCCTATTAATCTATTTCACTTAAAGTTTCACGTATTTTATCTACAATCTCATCGATCTGACCCTTGCTGACAATCAATGGTGGCGATAAAGCAATAATGTCACCTGTTGTGCGCACCAAAAGCCCTTTATCAAACGCCTTGTTAAACGCCGAAAATGCGCGTTTGGTCGGCTTGCCAGCAATTGGCTCCAGCTCAATCGCCCCAATCAGGCCGATATTGCGCACATCAATCACATATTGTGCGTCTTTTAAACTATGCAAAGCATCTTGCCAATAGGGAGCCAGCTCAGCCGCCCGTTCAAACAGGCTTTCCTGCTTATAAGTTTCAAGCGTTGCCAAAGCAGCCGCAGCCGCCATCGGGTTGCCCGAATATGTATAGCCGTGGAAAAATTCAATCATCTCCTCAGGGCCGGTCATAAAGGCATCATGAATTTCATTTTTAACAATCGCCGCACCCATGGGTATCACGCCATTGGTCAAGCCTTTGGCAGTGGTGATGATATCAGGCGTCACGCCATAATAATCAGCAGCAAATTTGCTGCCCATGCGGCCAAAACCTGTAATAACTTCATCAAATATAAGTATAATACCGTGCTTGGTACATATATCACGCAAGCGCTGCAAATAACCTTTAGGTGGAATCAAAACGCCAGTCGAGCCAGCCACAGGTTCTACAATCACCGCCGCAATGGTCGACGCATCATGCAACGCCACAATGCGCTCAAGTTCATCGGCAAGGTTCGCACCGTGTTGCGGCTCACCTTTTGTAAAACTATTCAACTCTGGTAAATGAGTGTGCGGCATATGGTCAACACCAGCTAACAATGTGCCAAACATTTTTCGGTTGGGCACAATACCGCCAACACTAATGCCGCCAAAATTCACACCGTGATAACCGCGTTCACGGCCAATTAAGCGTGTGCGGCTGCCTTGGCCAATGGTTTTTTGGTAAGCTAGCGCAATTTTAAGCGCAGTTTCGACCGATTCAGAACCAGAATTGGTGTAAAACACATGATCCATACCATCTGGCGAAAGCTCAACAATGCGGTTAGCAAGTTCAAACGCTTTGGGGTGGCCAAGCTGAAAAGCAGGCGCGTAATCAAGCTCGGCTGCTTGCTTTTGTATCGCTTCGGTAATCAAGGGGCGGCAATGGCCAGCATTTACACACCATAGACCTGCCGTGCCATCAAGCACTTGCTTGCCATCAGATGTGGTGAAATGCATGTCTTTTGCACCGACAAACATTCGCGGGTTCTTTTTATATTGGCGATTGTTAGAAAAAGGCATCCAAAATGCGCTTAAATCATTTGGTATGGCATTGTTTGTTTCGGACATTGCGAAACCTCCCTGTTTTACAATATGTCTGCTTACTTTATAATTGTTCCAACTATATCATTGTTGACCAGACGGTCAAGATGAAATATCATCGGTTAATCCATAAGTTGAAAAAAACCCATAAACCTTTATTATAATATAAATATCTAGGGGTTAAGCAAAATATATGTCTTCAAATAGTGCAAATCATACGCCGCAAAAAAATAATAGCAAGGCCGATATACGCCAAGAAAACCAAAAAACCATATTGCGAGCCGCCGAACAAGTGTTTGCAGAATATGGCTTTCGCGGTGCCACCACAAAGATGATTGCCGAACTAGCAGGCATACCCAAAGCAAATCTACACTATTACTACCCAACAAAATTGGATTTATATCAAAAAATTGTCGAAAATATTTTTGAAATTTGGCTCAGTGCTGCCGATGCGTTCGAAGACAATGCCAATCCAGTTGATGCTTTATCGCGCTATATAGATGAGAAAATGGCACTCGCCCGCAGCCACCCCTACAGCTCTAAAGTCTGGGCAAATGAGGTGATGCATGGTGCGCCGATCATTCAAAATTATCTCGAAAATAATTTAGCGGCGTGGACAAAAGCCCGCGAAGCCAACATCCAAACTTGGATAGACGAAGGCCTGCTCGACCCGATTGAGCCGAAACATCTGCTGTATATGATTTGGGCAACCACACAGCATTATGCTGATTTCAATCACCAAATCCAAACGTTAAACGGTAACAAACCGCTGAGCGATCAACAATGGGCAGATGCCAGCCGCGATGTGAAAAAAATCATCTTAGGCGGCGTTGGCGCACGTTCTGTCAACCTCAAACCAGTCAACTCTCGACCAGAGCTAAAAACCCGAATTCAACGCCAAAAAACCGAGCAAATTCTTGCTGCTGCGTTAGAAGTATTCTCTAATTTTGGCTTTCGGGGCGCGACCATCGATCAAATCGCCCTGCAAGCCGATATGTCTAAACCCAATATTCTTTATTATTTCGATAGCAAAGAGGCTATACATTCTCAGCTGTTAGAACGTTTACTCGCCACTTGGCTTAAACCCTTGCAGCAACTCAATGAGGAAGGTGAGCCGATAGACGAAATATTGGCTTATATAGAGCGCAAATTGCAAATGTCGCGCGATTTCCCACGTGAAAGCCGCTTATTTGCCAATGAGATACTGCACGGCGCACCGCATATTAACGCACTCATTGGTGGCGAGCTTAAGTTGTTGGTCGATCAAAAAGCCGCATTAATCAAATCTTGGTGCGAAGCTGGCAAAATCACCCAAATAGACCCCTATCACCTCATCTTCGCCATTTGGTCAACCACACAACATTATGCCGATTTTGATGCCCAAATCCGCGCCTTAATGGGGGCAAACAGTGCCGATCGCTATCAAGGCGCGGCAACATTTCTTGAGCAATTGTTCACAACGGCGCTTAAGCCTTAAGCAGGTATTTTCTGCTCATCCTTTAGCAACATTATCAAGGCAATAATCGCCATGATAATGCCAGCTGATACCAATAAGGGCGGCCAGCCCTGCCCCATTGAAACTTCAACCAAAATCACCCATACAGGGGTTAGAAAATTATACGCCATCACTTTTCCGCTTGGCAATGCCAGTGCGGCATATTGAATTAAAAAGAATGTCACAGCGCTCGAAAAGATACCTAAATATAACAAACCAGCCCAAAACATTAGCGGCATATTCAACCAGTCAACCACTAGCAAATCTTTATAGCCAAAAATGGCCATAATCACCCCGCCAACAATTAATATGGTTAGGGTGGAGATAATGGGTTTTTCACCACAATTATATTTGCGAGACAGCGGAATGAACGCGGCGTGAAATATACAACCGAAAAAATAAATCACCTCACCCCTGCCAATGTTAAACGCCAACAGGTTCGAAATTTCGGCTCTAAACACCACCCATATCGCTCCAATCGCGCCAATTGTCAAAGCCAATGCCATACGTTTGGTGATCACTTGACGTAAAATAATATAACCAAAAATTGCGGTCATAATCGGTATAAGGGTGAATATCACGGATGACGAAACTGTGGCCGCGGTTTTCAGGCCTTCAAACATGAATATGAAATAGGCGCTAAACACCGTTGCTAGAAGAAGATAACGCCAAGGCGCAATTTTCAATGGCGCAAAATCAACCATTTTTATAGTGGGGTTGAACCACAAATAAACAGCAATTAACAGCGCGGCGATGATGAAACGCGCCGAGTTAATCGCCGCTGGCTCGGCCAAATTGGCCACCCGCACACCAAATATAAATGAGCCTGCCACTAAAATGGAAAATATAAGCATGGCAAGATGGCCACGCATTTGAGAATTTGTCATAAATTAATGGATTCACTAATTAGATTGAAGGTCATCAGATTGAAGGCCTGTCGCATTTAATGCTCATTGCATATTGAACCTTGAACTGTGCCATGGTTGCTCTTTTTTCAAAAAGCGCCATCAAACAACCGTCATATTCTTTATAAACCTGCTCAAATGGCGTTGCACCAACTGCGCCTGTATATTCATCATAAGGCACAATTATATAAGCCAACCTTGGCTGCACAATGGCAATAATATCCACTGCTTCTATTTGTAAATCAGCCGAAAGCCCCATATCAGGTACAAAGTTGCTATTGTTCAAGCTCTTCACAAACATGAATGCCAGAATAAAAACAACCACCAATAAAATATTCAACCCACTGGGTTTTTGAACGCTCATAACAAACACTCCACCATTATATGGTAGAGAATTTACAGCGAATGACTCATCAAATCAATCAACTTAATTTGATGAGTGAGCTCGTAATATTGATAGGATGATCAAAATCATCTCATCATTCAGCAGGCTCTGCATTGGCCATCGGGTTGTTCGGATGGGTCGTCCAATTGGCATAATCAGCTTCAACCACTTTGCCAGTGCGTTCATCCATCGCGCCAACAGGCAAGGCTTCCATCGTGATACAATCCTCAACAGGGCAAACAACCGCACATAGGTTACAAGCCACACATTCGGCATCATTCACTTCAAACCCACGCGCGCCATCTATCATATCAAATATCGCTTGATGCGATGTATCTTCACAAGCCGCATAACAACGGCCGCATTTAATACAGGCATCTTGGTCAATTTTAGCCTTAGCAATGTAATTTAGGTTCAAATCCTGCCAATTTTTGGCTTTTGGCACAGCACGGCCAACAAAATCATCAATACTGGCGTGGCCTTGCGCGTCCATCCATTGGCTCAAGCCAGTTTTCATTTCTTCAACAATATGAAAACCATAAGTCATCGCAGCCGTGCAAACTTGCACATTGCCCGCGCCCAAAGCCATAAATTCAGCCGCATCGCGCCAATTGCTAATCCCGCCAATGCCCGATATCGGCATGCCAAAAGTCGCCGCATTGCGAGCAATTTCGGCCACCATATTCAACGCGATCGGTTTAACCGCAGGGCCACAATAGCCACCATGTGCGCCAAAGCCATCAATAGTCGGTTCGGGCACAAATGTGTCTAAATTCACCGAGATAATAGAGTTTATGGTATTGATCAAACTCACCGCATCAGCACCACCACGCATGGCAGCCTGTGCAGGTAAATTAACATCAGTAATGTTAGGCGTTAGTTTTACGATGCACGGCATACGGGTGTATTTTTTCACCCAACGCGTGACCATTTCAATATATTCAGGCACCTGCCCCACGGCCGATCCCATGCCACGTTCAGCCATACCATGCGGGCAGCCAAAGTTAAGTTCCACTCCGTCCGCGCCTGTTTCTTCCACCAATGGCAAAATGGCTTTCCACGGTTCTTCCTCACACGGCACCATCAGCGATACAACCACTGCACGGTCAGGATAATCTTTCTTGACCGCTTTAATTTCACGTAAATTCACTTCGAGCGGACGGTCGGTAATCAATTCAATATTATTCAACCCCAACAAACGCCGATCAGCGCCCCATATAGCACCATAACGCGGGCCATTCACATTGACCACTGGTGGGCCAGCTTCACCAAGCGTTTTCCAAACCACACCGCCCCAACCCGCTTCAAATGCGCGCCTTACATTATATTCTTTATCCGTCGGCGGTGCAGATGCCAACCAAAATGGATTGGGAGATTTAATGCCAATAAAATTCGATCTTAGGTCAGCCATCTAAGCCTCCTTCTTAAGTGATTCAATGAGTATTAAATTATCTTCTGTGTCTTTAACCATTGCCCAACGGGTTTCTGCCGCCCAAGGCGCATCATCTGGGCCATTGACAATATCCACCCCCGCAGCTTTCAGGCGTATACATTCTTCATCTATATCGTCACAAGTCAGCACCAATGCAGGCACGTCATTAAATGTTATTTCGCCTTTACGGGCAAATTGCAGGCGTGTTTCAGCACCTTTTAACGCCACAAATATCCAACGCCAGTCTTCGGCGTAAGGCGCGTCAACCACCACTTCAAAGCCCAAGATTTCAGTATAGAATGCCAAGGCACGGTCTTGATTTTCAACAGGAATGGAGGTGAAATTAATTCGATTGATGGTCATGTGCCACCTCTTAAAACGCTATTTATGTCCTCGGCAGCATCACGGCCTTCAGCCACAGCGGTTACGGTTAAATCATCACCGCCCGTTGCACAATCGCCACCTGCCCACACACCATCAAGCGAGGTGCGGCCAACTTCATTCACTTCAATTTTGCCCCATTCAATGTCCAGCTCATCATTACTAATGTCGAGTTTTTGGCCAATGGCTTTGAATATTTGGTCAGCTGCAAGCGTGAAAGTCTCGTCTTTCATTTGCAATTTCCCGCCAATAGTTTCGGTAAATGCAAAAGTTATATCTTCGGCCTTGCCATTACCGCCAATCGCCACGGGTGCCGCGTTATAAATCAACCGCACACCTTTGCTGGTGGCTAAATCTTGCTCAAATTCCGAAGCGCTCATATTGTCTTTACCGCGCCTGTAAACCATGGTCACTTCATCCGCGCCCAATAATTTAGATTGCACAGCCGCGTCAACGGCAGTCATACCGCCACCAATCACCACCACGCGGCGGCCGATTGGCAATTTTGCCACATCATCTGCTTGGCGCAGATCAGCAATAAAATCGACTGCGTCTAGTATATTGTCTTTGTCTTCGCCATCTAAACGTAATGCGTTCACACCGCCCAAACCAACGCCCAAATAAACGCCGTCGTAATCATTTTGCAATGATGCAAGGCTCAGCCCTTCACCAAATTTCTGACCATATTTAATTTCAATGCCACCAATTTCCAGCAACCAATCCACCTCGGCTTGGGCAAAATTATCGACAGATTTATAAGAGGCAATGCCAAATTCATTCAGCCCGCCCGCTTTAGCGCGCGCTTCAAAAACAGTCACGTCATGGCCATACATTGCTAGGCGATGCGCGCAGGCCAAACCTGTTGGCCCTGCCCCAACCACGGCAATTTTTTTGCCCGTTAAAGCTTCGCGGGTATAAGGATGGGAGCTAACTTTCATCTGCGCGTCTGTTGCATAACGTTGCAGTTCGGCAATTTTTACAGGTTTGCCTTCAGCCACTTCACGCACACATACTTCTTCGCACAGGGTTTCGGTTGGGCAGACGCGGGCGCACATGCCGCCCATAATATTTTGGTCAAGTATGGTTTTGGCGCTGCCCAAATCATTACCAGTTGAGATTTGCCGAATGAACATCGGAATGTCGATGCTGGTTGGGCATGCGGTCATGCATGGCGCGTCATAACAAAAATAGCAGCGGTCTGCCGCCACTAAGGCCTCATGCTTGTTTAATGGTGCATGCAAATCCGAAAAGTTTTGATTATAATCATCGGCATTTAACCGTTCGGCCACAATGCCATCACTTAGTCTATTGTTCGGCATAGACATCCCTCCCATAACATGAATCATTTTGGTGCTTAAACACTCTGGCAAAATAACTATGCGTCAATTTTTCGTTGTTTATAACGATTTTAATATAGTTAGCTTATAGGATTTCAATTTTTTATCAAATGGTAAAAAATTGCCTGTGCATAGTTTAGAATATATCTAAGTCAAGATAACTGGGACGTCTGTTACTTAGCCGCTAAAACTGCTTTTAAAAATTCATCGCGACGGTTTATCTTATCGGCAAACTCGCGCTCACCTACCAATTTCTTCGTCTCTGCTATAATTTTCACCTTCAGTTCATCCGTCATTACAGGTCGTTGGGCATCATCCCATAAAGCTTCAATGGCTGAACCTATATCGCCCAAAAAATTCGCCATGCCGCCCTCACCGCCTGCCAAATCAAATGTCTCAAACTGACCCATCAACGCCCATCTTGGCCCAAGTGCTGCGGTTACGGCCAGTTCAACATCAGCTACACTCGCCTGCCCGCTGGCCACAGCATCTATTGATTCACGCCACACAGCGGCCTGAATGCGATTGGCCAAATGCCCCATCCGCTCTACATGTAGCTTAATCGGTTGCTTGCCAACAGCGGCATAAAAATCATAAGCTTTGTTCACCGTCGCTTCACTGGTTAAATTTCCGCCCACCACTTCAACCAAAGGAAGAATATGTGGCGGGTTAAACGGGTGACCAATCACAAACCGAGCTGCATAGCTTAGGCCTTGCTGTAAATCACTTGGCATAATGGTGGAGGTCGATGAAGCCACAATCGTCTCTGCACCCAAGGCATTTTCAATATCCTGATACAAAGCCCGCTTCACTTCCAAACGCTCTGGGCCACTTTCTTGCACAAATTCTACACCTTTAACGGCCTCTTCAACGCGCGAAAAATAGTCTATTTTGGCACCACTAAACCTATCACGCAAAGCATTAATTTGGCTTTGCACATTCTCATTAGGGTCCCAGCATTGCACTCCAAACCCTGCATTTAAGAACGCCTCCGCCCAGTTTAACCCAATCAGCCCACACCCCAAAACCGCAATAATCTTTGTCATATTCCCTCAATTGTCACCATTCATTCATATTCGATATGGTATCTTCATATCGCAATAATGCCACATTAATTGCATAATTGGATCATATTTATATTATGATTCAAATGAAAATGATTCGGCACAACTTAATTTATGGGAATTCACAAATGAAAAAATTATTGGTCATCGCTTTAGCAGGCGGCTTAACCGCCTGTAGTAGCACAGGGGATTTGGAAATTCCTGATGTATTTGATAAAACAGGTTTTGGCGTGGGCATTGGCGCGGTTACTGGTGCATTAGGCGGCTTGCTTTTGGGCAGTGGCGGTGAAGATACCCGCAATAAAGTGTTAATCGGTGCAGGCATTGGCGCTTTAGCTGGCGCTGGCGTTGGTCTTTATATGGACAATCAAGAAAAAGAATTGCGCGCTGAATTAGACAATAGCGGTGTACTCGTCACCCGCGTTAACAATAAAATCATCATTAACCTGCCATCAAATATCAGTTTTGGTTCGGGTGAATTTGCCGTGAAGCCAGAATTCTACCCTGCATTGAATGCGATTGCCAAAGTTCTGGTCAAATATGACCAAACTATTTTGGATGTAAACGGTCATACTGATAATGTTGGTGATGCAAAATTTAACCAAACATTATCTGAAAAACGCGCGTTGAATGTGGCTAATTATGTAGCGACTAGTGGCATAGATCAACGCCGTGTACGTATCAGAGGCTTTGGTGAATCAATCCCGATTGCCAGCAACGCAACCGAGGCTGGCCGCGCCGCCAACCGCCGTGTCGAAATCGCCATTGTGCCACTTCAAGAGTAACCAAAACACACAAATAAACCCGCTGAAAATCTCTCTCAGCGGGTTTTTAAGTTAGTGTAATATTTTAGTTTTGCTATATCCAACAATCAAATAAAGAATTGCAGGTATTAACACAATTGCAAATAAACTAGGTGGTTGTTCGCCTGCTATAAAAGCAAAAACCGAACCTAGCAGCAAAGGTATAATTACCAAAAAACCACCCAGTTTTTCATATTTCCAGCCCGCCGCCAAACCAATAAATACCATCGGTATCAGCGTCAACCATGCGTTTTCTAACCAAGTATATTCGGGATCTATAAATGGCAAGGGGTTGCCATAACCAAAATAAAACATCAAACCAAATGCAAGCATCATTAGCGCCAATAGACGACCAACCCATTTTACTATCAATATGCTCTCTCGGCTTAACATTATTTCAACCCACCATTATAGAAATTCAATCTGTTAGCTAAATATGAGCATAACGCCAATATAGTCAACCGTACAAGGATAAATTTGATTCATATTAACCAATATGTGACAAGAAAAACCCGCCAAAATCTCTTTCAGCGGGGTTTTTAAATGTATATTTTTCTCAGATTACATATGAATCATTTTGCCATAAGCATCAAGTACCGACTCGTGCATCATTTCGGATAAGGTCGGATGCGCAAACACGGTGTGCATCAGCTCTTTTTCGGTGGTTTCAAGCCCCATGGCAATCACGTAACCTTGTATTAATTCAGTCACTTCGGTGCCAATCATATGCGCGCCGAGCAATTCACCCGTTTTGGCATCAAACACAGTTTTGATCAAACCCTCAGGCTCACCAAGCGCCACAGCTTTGCCGTTGCCGACGAATGGAAAGCGGCCTACTTTGACTTTAAACCCAGCTTCAATGGCTTTTTCTTCGGTATAGCCAACAGATGCCACTTGCGGATGGCAATAAGTACAACCTGGAATGCCCTTGGGGTTAAGCGGATGAACATCTTTTTCGCCTGCAATTTTCTCAATGCAAATAATGCCTTCATGGCTAGCTTTATGCGCCAACCAAGGTGGGCCTGCCACATCGCCAATGGCATAAATGCCATCAACATTGGTTTTGCTCCATTGATCGACCACAATATGCGAGCGGTCGTGTTTTACACCAACAGCTTCAAGGCCGATATTCTCGACATTGCCAACAATACCAACCGCCAAAATCACGCGATCATAAGTGCGCTGTTCCGTTTTGCCGTTTTTAAGCGTTAAAGTCGCGGTGATGTCATTTTTACCAGGTGTAAGCTTATCAACTTTCGAGCTGGTAAGAATTTCCATTCCCTGCTTTTTAAATTGCTTTAAGGCATGAGCTGATATGTCTTTATCTTCAACAGGCAATACCCGATCCATTACTTCAACCACTGTGGTATTACTACCCAATGCGTTAAAGAAGCTGGCAAATTCAATGCCAATCGCGCCAGAGCCAATCACCAATAAACGTTTTGGCACACTGTCTGCAACCAAAGCTTGCTTATAAGTCCAGATAAATTTGCCATCAGGCTCCATACCAGGGAATGTCCGCGCTCTTGCGCCAGTTGCAATGATGATGTTTTTGGCTTTAATGTCAGGTAGAGCTTTGCCTTTAGCCGTCACACTAATCACGCCTTTGGCTTTGATTTTAGCTTCGCCATCAACCACATCCACTTTATTTTTTTTGAATAAAAATTGAATGCCTTTATTCATTTGTGCGGCAATGCCACGCGAACGTGCAACAATTTTATCCAAATCAAAGCTCGCGCCTTTGACAGATAGGCCAAATTCTTCAGCTCTATGTGCCATCATATGATATTGCTCAGATGAACGTAGTAAAGCCTTGGTCGGAATACAGCCCCAGTTCAGGCAAATGCCGCCATAATGTTCGCGCTCAATCACCACCACGCTCAAGCCCAATTGCTTGGCACGAATGGCCGTTACATAACCACCAGGGCCAGCACCAATAATCGCAACATCATAAGTTTGATTGCTCATAATCTCAATCCTTCACTCTATAATAACATGCTAACAGGTTGTTCTATAAAACCTTTGAATGCAGCAAGGAAGTTCGCACCAACCGAACCGTCAATCACCCTATGGTCACAAGCAATGGTCACTGTCATCATGGTTTTGGCCACAAATTCACCATTGTCGCCAACCACCACACGCTTTTCACCAGAGCCAATGCTCAAAATAGCGCCTTGCGGAGAGTTGATGATAGATGTGAATTGTTTGATGCCCATCATACCCATGTTGGAGATAGAGAATGTACCGCCTTGATATTCACTAGGCTGTAATTTTCTATCCCGCGCGCGGGTCGCAAGGTCTTTGGTATTGACCGAAAGTTCTGCCAAACCTTTAAGGTCAGCATTGGTCACAATCGGTGTTATAAGACCACCTTCAATGGCAACCGCCATGCTGATGTCGGCATGTTTATGCATTAAAATGCTGTCACCCGTCCAGCTTGCATTGGCTTCAGGCACTTTTATCAGCGCCATAGCAGCGGCTTTAATCACAAAATCATTGACCGAGATTTTTACATCGCCCGAGGCATTGAGGCCTTTGCGAGCCGATAACAAAGCGTCAATTTCACAATCAATGGTCAAGAAGATATGCGGCACATCACGCGCCGTTTCGGTCATGCGGGCAGCGATCACTTTGCGCATGCCGTCAGCCGCTACTTCCTCATAGCTGTCAGCAGCGTATAATGCTTTCACCGCAACGGCGTCTACCGATGTCGAGGTAAAGCCAGCAGCAGCCTTAGGCGCAGCCACGCCGTTTTTAACCGCGTCCAGCACATCACGTTTAATGATACGGCCATTGGGCCCTGTGCCCGCCAGTCGCGAAATGTCAATGCCTTCAAGCCCGGCAACCCGGCGTGCCAATGGCGATGAAAAATGAGCCGATTTACTGGCTGCTTTGGGCGCAGCAGGAGCTGACACAGGAGCCGCCGCTGCAACAGGTGCAGCTTTAGGCGCTTCAACATCAGGAGCAGCAGCTTCTTCAACCGCAGCAGGTGCAGCCGCAATGGCAGGTGGCGTATAACCATCAAGCGCCGAGGCATCTTCACCCTCTTCAAGCAAAATCGCAATCGCCGCGTTGACCAAAACATCTTCAGTCCCCGCTTCAACTAAAATCTTGCCGATCACGCCCTCGTCCACACATTCAACTTCCATGGTGGCTTTGTCGGTTTCGATTTCGCACATCACATCGCCAGARACGACWGTGTCGCCTTCTTTAACKAGCCATGCGGATAATTTACCAGATTCCATWGTCGGAGACAGAGCTGGCATCAATATAGGTGTTGGCATATCTATTCTCCTTAATCAGCGTAACAAGTTTTGCGGGCAGCKGCGACAACGTCATYSGCATTSGGCAAAGCCAGTTTTTCTARGTTRGCRGCRTATGGCAAAGGCACATCTTTAGATGTCACCCGWGCCACMGGWGCATCSARATAATCAAACGCCCCATCCATAACCACWGCGGTYARTTCAGCACCAAGGCCACAACGTACCCARCCTTCTTCWACCGTCACCATRCGTCCMGTTTTYTTRACACTKKCAATMAYMGTCTCAGTGTCYARYGGGCGGATGGTGCGCAAATTCACAACTTCAGCRCTAATGCCTTGYTCRGCCAAAATYTCAGCCGCATCAAGCGCCARTTTMACRCCCATRCTATGCGAWACAATSSTCACATCMGTMCCWGCMCGTTCAATTTTGGCTTTGCCAATYGGCAAWACAAAATCTTCAATYTCMGGCACRTCCATGGTCACGCCATARAGYAATTCRTTTTCCARAAAYACCACAGGGTTCGGRTCRCGCATMGCRGCTTTTAGCAARCCTTTRGCATCTTCAGCACTATAAGGYGAAACCACYTTWAGSCCMGGAATRTTSGCATACCAYGCSGTATAATCTTGGCTATGTTGCGCMCCCACACGWGAKGCMGCRCCRTTMGGMCCACGGAAYACAATCGGGCAACCCATYTGACCRCCAGACATATATAATGTCTTMGCCGCCGAGTTRATAATRTGGTCAATCGCYTGCATGGCAAAGTTAAACGTCATAAATTCRATGACMGGCTTYARYCCRCCAAACGCAGCACCTACACCCAGACCAGCAAAACCATGCTCGGTAATCGGTGTATCAATCACACGTTTTGCGCCAAATTCTTCAAGCAGCCCTTGGGTCACTTTATAAGCGCCTTGATACTCAGCCACTTCTTCGCCCATAATGAATATGTTTTCTTCATTACGCATTTCTTCGGCCATCGCATCACGCAAAGCTTCACGAACGGTTTGTTGTTTAAAGGTCGTGCCTTCGGGTATTTCATCCGTTTGCGGCACTTCAATAACTGGTGCAGCAGGTGCAGCCGCAGCTTCAGCCGCTTCTGGTTCCGCCGCCGCAATAGGTGCAGCCGCAGCTTCAGCCGCTTCTGGTTCCGCCGCCGCAATAGGTGCAGCCGCTTGCGGTTTGATGTCATCCATCGCACTAGCATCTTCACCATCCATAAGCAGAATTGCGATCACACTATTGACCAGCACACCTTCAGTGCCCGCTTCAATCAATATTTTACCGATCACACCTTCGTCGATGGACTCAACTTCCATGGTGGCTTTGTCGGTTTCGATTTCACACAAAACATCGCCAGAGGCAATTACATCACCTTCTTTGACCAGCCAGCTTGATAATTTGCCTTCTTCCATTGTTGGCGACAATGCAGGCATTAAAATTTCTATAGCCATTTTTTTCTCCTACGATTTCGCTTAAGATTCAATCAACACATCTGTCCACAATTCACTTGCGTCAGGCTCTGGACAGTTCACCGCATAATCGGCAGATTCCGTTACAATCGCACGGATTTTCTTATCCATGTCTTTGAGGTCATCCTCAGTTGCCAAACCACCTTCTAGAATCCGCATTTTCACTTGATCAATCGGGTCATGTTCAGCCCGCATGCGTTGCACTTCATCTTTAGAACGATATTTCGCAGGGTCACTCATAGAATGGCCACGGTAACGATAAGTCATCATTTCCAAAATAATTGGGCCATTTTCACGGGCATATTTAACCGCCTCTTCAGCCGCCGCATATACCGCCCGCACGTCCATGCCGTCAATTTTCTGGCCAGGTATGTTAAAGCTCACACCGCGTTGTGAAAAGTCGGTTTGCGATGAAGCCCGCGCAATCGCAGTGCCCATGGCATATTGGTTATTTTCGATGATGTAAACAATCGGCAAGTCCCATAACTTAGCCATGTTAAAGCTCTCGTAAACTTGGCCTTGGTTCGAAGCGCCATCACCCATATAAGTGATGCAAACGTTGCCATTGCCATTAAATTTATTAGAGAATGCCAAACCTGTGCCAATCGAGACTTGCGCCCCAACAATGCCATGCCCGCCATAAAAGTGTTTTTCGCGGCTGAACATATGCATCGAACCGCCCTTGCCTTTGGATAGGCCGCCCTCGCGGCCAGTTAGCTCAGCCATAATGCCTTTTGGGTCAAGCCCAACAGCCAACATATGGGCATGATCACGATAAGCGGTGATGCTTTGATCACCTTCGGTAAGCGCCATATTAATGCCCGTAACCACAGCTTCTTGACCAATATATAAATGGCAGAAACCACCAATTTGCCCCATGCCATATAATTGCCCAGCCTTTTCTTCAAAACGGCGGATTAACAACATGTCATAATAGGCTTTCATCTCTTCAGATTCAGAAAAATTGGCAATTTTTCCAGAGACTTTGCTTTTTTTAGTGGTTTTCTTACGAGGTGCAGCACGCGCGGCCATGGCAATCCTTTCAAAAATATCATGCGATATTTATACGTTGATTCGATAAAACTAAGCGAAAAGAATCAAGATTGATGAGAAGTATTTTTATTTAATATATAGAATAAATATAAAAAAGCTAGCCTAAGAATATAATTTTCATTCCCTCACATCGCATTGATATATATCAATAAAATGTGTATTAACTTGATTTTTGTTAATTAATTGAGTGATGTTTTTCAATCTGCTTTAGGACGCAGGATAATCAGGTCATTGTCTTTTACCAAACCAAGTCGAGAACGGACCAATTCATCCAGATAATCGCCATCAACTGCGTTGCTGGTTAGTTTTAAGACCGTCTTCTGCATGTCTTTTCGCACATTTTGCAAACGCACCAATTCCCGATGCAACTCAACTTGATTGTCATATAATTTCCAGAACGAGATCAACCCACGTTCGCCATCAAATAAATGAAACCCAAAATAAAAACACAAGCTTACCAGCAACGAGGCAATTAAGCCTGATCGTAATGTTTTTTTTATTCGATAAAATAACATCTATTTAGGTTACCCATACTAATTCATAGTATATTTACCTAAATATCCCTAATATCTGGTGAATTTTCACAAAAAAGCAGCCTCTAAAATATAGGGCTGCTGTTATTCACAATATATAGTGACGGCCTAGTTAGTGGCCAATGAGCCAATGCCATCTTTTTTATAAAGGTCTTTTCTAAAATGCACAGTGCCTGCAGGTGTCACCCAGCTGGTCACATAAACCATGCGTAC
Organism: Alphaproteobacteria bacterium; assembly: GCA_002400495.2. Taxonomy (GTDB): domain Bacteria; phylum Pseudomonadota; class Alphaproteobacteria; order Rhizobiales; family OSC116; genus OCS116. Next base: position 9,697 of record NVQL02000024.1, on the reverse strand, counting down.
AGATACACGGCTGCGCACTCTCACATCTTTACGCTCACCATTATCAAGATATTTAGACGTTTCACCTTGTGACCAGGCTTTATCACTATTCAGCACCCAATCAACCACTTGGCGGATGTTTTGAATGCGGATACAACCTGAGCTATAAGCTCTAAAATTACGGGTGAATAGGCTCTTACCAGGTGTGTCATGCATAAATACGGCATGTGGGCTGGGGAAGTTTAATTTCATTTGACCTAATGAGTTCGCGCGGCTTGGGTCTTGACGATAGGCATATTGTAGCGCGCGTTTCGAGCTAAAATCAATGTCTTTCGGGTCAAGTTCGCGCCCACCCCAAGTTGAATAAATACGCATACCCGTCTTTTTTATATAATCTGGGTCAGAAATAATCTTTGGCACCAAATCTTTACGCACAATGGATATGGGCACATGCCAATATGGGTTAAAATTCACTTGGCTTAAGGTAGATGTTACCAATGGAGTTTGGCGGTCAATCTTACCAACCACTGCGTTGTGACGCGAAACAATGCGGCCATCTTCAACAGTCTCAACCTTCATGGCTGGAATATTGACCACGATGGAGCGTTTAAACAAGCGGCTTTTGGCGGTTTTGATTCGGGTCATATTTAGTCTAATTTGGCGCAAACGCTTAGCAGCTGAAACGTTCAGCGCATCAAGCGTGTCGCCTGCCACTAAACCATTTACCACCAAACCATGACGGGCTTGAAAACGGCGCACAGCTTGGTCAACATTAAAGTCAAACGATTGGGCTTCGCCGCTCACTTGTGCTAAATCACCTTCAGCAAATAATCTTTGGCGCAATTCAATCACTTGTGGCGCTTTCATGCCGCGTCTCAGCTCTGCGGTGATGCGCGGCCAGCCGCCGGAGGCAACTATGCGGCTATATTTTAGCGCTGCTTCGTTCATAGCGGTGATTGTGCTGTTGCTCAATAATGGGGTGATTGAATTATTAATAACAGAGGTTAGGTTGCTACCAAAACTTTGGTTGGTATCAAAACTATTGGACGGGCTATTGGGCCGCGTAAAATTGCCTGATGTGTCAAAACCATCATCCCATTGGGTGATGTTATTGGTCGCTGCACTTGTATAAGTAAAGCTCGCCAACACAAGGCTTATGCTTAATAATGATGATTTAATCAATTTCAAATCCATATCCTAAAATTTAACGATATGATATACCTTCATATCCAATGGCCAAAATACTCAAATATATTATGACTTATCTATTAATATGATTAAAACCACATTAATATGTCAAAATAATGCCCAAATTTATGGTTAACGAGCTGTGGCAGAGTGATAATCACATCACGCATAAATTGCAAATCACATAAAAGCGATTTTTACATTTAGTGCGTCACTGTGATATATATGCAAAAAAAGAAGCGCGCCTAAGCCCGCTTCTTTGTATAATTTCAATTATCTAAGTATAATTTTTAAAGTCTGAATCTAATCTGATCAGCCCAGAAACGCTCTAACTTACGCAAACTATTCACGAAGATAGACATCTCACCAAGGCTCAAATCGCCAACTTGCTCAATTTGTGCAATTTGTCGAGCAAATAACTCATCCAAAGTCTCGCGAATTTCTTGGCCTTTCAGGGTTAGCTTAATGCGCACCGAACGTTTATCCTCTGTCGAGCGTTTATGCTCTACAAATTGTTTATCTACTAATTTTTTCAAATTATAAGATACGTTCGAACCTAAATAGTAACCGCGCGATTTTAATTCGCCAGCTGTTAATTCACTGTCACCAATATTATGTAACAGCAAAGCTTGCACGGCGTTGACTTCATGCCAACCTAATCTTTCAAACTCATCTTTAATTACATCCAGCAGTCGCCTATGTAATCTTTCGACCAAAGATAAGCATTCAAGATATGTTGGTTCAAGCTGAACTTCTACCTGATCATGCATTGGCATAATCGGTTGAGCGTATAAATTATTCATCTAAGCACCATTCTCTCTTATCACTGGCATTGGATAAGCACATAACCAAAAACCAGTATATTATTACTTGGTTTGGCCAAATTACAGTTCAGTTATTAAGGCATATCTAAAAAGAATGCTTAACCAATTGTAACCAATTTGCTTCGAATTTTATTAAATGTCTCATTTCAACACAAATTGGTCAAATTGCTTGAATTTCCAGCAGAATCAGTACCGAATCGTGGAAAATAGAGCTGATTCTCATTAACCTTGTTTTGTCTTTTCGTTCAAATCAGAGTTTTATTTGTCACAACTTATACAGTTTTGAGCTTTTTTATTGGCTAACATTGCTCTATATATAGGCATCTAATATTATAACACTATAAATGGCATGCTGATAAATGACTAATTTCATGGGTAAATTTCCCAATACACGCTTACGTCGCAATCGTAAATCTCATTGGTCGCGCGAATTGGTGCGCGAAAATCAGCTTCATGTCTCTGACCTCATCTGGCCGCTATTCGTCATTCCAGGTACAAACACCACACAAGATATTTCGACCATGCCAGGTATTAAACGCTATAGTGTCGATTTATTGATAAAACAAGTTGAGTTTGCTTATGAGCTAGGCATTAAAGCCATTGCGTTATTTCCCAATACTCCAAATGAGTTGCGCACAGCCGATGGCCGCGAAGCATATAACGAAAATAACTTAGTCTGCCAAGCGGTCAGAGCCATCAAAGCCGCTGTGCCTGATATTGGCATTATCTGCGATGGCGCGCTTGACCCCTATACCAGCCACGGCCACGATGGCCTGATGGATGGTGACATTATATTGAATGACCCCTCAGTCGAAGTGCTGGTCAAGCAAGCGCTTGTTCACGCGCATGCGGGTTGCGATATCATTGCCCCCTCAGATATGATGGATGGCCGCATTGGCGAAATCCGCAAAGCTCTGGATGCCGCAAATTTTACGAATGTGCAAATTATGGCCTATAGCGCCAAATATGCATCGGCCTTTTATGGCCCATTCCGCGAGGCTGTTGGCGCCAATAGCCAGCTAAAAGGCGATAAAAAAACCTATCAGATGGATTATGCCAATATAGATGAAGCGTTACACGAAGTGGCGTTAGATTTAGCCGAAGGCGCCGATATGGTCATGGTTAAACCTGGCATGCCTTATTTAGATGTCATCAGCAGAGTGAAACAAGAGTTTAAAGTTCCGACCTTTGCTTATCAAGTTTCAGGCGAATATGCGATGATTATGGCCGCCATTCAAAATGGATGGCTCGATGAAGATAAAGTCATCTTAGAAAGCATGATGGCGTTTAAACGCGCAGGTGCTTCAGGTGTGCTGACTTATTTCGCCCCTAAAGTCGCACAATTGCTCACCGATTCTTAAGCATAAAATCACAATTGCATAAACCAAACGTGAAACATTGTGTTTGTGCGTGAAGGCATTGTGATTGGCGTTTTACAATCCCCACTTGTACCGTATTTGAGTGCAACAAGCTTAAATCGCAAAATTCCTCAACCTGCACAGATACGCGATTTAACATTAAAGATGGGATTACATTATGAAAAAACTAGCATTTATTGCCTTGGCAGCAGCAACTCTTACATTAACCGCTTGCCAAACAATGGAGGAAAAAGCCTCCATGGCCTCCATGAAACATGGCGATGCCATGCAAGACACCATGAAGGATACCATGAAAGATACCATGAAAAGCTAAAGCTAATTTCACCACCAGCCACTGGCCGAGATCATATCTTCGCCAGTGGTTAGGTTTTGTCTATATTGACAATCACTTTGCCTTTAGCTCTTCCTGCCTCCAAATAAGCCATGGCCTCGGCGATATCGGCAAAATCAAATTTTTTATCAATGATGATTTTTAACTGACCATCATCAACCATTTGCACCAATTCGGCCAATTCGCTGCCGCTGGCGTGCATAAATAGATAGCGATAGGTCACGCCAAATTTAGCAGCCATGCGGCGCAAGCCAAAACTCACCAGCCAAAAAATAACTTTCAATTTCAAACCCGCTTGCAAATCTTTGGATGCCGTTACAGGCTCAGGCGTGCCCGAAATAGAAACCACGGTCGCGCCGCTTTTCGCCAGACCAAAGCAAGCTTTCAATGTGTCACCACCGATAAGGTCAAACACTCCGTCAAATTTTGTGGTCACATCAGCCAAGTCAGTCTTGGTATAATCAATCACATGATCAGCGCCCATTTCGCGCACCAATGCTTCACCGCGGGGTGATGCGGTTGTGGTCACTTCAGCACCCAAATATTTGGCTATCTGTATGGCAAATGTGCCAACGCCGCCTGCCCCACCAGTGATCAGAATGTGCTTACCCGCGCTTGCACCCAATTCATCCCGCAGCGCTTGTATTGCGGTTAGAGCTGCTAGCGGCAGCGCGGCAGCATCACCTAGCGGTATAGATTTTGGCGCAAATGTCGCCACCTCTTCATTTATACAAACCTGCTCGGCAAATGCGCCCAGTCGGTCTTTTTCGACCCGCGCTACAATTTTATCGCCAACTTTAAAGTTTTTAACTTCAGTGCCGCATTCACTCACCACGCCAGACAATTCGTTGCCCATCACAATTGGCAATGTGGGGCTATAAATTGCCTTTAGCAAGCCGTCGCGGGTTTTGTAATCAACAGGGTTTAAACCCATGCCCGCCACTTCAATGCGCAAATCATGCGGGCACAACTGTGGCTCGGAGAATTCGGTTAATTCTGCCGCACTGGCATCACCATAGGCTTTAATAATATAGGCTTTCATTGCATAACTTCCTGTTTGCTTTTTCTCAACACCACCATAATGCCGCCAATTACTGCCAGAGTAGAACCGACATAACCCGCCATCACATCTTGCGCATCAAATTTGCCATTATTGGCATAATTATAAATCATATTTGGTAGATAATTTTCAAAAATCAATAGAATTTCTGGTTGCTGCAAATATTCAAACCACGTGACCATGGCGGTGATCAAAACCCCACCCAAAATAATTGAACGTATGGAAGAGTATGGAAATCCCCACGCCAAAACAAAGAAAAATGCATGCGAAAAAGCCGAAAAGCTCTCCATAAACACGCCATTTGCATTCCCAATATAAGTGCGTAATGGGTAGATGAGCGCACCAATTGAAAAAACCAATAGACCAAATAAAATTATCCAATGTTCAATTTTTATATTGTTTAATAGTTTCATTACCTAGTTTTGCCTCAAAAACAGCCCAAAGTCATCAAATCTTTTGATCTAAAATTCGTAATTTTGCACTTACATTCAACTTAATGCGTGATAGGCTAAATCCATTACTTAATCGATTCATACAATTCAGAAATCAATCAAATGAAAAAACGTGATCCTAACACGCATGATCTGCCGCGTGTCGAATTTATTGCCCTGATGGCTGCCCTCATGGGTCTAAATGCCCTCGCTATCGATGTTATGCTGCCTGCATTGCCTTATCTAGGCGAAGCACTTAATGTGTTGAACGAAAATGACCGCTCATTGGTCGTCACTTTTTATCTCATCGGTTTTGGCATCACGCAAATATTATTTGGGCCGATATCCGATCGCTTCGGCCGCCGCGCCCCCCTTTTTATTGGCCTCATCCTTTATGTCATTGCGGCCTTTGCCGCCATTTGGGCGCCAACGTTTGAAACCTTGTTATTCCTACGTCTGGCTCAAGGCATGGGCGCCGCTGGCACACGGGTTATCACCACTGCCATTGTGCGCGATTGCTATTCAGGCCGCGCCATGGCCGAGATTATGTCTTTGGTGTTTATGATATTCATGATCATGCCCATCATCGCACCTGGCATTGGGCAAATTATTTTGCTCACCGCGCCATGGGAAGCTATATTCATATTTATGAGCATACTCGCCTCGGTTATTGTTTTATGGGCGTTTATCCGTCTGCCAGAAACGTTAGCCAAAGCCGATCAACGCCCGCTCACTGTGTTAGGCATCGCGCAGAGTATGAAAATTGTTTTCACCAATCGTGTGGCAATGAGTTATAGTTTTGCAGGCATGTTTATGTTTGGCATGATTTTGGGGTTTGTAAATACGTCACAACAAATCTATGTGGGTATTTATGGTTTGGGCGCATTATTCCCCATTGCATTCTCAGCCACTGCTGTGCTGCAAGCTTTGTCATCTTATTTAAATGCCCGCATGGTTGGTAAATTTGGTATGCGCGGGATTTCACATTTTGCGCTTTTGGCTTTCATAGGTGTCAGTGGGATATGGTGGGTCATCACCATGTTTGGCCCCATGAATTTTTGGCTTTTCTACGCATTTATGGCCGCGAACCTATTTCTATTCAGTTGGATCGCCTCTAATGCCAATTCGCTATCTATGGAACCACTGGGCGCTGTGGCAGGCACGGCATCAGGCTTGTTTGGCACCATTCAAACCATTGGTGGTGCTTTGTTAGCTTATGCCATTAGCCAAATGTTCGATGGCACATTAATGCCCGTCGCCGCTGGTTTTGTGCTTATGGGCGTTGGTGCACTTAGTTGTGTTCTTTATGCCGAAAAGGGTCGGCTTTTCCGCGCCGAACATGGGTCATAACAACACCAAAATAGGTATCATCAACAATAGCATGCCTGCCATTACATAATTGATGATTTTGCGGGTTTTATCCGATGTGAACAGGCGCGCCATCACCTTGCCAAACAATACCCATACCGATGTGCATGGGAAATTTATGCAAATTCCGATTGCCAGCATAAACGCCATCTCCAGCCATAATGAATTAAAATCTGGCATAATTGATGATATAAATGTCAATGACATCACCCAAGCTTTGGGGTTGATAAATTGAAACGATGCCGCCTCAAGCCAGGTGAGTGGCTTGCCGCTGTCTTTCAATTTTGTTTTGCCCGCCGTGGCGATCTTATAACTCAGGTAAATCAAATAGGCTGCACTTAGAAAACGCAAAATAGTGCGTAATATTGGGTAATTTTCATACAAAGAACCAATGCCAATTGCACATAATATAATCAACAAACCAAAACCCGAAAATATTCCAATAAGGTGAGGTAATGAGCGTTTGTACCCAAAATTCATGCCCGATGCGGCCAACATTATATTGTTAGGGCCTGGGGTTATTGACGTCACAAAAATCAAATATATAGGCGGAATGATAACCGCAAGTGAAAGACTATCCAAAATTCAAAATCCTAAATTGTTGTGGTTTTACAATATCGAATTTATTGTAACCATAACAGATACAGATTTATCTATTTACAACCGTAACAGATTTGCCTAACATAAATGCTGTTTGGAGGCGATATGTCAGAAACCACATTATATAATTATGAAAAGTTGGCCAATTTCATCACCAATCTCATCGATGATGGGGTCTATGTTAAGGGTGCGCGCATCCCTTCGTTGCGCCAAATATGCAAGCAACATAAGCTCAGCTTATCAACCGCCATGCAAGCTTATCATTTGCTAGAGGATAAAGGCATACTCGAATCGCGGGTTAAATCTGGGTTTTATGTTGCCAATCGCCCGAGTAACACTCTGGCAACACCGACCACAAAAAGCACCAATAACCAAGCCACATTGGTCAATAATTCAGATATTTTTTTGGAAATGCTGGAACATTCATCCAATTTAGATTTTGCGCCCCTGGGCTGCGCCATCCCCAGTGCTGACATTATGGCCGCCGGCAAACTCAACAAAGCCATTGCCCGCGCCGCGCGGGTCAATGGCGCTCAGCATAATATATATACCGTGCCAAAAGGCGATTTAGGCTTGCGCAAACAAATTGCCCGCCAAAGCCTAAAATGGGGGCAAAATATTTCACCAGAAGACATTGTCATTACATGTGGCTGCACCGAAGCTTTATCCGTGGCGCTTAAAACCATCACCAAAATCGGTGATACCATTGCGGTTGAATGTCCAACCTATTTTGGGCAGTTGCAACTGTTAAAAGCCCTCGGCCTCAAAGTATTGGAAATCCCAACTGATGCCCATAATGGCATTGATACAGCAGCACTTGAGACAGCACTAAACAGCAAAAAAATCAGCGCATGCCTTTTCTCTTCAAGTATCAACAACCCATTGGGCATGACAATGTCGGATGCTAAAAAGTTGCAAATTCTCGCACTGCTCAATCAATATGACGTTCCGCTGATTGAAGATGACATTATGGGCGATTTGTATTTCGGCGAAACCCGCCCCAAACCTTTCATCGCGTTTGAGAATTCTGACAATGTTATCTATTGCTCATCATTTTCAAAAACCATCGCGCCGGGTTATCGCATTGGGTGGATTGTCACTAAACAGCATATGCCACAGATTATGGACAATAAATTAGCCACTTCACTTTCTAGCCCCACCCTCACCCAAGTGGCGATGGCTGATTATCTATCTAGCTCGGGCTATGAAAATCAATTGCGCCGCATCAGGCGTATATTTGCCAATAATGTTGATCGTATGACCCGCGCCATTGAACAATATTTTCCTGCTGGCACACGGGTGTCTCGGCCTTCTGGTGGTTTTTTATTATGGCTCGAATTGCCCTATCAAATAGATGGCAAGGCCTTATTTAAACAAGCCTTAGATAAGGGAATATGTTTTGCGCCGGGCACAGTGTTTTCTCCCAATCCTGAAGTCGATAATCGCTTTGCCAATTGCATGCGCCTCAGTTGCGGCCATGAATGGAATGAGCAGATTGACAAAGCCATTCAAACTCTGGGTAAAATGGCGGCAGACGCAAAAAACCCTTGAACCATAGGAGAAGCTCAAGGGTAAAACAACACAGAGAGTGTTATCTATATTCTAATTAGGGGCTAGCAATGCCGTTGGGCCTTTGCCTGCTGCTAAGGCTTTTAACGCATCATATTGAATGCAATTCGGTGCCATTTCCATCAGTTCAATGCGGTTGCCATCAGGGTCATCAATCCAACATCCACGGTTTTTATCAACACCGCGTTTTTCTTTTAATGGTGATGTGAGTGGAATGCCAACTTTTTCCAAATGTGCGACAGTGGCTTCAATATCATCGGCTTGCAAAGAAAGATGATGTACACCTGTTTTGCCTTGCGCTGCCGTGCCGGTGTCTTTACCGGGGAATAATTCAAAATAAAAATCATCAGTGACTTTCATGTAAACAATCCATGCCTCGCCATTTTCTTTGTTCAGCCGTAAAAATTCGGGAAAGCCCAGCTTTTCATAAAAATCTATTGAGGCCTGTAAATCGCGCACTTGTAATGCGACATGGGCGATATTAGGAAAAATAGTCATAAAAGTCTCCGCAACAGCATTGCCATCTTGCACGCTGTTTCATTAATTTGTTTTAGGGAAATAAATGAGAGGGGGCAAATTAATGCCCCCAATCTTATGCGATCTTAATCAAAGATAGCGCCATGCTCAGATTTCAGCGTGGCAATGAAATCGTCAGTTGTAATGTCTTCATCACCTTGAAGGGTGAATATTGCATTCCAAACTGAGTTAATCCAATCTTGATCACCAATATATGATGGGTTTAGAACCGAGAAGCCAGGAATGGCTAATGAGTCAAGAACCAAAGCATTACAAGCATCAAGCTTGTCTTTTGGTGCATCCATACGTACAGGTGTAGAACCTTTATGTGCAGCAAATTCTGAGTTTAATACAGGGTCAACAACAATAGACGCCATTTCAAATTCAGCTTTCAACATGCCTTCAGAAACACCGGGCCCACCCAAGATGCCCATGGCATCAACGGTAACCGC
>NVQL02000063.1 GCA_002400495.2 Alphaproteobacteria bacterium | reverse complement strand
CGAAATTTTTAATCTGTTCTTTGAGGATTGCGGAGATTTCCGCGGCTTTGATTTCCATTAGCCAACCTCTTTCATCGCAAGTTTAAGATTATTGAGTTTAGTGCGCAGTGAATTGTCAACCAATTTACTACCCACCTTTACGCGAAGACCGCCCAAAATTGCCGGATCAACCGACAATTCTAATTGAACTTCTTTTCCTACAGCGTCTTTTAACGCTTTTTTGAGTGCATCAGTTTGGGCTTTTGTAAGCTTTGCTGCACTTAAAACCTCGGCTGTTACTTCACCTTTTTCAAGCGAAACTAAACCGCGATATGCTTTGATGATTGCATCAATCGCGAATAGACGGCGATTTTGAGCAACCAAATTAATGAAATTAGCAGTGAGACCTTTAAGGCCTACTTTTTTAACAATGGCGCCAATGGCTGCACTTTGTTGATCGGCTGTAAATACGGGTGATTTAACCAAACGAGTAAGCTCTTCATTTTCGTTGATCATTTGGCCAAAAGCATCAAGCTCTTTACCAATCTTATCCATTTGTTTGGCGTCTTTTGCCAAATCAAAAAGGGCGGTCGCATAACGACCAGGCATACCAGAAATAATCGATTGGTTATTTGACACGTATCCGCCTTTTTCTCGAGTTAAATGTTAACTTCAGTATGTTTATTATTATTTTTGCACAATTTAAAGTCATCCAAAGGTATGACATCAGATATTATGTTTATAAGTTGGGCATGATCTAACATACAAAATTGCCCCTTGCAACATAGTGAACACAAGATTCACCAAAAAATCAACAATTTTGATGTTATTGGCTTGTATATCATTACAAACGCTAGATGAATGAGCAAAAATTGATATTTTAGATTGAAATTATCGGCCTAAAATTGAGCCATTATAGAAAGGCCATCGCGGCAGTGTAAAGCATTCTAACCGCCATTATAGTGAGTATAATGGTGATTCCGGTTTGGAAATATTTGGATGGTATGCGCTGTAAAATGGCACGGCCAGAATAAGTGCCAATAAAGCCCGCCACAATCATACAAATTAAAAATAATATCCACGCTTTAAACGCAAAACCCAAAAAACCAAATATAATAATCTTAAGCCCATGTTGCACCACCAATAACGAACCATGCGTGCCAGAAACCTGCTGTTTTTCAAGCTCTTTACGCGGCAATAAGGCCATCGCTAAGGGACCAGTGGCACCAATAAACATAGTCGCAAACGTGGTGAATGCACCGCCCACCATATAACCAATTTTGCCCAGCTTAAGATTTTTGGGTTTCGGCCCCCATGTTATATATAGAATGAACAGGCCTAAAATACCCAGCAAAACACGCTCGGGCAGAGCCACCACAAATTGCCCACCAATGACCGCGCCAACAAGAGCGCCCAAAAAGAAATAAATGAATATTGGCCAGACAATATGTTTGCGCATTAACACCGCACGGCTGGTATTGCTGCCCATTTGAATGACCGCATGCACAGGAATAACCACCGCGACAGGCAAAAAATTAACCAGCAACGCCAGCATAATCACCCCACCACCAAGCCCAAACGCCACCGTCATTGCCGAGGTAAACATCGAGCTAATAACCAAAGTGATGGCGGCGGTGTTAGTAAGAATTTCAGGCCAATAGCCTGCATTAATAAGTTCAGTGAGCATAGATATTTTTAAATTTAAAAGTTATATTTAGCGCGAATTTCAGCTTCTGTCATATCTTCAGTCACATTGGCGATATCGAGATAGGCAGGTTTTTTATCAACAAATAATTGTGTTTGAAGCGTGAAATCACTCTGATCATCAAACAAACCAGCCGCCAGACTATAGCCTTCGGCCTGTTTGAATTTATAATAAAGGTTGCTACCACAGACACTACAAAAAGCCCGTTTTGCCCAATCTGAGCTATCAAACACCGTTATAAATTCAGCACCCTGAAATTTTATTTCGTCTTTATGGTATATATTGGCAAAATGAGAACCCGATATTTTTTGGCAATCGCTACAATGGCAAATACCGACATTATAGCTGTCTAACTCTATTTCAAACGAAACTCTGCCGCATTTGCAGCTAGCTGTATGCATTTTGGTCAAGTGATTCCCCTTAATATTTTGGCCAATAATAGGCATATATAAACTCATTACCAGTCAAAATATTTGAACAATTCACCCAACCTGTTTCAACATCACCTTGCGCCGCGCCCCCGCATTTTTTACAAACTCAAAACCAGCTTTCTCAAAACTCGAGATAAAACCCATAAAACGATAGCTCGGAGAGTCCTGAGCCACAGGATAGCCTTCAATATATTGCGCGCCATAACGGCTTGCAAACTCCGCAGCTTGATCAAGAAAAATATGCGACAGACCCTGCCCTCGATAATCACGCTTAACAAAAAAACACACAATCGACCAAACATGCGGCTTGGTTTCATCACCACCCAACGGCTTATATGTTTCTCTAGGCGCAACCGCACACCAGCCAATAGCCTCGCCATCTGCATAAGCCAACAGACCAACAGGCGTGCCATTGTCAATCCGCTGTTTCATCGCGGCTTTCTTTTCCGATTTTTCGGCCTTTTTATTCTGCTTTTGAACATCAAGCCAAGCAGTACACCAACAATTATGCGGCGCACCCCTATTTTCCATCAGAGCCTCAAAATCTGACCAATTCGTCATGTCTATTGGCTGAAACTTAAAGACCATATCACCCCCATTTATCAAAACACTCTTGCCGCGTCATATTTTCAGTATCAGCCGTCAGCTCAATATAAGCAGGCTTAATATCCGTAAACAACTGAGTTTTCAGCTCAAACCTCGATTTATCATCAAACAATGCCGCCGAAAGCGAATACTCATCCGCCGATTTGAGCTTGTAATAAAGATTTGTACCACATTTGCCACAAAACGCCCGATGCGCCCAAGCTGAGCTATCATAAATGGTAATATTCTCAGCCCCATTAAACTCAATCGCCCCCGTATAATGCGCCGCCATATAAAATGAGCTCGAGATTTTCTGGCATGATGAACAATGACAAGCCCCCACAGTTAAATCATTCAACGGCGTCTCAAAACTAACCGCCCCACAATCACAACTGGCTTTATGAATTTCCGACATATTTTTCTCCCTTTAAAGTGTGCAAGGAATTTATAACAGAACCCTACTGACACCATTTGTCAGCAATTTACAATATACACAGCATTTCTATCTACCCCCAAAAATCCCTGCGATTCGGCGAGTGCGCCCAGAAGCCGAAAGGCATAACTGTGTGGCCAACGCGCGGTAGCTAGCTGTGTGCGCCGCCAAGTGTGCGCTGCGCACGCAAGTGCTAACAGAGAGGCGAAGCCGAACGTATAAATGCAAACTTCCAGAGCTTAGGCAGGAGCGCTACCCAGTGCAGGCAACTAAGCCGTGACCACAACATCAAAAACTTCATCGTCAGCAGGCGGCTCATACATATTGTAGAGACTGTCATACATTTCATCGTCCATTGCATATGCAGAGTCAGAACGGCGCGCTATAGCACGGCCTTTGCTAATTTCAGCATCAACATTAAAATGCACAAGTTGGAGCTTGACGTTCAGACCTTGCGCCCACACTCTAATCTCATCACGTTGCTGCTTTTTCCAAAAGCCGAAGTCGAGTATCACGCTGACATTTTGTACGAGCAATTTTTCGGCCATGTCTTTAAACTTATCGGTCAGCACCAGCAGCTTTTCATCAAATTCCGCGCGTGGTAAATGCTCCCCAAACAACGGCAGCATCCATTCATCGAGGTTGAAACGGATTGCGCCTATTTCGGCTTCAATTTGCGCGGCATAGGTGGTTTTGCCTGAGGCAATGAAGCCGCAAAGGATGTAGATTTTGGGTGGCGTTTGGTTCATGGGCTGAGCATATCAGCATGCCCCCAGACCGCAAGCTCGGAGTTTCGATATTAAGACATAGACAGTTAGCGCTCCTGCCAACACTCTGGAAGTCTGCATTTATACGTTCGGCTTCGCCTCTCTGTTAGCACTTGCGTGCGCAGCCCCACGCTCCGCGTGTGACAGCTAGCTGCCGCGCGTAGGCCACACAGTTTGCCTTGCGGCTTCTGGGCGCACTCGCCGAATCGCAGGGGTGCTTGGGGGTAGATAGAAATGCCGAATTTGCGGTTAGAAAAAGCTGTAGGGATCGGTATCTGTCTGAACTTTAAGATCACCTGATGGCTTCACGCTCAGCATTCCGCTTTTCAGCCAATCCTGCATTTTGAAGCCTTTTGGCGCGCGGGCTAGCACCCGCACTCTGTGGCGGCCACGCACAAAACCCATTGGCGCAGGGGCTGGGCCTAAAATCACCATGCCCGTTATCTTCGGGGCAGCCTCAATCATCGTACGGGCAAACGCAAATGCTTTTTTCTGCTCTTTTGATGAAACAATAATCGACGCCAAGCGGCCGAAAGGCGGCAAGTTTGCCAGCTCACGGCCATAGGCTTCGGCTTTATAAAAAGCCTCTCTATCTTGCGCGATCATCGCCCGCATCACGGGGCTTTGTGGCATATAAGTTTGCAGCAACACCATGCCTTGTTTTTGCTCGCGCCCTGCCCTGCCTGCCACTTGATTGAGCAGCTGATAGGTACGCTCAGCCGCACGCGGGTCGCCATTCTCCAACCCTAAATCGGCATCAACCACACCAACCAATGTCAGGTGCGGAAAGTGATGACCTTTGGCAATCATCTGCGTGCCGATAATAATGTCGCATTCACCCGCCGCAATGGCGTTAAGGCGGCGCTGAATCTCATCAACATTCATCTGAATGTCCGACGATAACAATTCAATTCGCGCCTCAGGAAATAACAATTCAACCTCTTCAAATATCCGCTCAACCCCTGGCCCGCAAGCGACCAATTTATCCTCAGCCTCACATTCCGTACATTTAGTCGGTTTCACAATCGAAATGCCGCAATGATGGCACATCAAACGATTGTTAAACCGATGCTCAACCAACCATGCATCACATTGTGGGCAGGCAATCCGATGCCCGCAGGCGCGGCACAAAGTCAGCGGTGCATAGCCACGGCGATTCAAAAATAACAAGCTTTGCTCACCTGCCGCCAATTTGGCTTTCATCGCAGTAATCAGTGGCTCAGACAAAAATTTCTGCGATTCAGGCTGATGCTCGCGCAAATCAATCGATCTCACATGTGGCATTTTCGCCCCGCCATGGCGTTTATCCAAAACCAGATGCGTATAACGGCCAGAAGTGGCATTAAGATAGGTCTCAAGCGACGGCGTGGCACTCGCCAAAATCAGCGGGAATTTGCCGATATTGGCTTTGACCACCGCCATATCCCGCGCATGATACATCACACCACTATCTTGTTTATACGCGCCATCATGCTCTTCATCGACCACAATCAGCCCCAAATTATCGAACGGCAAAAACAAAGCCGACCGCGCACCAATAACAATTTTCGCCTCGCCCGATGCCACCGCCCGCCACACCCGCTCGCGTGCGCCTTTGGCAAGACCGCTATGCCAAGGGGCAGGTTCAACGCCGAAGCGGTTTTCGAACCGTTGCAAAAAATCCACCGTCAGCGCAATTTCGGGCAGCAATACCACGGCTTGTTTGCCTTGTTCTATCGCCTTGGCAATGGCCGCAAAATAAACCTCGGTTTTGCCTGAACCTGTCACCCCATCCAGCAAAAAAGTCTCAAATTTTTGCACCGCTACCGCTTGGCAAATTGTATCCGCTGCGGCATGTTGGTCATCAGCCAGATCAGCCAGATTATGATTAGTTTTCGGCACTTTAAATTTGGCGAATTTAGGCATTTGCGCCATGGATAAAGCACCCATTTTAAGCAGGCCGTTCACCACCGCCACACTCACGCCCGCTTGTTTGGCAAGTTCCGATTTACGGAATGTTTCGCCGCCCTCACAAATATCCAGCACCTGATCGCGGGCTTTGGTGCTGCGTTCAACTTCACCAGTCCCCATCCGCACCGCATCAATATTCTGCACAACACCAATCGCCTCGGGCACATTCATCACCAAGCGCAAACCCATGCCTTTGGGGCTGATATAATAATCGCACACCCAATTGAGGAATTTAATCAATTCAAGCGGCAATGGCTTCATTTCCACCACCCCAATGACCGTTTTAAGCTTGACGGTTTTGGCAGGCGGTTTCTTGCCATCATCAGGCCACACCACGCCGATCATCTTGCGGCTACCTAGCGGCACCTCGACAAAATCACCAATTTCGGCATGCAAATCATCGGGCAGCAAATAGGAATAAGCATCAGCAATGGCCAACGGCAATAGCACATTTATTATTGTCATTTTACCGCCTTTCGCCTTGCTAGAATCATGCCTAAAAAGTCATATCATACATATATAGTCGAAATTAACCGAAGCAAAATCTAAAAATCAGCAGGGCTCATTTTTATTAACAAAACTATGCTATACACAAGCATGATCACCACCGCAGATAAATTAAAACAATTATTATCCGAGCAAGACAGTGTGCTGGCCGAATGTACCGCACCAGTCAATGCCCATTTGCGCAATTGGTTGATCTGGCTAATCAGTGAAAAACGCAGCGCCAATAAAACCATTGATGCTTATTTGGCCGATATGCAGGGATTTTTTTGCTTTCTGACTGATCATTTGGGTGAGCATGCCAGTGTACAAACCTTGCAACAATTAAGCTTGCAAGATTTTCGCAGCTTTTTGGCAGCAAAGCGTAATGATGGCTTGGGCGCGCGCTCGATGGCACGCAAATTATCGTCATTACGTTCCTTCTTTAAATATCTAGAAAAAAACAACATCCTGATCAACGCTGACATCAAACATATAAAATCACCCAAAATTGCGCACAGCTTGCCCAAACCACTCAGCCCTGACATGAGCAAAAAACTCATTGCAGAAGTTAAAAATGTGGCGCGGGGTAAAATCTCTGAAGACGATGAATGGGTCGATGCCCGCGATACCGCCATTATGATCATGCTTTATGGCTGCGGCTTACGCATATCCGAAGCTTTGAACATAAATGGCAAAGACCTATACAGCATAAAATCTGGCGTGATGTCGATACTCGGCAAAGGCAACAAAACCCGCATTGTGCCCATATTGCCAATTGCCATCAACGCCATCGAAACCTACCAAGAATTGTGCCCCTATGTCAGCGAAGCCAATGACCCGTTATTTTACGGCGTGCGTGGCAAGCGCCTCGGCGCTCGATCGGTGCAGAAAAAAACCGAGAAATTACGCTATCAATTAGGCCTACCCGAAAGCGCCACACCGCATGCACTTAGGCACAGCTTTGCCACCCATTTGCTAACCGCGGGCGGCGATTTACGCACCATTCAGGAATTATTGGGCCATGCCAGCCTCTCAACCACCCAAATATATACCGAGGTCAATGCCGATTATCTACGCAACATCCACGAGTTAGCCCACCCCAGAAATCGTTGAAATCAATATTATTGATAGATAGGTCAGCGATATTGACGTGACTTATGGTGTGAAAAAACTTATAAATAAGCATGCAAGAAAAAAACCTGCCCAAAACATCCACTAAATTAGACCCAATCGGCATCATCTGCGCTCTATTGGGTGCGGCTTTTTTTTCGTTAAAACCAGTGCTGATAAAGTTACTTTATGCCGAAGGCGTACCAACCGATATTGTCATCGTTTGGCGCATGCTCATGTCTGCACCCATTTATGTCATCATTGGTTATTTGGTCTATCGCAGCCGCAAGGGTGAGGTAAAATTCACCCCGCTGCTTATATTGCAAACCTGCATATTGGGCATAATGGGCTATTATGTCGCCACCTATTTAGATCTGCTCGGCATTCATTATATCAGCGCACAACTCGAGCGCATTATATTATTCACCTACCCAACATTTGTCGCCATTTTGGGCTATTTGGTTTACCGTGAAAAAATATCACTCAAACAATTTGCCGCCATGATTTTGGCCTATGCAGGCATTGCCATCATGTTTGGCAATGAGCTGAATGTAACCGGTGATGATGCTTTAAAAGGTGGCTTATTGGTATTGGCCGCGGCGTTTACTTTTGCCTGCTATATATTGTTTCAAAAATCCCCCATCAAGATAATGGGCAGCCGCATGTTCACCTCCATCGCCATGGTCGCCGCTTCACTAGCGATATTTGTGCATGGTGCATTCTCATCTGGATTAGAGTTTTTAGAAGTCAGCAATTATGTTTTATGGCTCAGCTTTGTCACCGCCATCATTGGCACGGTCATCCCCTCTTATTTGTTGGCCGAAGCGGTCAACCGCATTGGCAGTGGTCCGACCTCAATATCCATCGGCATTGGTCCCATATTCACCAGCATTTTTGCGGTTTTGACCTTGGGCGAGAGTTTTACGGTTTATCATTTAATCGGCACAATATTGGTGATTCTTGGCATTTATTTGCTCAGTCAAGTCAAGAAATAGCCAAGAACAAAATCATCTGCTAAGCTCATTAAAAATATTTTTCATAAGTGAGCAAAAATGACCGAAAAAACCATCAATGGCATTCCACAAATCGGCTTTGGCAGTGGTGGCTTTAAAGGCGATGATTGCTATAATGTCGTGCAATCAGCTCTGGAAACTGGCTACAGACATATTGACACCGCCCAGCGTTATAAAAATGAAGCCGAGGTCGGCCGTGCCATTGCTGATTTTGGTTTAAAACGTGACGAAATATTCATCACCACCAAAGTCCATGAAATTAATTATGGCGTCGGCGAATTGCGCCGCGCGACCGAACAAAGCCTCGAAAAATTAGGTGGCCCCGTAGATTTATTACTATTGCACTGGCCATCGACTGAAGGTGTTGAACCTGCCGAACAATATATTGGTGAGCTTTGCCAATTATATGATGAAGGCATGACCAAACGCATTGGCTTGTCTAACTTCACCATAAAACTAATGCAAGAAGCCAAGCAGATATTTGGCGACCGAAAGATTGCAGCAAATCAATGTGAAATTCATGCTTATATGCAGAACAGCAGGCTGGCCGCTCATTGCAAAAGCACCGACGTGCCGATGATTGCCTTTTGCCCGATGGGGCGCGGCATGGTGGTTGATGACCCAACCTTAATTAAAATTGGTGAGAACCATAATGCCACTGCCGAGCAAATCGCCTTGGCATATTTGATGAATCTAGGCCACATCGTCATCCCCTCATCGAGCCAAAAACACCGCATCATTTCGAATTTTACGGCACGCAATATTGAGCTTAGTGCCGATGAAATACAGCAAATTAATGCCTTAGACCGTGGTTTGCGGGTGGCGACCATAGACTGGAATATTGGCTGGGATGAAAAAACCAATATTGAGCGTTTAGCTCGGTTTGTTAAGTAGGTTGGTTTTTGCCGCTAGGCTTGCGGTATTATTGGCTTTGGCATGAAATGCATGCAGCTCGTCATTCACCAAGGTCTGCAACATATCTTGGCCGAACTGCCCGTCATTCAAGCACGGGATAAACGTAAAATCTTCGCCGCCTGCTTGGATAAAATCATCACGAATTTCCATGCAAATTTCTTCAAGGGTTTCTAAGCAATCGGCAGCAAAACCTGGGGTCAACACAGCTAGTTTTTTAACCCCTTGTGCAGCTAATTTTTTAACCGTGTCTGATGTATAAGGTTGCAACCATTTGGCTTTGCCAAAGCGGCTTTGGAAACTAGTTGCCACGCCTTCTTCGCCCAGACCTAAACGCGCCCCAAGTAAGCGTGAAGTTTTAATCGCTTGGCAATAATAAGGGTCACCATTTTTAAGTGAGGTTTCGGGCAAACCATGAAAACTGGCCAAAATCATATCAGGCTTAAAGCCCGTTTTGTCAAAATGTGCCAAGCTACTTTTTGCCAAAGCATCAATATAAGCGGGGTGGTCATAATAAGCAGGCATCACCGAAATCGCAGGCTGCCAGCGCATATTTTTAATCACACGGTTCACTTCATCCACTGCAGTTGCCGTGGTAGTCGCGCTATATTGCGGGTAAAGCGGCGCGACTAAAATACGGTCACAACCTTGCTCATTCAGGCTTTTAATTTTGCTTTCAATCGATGGGTTGCCATAGCGCATTGCCCATTCAACAATCACTTGCTCAGTACCAATTCTATCACGCAAATCTTGCGCTTGGCCGCGTGTGATGATCCGCAACGGCGAATCATTTTGATCTTGATTCCAAATTTTCTTATAATTCTCAGCCGATTTAGGCGCTTTAAACGGGCAAATAATGCCATATAAAATAGGCAACCATAACAGGCGTGGAAGCTCAACCACTTTGGGATCAGCTAAAAATTCGGCCAAATATTTTTTAACATCTTTGACCGATGTGCTATCGGGAGTGCCTAGGTTAACCAGCAAAACCCCCATTTTACCGCCGCACGCGGCTATATGATTTTGCGGCATAAAGCTCGTGACACTGCGCATGGCATTTTGCTGATCTTCAGCCAGCAGACGTGACGAATTAACAAATTCTAACATATTGTTATTTTCGTCTGAACCATCGAGCATATAAGAACTTACCTTAAAAACTATCTAACCTATTTATATCAGTAACCCAATCCGCCGTAAACTCATAAAGCCAAATTGTCGCACTCTGTTAGTTAACCACAAAAAAAGCCCACTCATAACAAGTGGGCTTTCATTCTAATGATAAATCTAACTGTAAATATAGTTTGGCAACCATGTGGAAATTTCTGGGTAGAACCACAACAACACCAAAGCCAGCAATTGAATCATCACAAATGGGATGACCCCTTTGTAAATATCCATCGTCTTAACACTCGGCGGCGCCACACCACGCAGGTAAAACAACGCAAAGCCAAATGGCGGCGTTAAAAAGCTAGTTTGCAAGTTAATCGCCATCATCACACCCAACCATACAGGGCTCATATAAACCCCAGGCGCAATCTCCATTTGCAGCAAGATAGGCGCCACAATTGGCACCACGATGAACACAATTTCCAAGAAGTCGAGGAAAAAGCCCATGATGAACATAACCAGCATAACCAGCAAAATCGCGCCAATTGTACCACCCGGCATATCCACCAAAATGCCAGCAATATAATCATCACCACCAAAACCGCGGAAAGCCAATGAAAACATAGCCGCGCCAACTAAAATGATAAACACCATAGATGATATTTTCATCGTGCTGCGCATCACACTCACCAAAATAGGATTATTGGTGCGGTCCATGGCACCAAAAGTGCGTTTCACGCCAAGCCAAACGCCATTGATCAGCAATAATGACAAAATCATGCAAATGCCAATGGCAATTTTATCAGTCATTGGAATGACATCTCGTGCCACCCGCAGATCAAAATTAGCCGCAATGCCGAGCATAACGAATAAAGCCAAACCACCAACGATGATCATCCGCCCTTTTTCGGGCGCAATGCGGTAACCTGCGAGCAATAACGAACCCACCGAGCCAACCGCCGCTGCCTCTGTTGGCGTGGCAAGACCACTCAAAATACTGCCCAAAACCGCCAAAATCAAAATTAACGGCGCGAATAAAGACGACATAAGTGAACGAATAAACGCCGCTTTATCCTCAGTATTCAACTCCTCACGCGGAATCGGTGGTACTTTGTGTGGCCATATAATGGCGAAGACGATTTGGTAAAGAATATACATGCCGACCAACATTAAACCCGGGAACAATGCGCCTGCAAATAAGTCATTAGCGGTAATCGTATCAGGGCTAAAAATGCCCATCGCAAATTGCGCAGTTTGGTAGCTGTTAGAGAGTTGCTCACCCAACAGAACCAAAACAATAGACGGCGGAATAATCTGCCCCAATGTGCCAGAAGCGGCAATGGTGCCCGTTGCAAAGCTAACGCTATAACCGCGTTTTAACATGGTCGGCAAACTGAGCAAACCCATCGTCACCACAGTGGCGCCAACAATGCCCGTAGAGGCCGCCAGCAACGCGCCCACAATACACACGCTAAACCCTAGACCGCCCGGCAAAGAACCAAATAACCGCCCCATATTGTCGAGCAATTCCTCAGCCACGCGCGATCGCTCGAGCATCACCCCCATAAATACAAATAACGGCACAGCCACCAGCACTTCATTGGTCATGGTGCCAAAAATACGCTGCGGAAACGCGCCAATTAAGCTTAAATCAAATATGCCCAAGCCAGCGCCAATAAACGCAAATAACGCGCCCGTGCCAGACAAAACAAACGCCACGGGAAAGCCCGTTAATAACAAGCCAAACGCGGTTAAAAACATCAGGCCTAATAACATTTCAGGTGAAATCATGACAGGTGATCTCCTTCAGCCAATTCGGCCTTATATTCTTCGGTTAGGAATTCATCTTCAGCCAAATCATCATAATGCGTGCCTTGGTCATGGCGATATAAAAAGCCTTTAATTGCCATAGAAACCCCTTGTAATGCCATCAGCAAGCAAAAAATCCAAATCACAGTTTTGAGTAGGAATTTTAAGTGCAAACCATTGGTTTCAGTCGAGCCTTCAAACACCGCCCAGCTATTGCTGACATAGCCATAAGAATAAACAAAAATCAGAATGCAAATCGGGATGAGATAAATCAAGCTGCCAAGAATATCAATCAGCGCCTTGGTTTTGGGTTTGGCATCGCGGTAAAACACATCAACCCGTACATGCTCGTTATGCAACAGGGTATAACCCGCGCCGAGCATGAAAATCATGCCATGCAAATACCATATGCTTTCTTGTAAGGGGATAAAACTAACTGAAAATACATAGCGGAAAATAACCACAAAAAACTGCATGAGAACCATGAGCAGTGTGAGCCAAGCCACACCGCGGCCAATGCGTTCGTTTAATGCATCTATCATTGCACTAAGCGCCTTAAGAGATGACATGATGCCCTCCAAGAAATAATCTAAAAAAGCTGCCAAAACCCCGAAATATTGGGAATTTGGCAGCATATATCTATATAATTGACCTAGAAGTCAACCAAAGCACGTTTTCTCATGTATGAAGCATCTGAATATTCAGACCATACCAACGCATCCTTACGGAAAGCCATAAAGCTATCATGCACTTTTTTGGTCAGCGCATCTGCTTCTGCAACTTCGGCCAAAACTTCTTTAGACGCTACGCCCATGGCTTTGAATATTTCATCTGAATATTCGTGATATGTCACACCATGTTTGTTAACAAGATCATACAAAGCCGATGTTGATCTGGCATTAAACTCAGCCGACATATGGTCATTAGTCGCCGCAGCACAAGTTTCAATAAGCGCTTGCTCATTTTTGTTAAAGCCTTCCCACACGTCTAGATTAAAGCCGAGTGAAAGGATTGAGCCAGGCTCATGGAAACCAGGATAATAAGCATGTTTCGCCACTTTATAGAAGCCAAATGCCATGTCATTCCACGGGCCAACCCATTCTGTCGCGTCAATTGTGCCCGCTTGCAAAGCCGGCATAATTTCGCCACCAGGCAAGGTAACAGGTGTACCACCCAATTTAGAATGCACCGCGCCGCCCAAACCAGGGATACGCATTTTAAGGCCTTTAAAATCTTCAATACTATTAATTTCTTTGGTAAACCAGCCGCCCATTTGCACGCCTGTATTCATGCCCGAGAAACATTTAATGTTAAACTGAGCCGAAACTTCATCCCAAAGTTCTTGACCACCACCATGTTGAATCCACGCATCCATTTCATTGGAAGTGAGGCCAAATGGCACGGCAGTGAAGAAGTTAAGCGCTTGGCTTTTACCACCATAATAATATTCAGCACTGCTATAAAGATCGGCGGTACCAGCTTGTACGGCATCATGCACTTCAAGCGCACCAACCAACTCACCAGCAGCGTATAATTTAATCTCAATCTCGCCATTTGAAACCGTTGTCACACGGTCAGCAAATTCTTGCGCGCCTGTACCCAGACCCGGAAAGCCTTTTGGCCAGCTGGTTACCATTTTTAATTGTTTAACACCTGCAGCAATGGCTGGTGTGGCTAAAGTAGCAGCTGTTGCACCAACAGCGGCAATCGTAGCGCCTTTTATAAATTTACGACGATCCATTTAATTCTCCCTCATTAAATCGTTCTACAGATAAGCCTGTAGCGATTATAAACTACAATTTTACTCTGAATAAATAAATCCTAGATAATACTTACAGACGTTGCGGAAAACCCGTAGTTTTGCAACTATTAGCTTTTTAAATAGAATATATCCCCTCAATTATGTAGTATATGAGCTCGCATTAAATTATCAACTGATAATTAGTTAGCTTTTATGGCGGAAAGAATATGAACCTTAAATATAAAATGATGTTACTTGGCACCATTCCGCTGGTCATTGTCATCATGCTTATATCTTTAATGTTCATTCTTCAAACCCGCTCGCTTGCCGCCAACGAAATCCAGCTGATTGAACAAACTCTATTGGATGAAAAAAAAGCCACCATTAAAAGCCACACAACCCTCGCCTTGGCCGCCATAAAACCCGATTATGAAAAGGCTTTAACTGGCGATAAAGTTGCATTGGCCAACATTGCCAAAACCCTCAGCCAAATGCAATATGGCGATAATGGCTATTTTTATCTATATCACATTGATGGCACCAACATCGCACATGTGAAACAACCATTTCGCATCGGCAAAAACTGGATGTCACTCGAAGACATTGAGGGTAATTTCGTCATCCGCGATTTGATAAAAGCTGGGCAAGACGGCGGCGGCTTCACCCAATATATATGGGAGCGCCCCTCAACGGGGCAACCCGCCCCCAAAATAAGCTATAATGTCGAGCTTAAAGGACTTGATTGGGTGTTTGGCACGGGGCTATATACAGATGATTTGAACGAAAAAACTGCCGAAATTCGCGCCAATGTGCAACAATCTATCGAAAACAGCCTGTTACTCACTGCTTTTGCCACCATCATCTCGGTGGTGATTATCTATATTTTCACCTTCACCCTCAACACCCGCGAGCTAACCCGCGCCGACCAAAGATTGCTCGAACTGAACGAGCGGATTTTAACCACGCAAGAAGAAGAACGCTCACGGGTTTCTAAAGAATTACACGATGGAGTGAGCCAGCTTATTACGGCCACCAGATTTGACATTGAACATGCCCGCAAAAGATTGAGCATGAGCTATGAGAACCATGTAGATATAAAATCATTGGATGAAAGCTTAGGCGGGGCATTGAATAAATTAAAAGGCGTTGGCAGTGAGATTAGGCGCATCTCGCATGATTTACGCCCGCGTGATTTAGATGAGCTTGGCCTATTTGCCGCCATCGAGGCCAGCTTGGTCGAGCTAAACCGCCGCAGCACCATCATTTACGATTTTAAATTTTCGGGCCAAAGCAGCATGCTCACCACCCCGATATCCAACACCTTATTTAGGGTGTTTCAGGAGGCCACCACCAATATAGAAAAACACGCCAAAGCCCAATATGTATTGATTGAGCTAGAGGTCAATGATAAATCTGTGCATATGAAATTATCCGATGACGGAATTGGGTTTGACGTCATCACCACACAAAATAAACATGGCGGCATTGGCATATATAACATGCGCCAACGCATCGAGTCACATCATGGGCAAATGGAGATTGGCTCTTCTGAAACTGGCACTATCTTAGACATTCTCATTCCGAACATTGCGGCAAAACCTTCCGTAAAAACCACTAAGGAAATGGCATGAAACCTATACATTTATTGATTGCAGATGATCACCATATGGTTGCCGAAGGCTTGGCAAAATGCCTAAGCCTCTACCCGACATTTGATAAAATCTCCTATGTGTCAAACGGTATTAAAGCCCTCGAATATATCGAACAAGATAAGCCAGACGTTATTTTGGTTGATATTAACATGCCCGAAATGGGTGGCCTGCGCCTGCTCAAAGCACTGAAAGCTCAAAAAACTTGCATCAAACCAATTATTTTAAGCATGCACAGCTCATCCGAATATGTCCATAAATGTACCGCCCTTGGTGCTAAGGGTTATATCACCAAAGATGTATCTAGCGATGAGATTGAAATGGCCATTAAAATCATTCACAAAGGCGGGGTGTATTTTTCGTCCTCAGTGGCCGAAACCGCACTGGATCGCAAACAGCAATTTAATTCAGATTTAACCACTCAAGAATTAATCATTCTCAAACGCATCACCGCAGGCCAAACCACCAAAAAAATTGCCAATGACATTAAAATATCACCGCGCACCGTCGAAACTCATCGGCGCAACATACGCACCAAATTGGGCTTAAGCACCACGGCTGATATGATTAAATATGCAATTGAGAATCAG
This sequence comes from Alphaproteobacteria bacterium, assembly GCA_002400495.2. GTDB lineage: Bacteria > Pseudomonadota > Alphaproteobacteria > Rhizobiales > OSC116 > OCS116. Next base: position 24,712 of record NVQL02000063.1, on the reverse strand, counting down.
CTAAGTTAGTCTTGCTCTGTTGATGTTGGCACATTAAGCTTGGCCACATAACGCGCCAACGGCGCAATGGTCAAGCCCTGAACGATGATCGAGAATAGCACCGTCACATAAGTCAGCATCAATAAAATCGGCTTATATTCATTGTCTGGCAATGACAATACCAAAGCCACCGATATGCCGCCACGCAACCCGCCCCAAGTGAGGAAACGCGTCGCCCCCTTGGAAAATTTAAGTTTTATTCTGAGTATGCTGATCGGAATAAACACCCCCAATAACCGCCCCAACAATACCAATGGAATGACCACCAAACCAATCAACGCATAATCATAATATGCCGCGACAATCAACACTTCGAGGCCAATTAGCAAGAATAATATCGAGTTAAAAATCTCATCCAACAGCTCCCAAAACTGGAATACATGCTTACGGGTATTTTCGCTCATCGCAAATTTTGCCCCATGATTACCAATAAACAAACCAGCCACAACCACGGCCAAGGGGCCACTAGTGTGCAGGCGAATGGCAATGGCATAAATGCCCGCCACCAACGCCAAAGTAATCAACACTTCAATATTATGCTCATCAATCCGCCGCATCGCATAAAACGCGATATAGCCGCCGATAAGCCCGAGAACCACACCACCAACCGCCTCAAGTGCGAAAATCTCAGCAACTTGCAACCAAGAAAATTCAGCAACATGGCCAGCACTTGGTACAGCTAGCGCCAAAATAATCACAAACACCACCACGCCGATGCCGTCATTAAACAGGCTTTCACCCGTAATTTTGGCCTTCAATTCACGTGGTATATTTACACTTTTTAAAATCGCCAACACCGCCACAGGGTCAGTCGGGCTGATCAACGCACCAAATAACAAAGCCCATAAATATGGAATGCCGAGCCCTAAATATTCAAGCAGATAAAACACCGCTGTACCAATGAAAAATGTCGAGATCAACAAGCCCAAACTCGCCATCAAAGCAATCGGATATTTACGCTCACGCAAATCCGACAAATCAACATGCACCGCACCCGCAAACAGCAAAACACTCAGCATGCCATTCATCACCACGTCATGAAAATCAATCTGCAACAAGGTCGATTTTATAGCTGAACTAATGTGATATTGCGGCACAATATAATCGATCAATACAATACAGCCCGAGGCCAATATCGCCATAATCATCAGCCCAATGGTATGCGGCAATTTTAAAAACCGATGGTTTAAATAACCAAACACCGCCGACAAAGTGAGCAATAATGCCAAAATCTCGAGTAAGCTCATGCTTCTAGTCTCCGAATTTATATTGGTTCGGAGATTAAAGATTAAATGCGGAATATCAACCTATATCATTAAACACCGGGAAGGTTTCTAACAGCCAATATGACAGTGTAGACATATAACCTGTTAAGAACATAATACCTGCTAAAATCAGGAACACCCCCATGATTTTTTCGACCATGCCCATATGTTTGCGAAAGCGCTGCATAAAGCCCAAAAACGGCCGTAAGAACAAAGCTGCAAGCATAAATGGAATGCCCAAACCAGCCGAATAAGTACCCAGCAAGGCCATGCCCGTAAACGCCGATTGTTCTTGTGAGGCGATCGCCAAAATGGTTGCCAATATCGGCCCAACGCACGGCGTCCAACCAAAGGCAAAAGCCAAACCAATCACATATGAGCCTAAAAACCCGCTTGGTTTATCACCACCATGATAGCGCTTTTCGAAATTCAAAAACGGAATTCTAACAATGCCTAAAAAATGCACACCCATAATGATGATGATGACACCCGCAATTTGGCTTAAAATGACGAAATAACTTTGCACCGCTTGCCCCAAAATGGTGGCAGTGGCGCCCAGCATAATAAACACCGTCGAAAAGCCAAACACAAACGCCAAAGCCCGCCATGATAACTGCTTCAGCAATTTATGGCTTTGGTCATTATCGGCTTCTAAATCTGTGGTTAAATCATTAAGGCTTTTGCCCGCCAAAAAACATAAATAAGGCGGTATGAGTGGCAACACACAAGGCGATAAAAAACTGATAAGCCCTGCAAAAAAGGCACTAATATAGGATACTGTTAACATAGAGGTTCTGGCTTATCTAACTGGTGAATTTGTCTTTATGATTAGCATACAGATTTTCCATCTGTTGCCAAAATAATTTTTCGCCGGTAAAACCTTGGATGCGCACCAGCTCTTTGCCATCCTGCACCAGCACAAATGTTGGCGAATAAATAAACGGAAAACCTTTTAATTCAAGGCCTTTATAAGGATCTGGGTCATCGCCAACAATCGAGCGGATCGGCATAACCTTGGCATATTTGCTCTTTAGATATTTCGGCAACATTTCGGCTTTGAATTTTTTGCACACCACACAGCCAACATGTTCAAACATCAGCAATTCAGCAGCTTGTACAGATGCAAAGCTCAAAGTAAGTGTAGCGGCCACGATGGCAGTTTTAAAAAAATGACGCATATCAATCCTCATATTCATTTACGCCAATATGCATTATCTGGCAAAAAAATCCAAATGACATAATGTCGCAACGAATCACATCTTTGTGATGTTATTTATCACCCACCCAAATTTCAAGCAGGTTACGCGCGATGGCAACCGATGGCGGCAAGATGAATGGCAGGCTTTCATCACCCGCAAGGCCTTTGACAATATCGGCTTTATCAACCCACATGGCATCGGCAATTTCATGATAATCAATTTTAAGTTTTTGGGTTTTGGCCTCGATATGCATGCCAAACATTAAAGATGATGGAAACGGCCAAGGCTGACTGAGCAGATAATGCGTATCCCCACCAGCAACCCCCGCTTCTTCAAACAATTCGCGCCGCGCCGCATCTTCAATCGTCTCGCCACTTTCAACAAACCCAGCAAGGCATGAATAACGGCTTTCGGGAAATTGATGACCACGGCCAAGCAAGCATTGATCGCCATAAGTGACCAACATAATCACCACAGGGTCAACCCGCGGAAAATGCTGACGACCGCAGGTTTCAGACGGGCAATCGCGCCGCCACCCGCTATGCGCAATTTGCGTTGGTTCACCACAACAAGCGCAATGAGTGTGCGACAAATGCCAATTCAGCACCGACGCCGCTTGCGCCAAAATGCCCAATTTAGCTTCGGGATAAAGGTTTTTTTCGGTGAATAATCGCGTCGGAAATTTGCGTAATGGATGGGCAGAAAAATTGCCATCATCATCACGAGTGGCGACATTTTTATTGTCCTCCACGCTGATGGCAAAATAATTCACGCCCTCCAACTCGCCCAGCAACACGCTGTCATGCACATTCATATCATATTGTTTTAACTGCAAACCTGAAAATTCGCACAATGTCTCATCATGCACCAGCAGTTCATTGCCATTAAACAGCAAAAATACACTACTGTCCAAACCACGGCGGCTTTTAAAATCCGCTTCGTTGCCACGCGTTTGGTCAAGCCGATTAAGTGGGTTCAGGCTATAAATCGCATCCATTTTTTGCATTAATTAAGCCTCTAATTTCGGTAATAAATCATAAGGATGTTGCCAGCCTTTCAGGCCTTTAATATTATTCAACCATCTGTCAATATGGGGATAATCCGCCCAATCATAACCAAATTCATCGGCAAAAAATAAATAGCTACACAATGTAAAATCAGCAATCGTCGCGCGATTCCCAACAAAATAATCTTGACCATCTAAATGCTTTTCCATCACACCCAACGCATCGGTGATGCGGCCACGCAAATATTTCGTCACATCATTCTCATCCATTTTTTTAATGCCGACCATAAAACGCAACGGCCCAATTTGTGAGCTAATTTTATGATTGTCATAAAGCACCCAACGCCAAATATCGCGCTTTTCAGCCGCAGTTTTGCCGCCAAATTGGTCATATTTATCGGCCAAATAGTCCAAAATCACCCCAGATTGGGTCATTTTCTCACCATTTTCGACCAAAACAGGCACTTCACCCATTTCATTCACATTGTTACGATATTCATCGCTGCGCGTTTCACCCTTAAAAAAATCAACTTTTTCAACTTGCCAATCCACCCCCAAAAGCTCAAGCATTAACGCCACTTTATAACTGTGACCAGATTGCGCAAACCCATATAATTGATATGTGCTCATTTGTCGCCCACCTTTACATTGAAAAATTCTAGCTTAGCGATAAACTCATCAAATACAATGCAATTTATGTGATGGTTATGAATATTTTTATGCTAATTCTGGGTGTTCTTATTATCAACATCACCCACCTAATTTCGGCCATTGGCGGTTTGCGCCAAAGCCTAATTACCAAATATAGCCGCCGAAAATTTTTCGCCGCCTACGGCCTAACATCAACAGCAGCTTTACTGCTCATCATTTCAGGCTTCTACCAACGCGATTTTACCCCAATTTACCAACCACCCATTTGGGGCACAAATTTTAACAAAGCCACTATGCTCCTAGCATTCTTCATGCTGTCCTCACAATTTTTCAACGGCCACATTAAACGCTGGGTCAAAGCCCCCGCCATCACCAGCATTGTAATATGGAGCTTCGGCCATCTATGCGCCAACGGCGACCTGCACAGCATAATTATGTTTGGCGGTTTTCTACTCTACGCACTAACAGCACTTTATTTTAAACATCAAAAACCCACCCCCAACACCACCTATCATTACAAATACGATATATACGCATTCACCATCGGCTTCATCATCTACAGCGCCGTCGGCATGGCACACCCCTATTTTACAGGCGTCAGCGTATTCTGAACCACCTTCACACTCCAAGCACCCCTGTATTTCGGTGAGCGCGTCCAGTAGCCATTCGCAGCCCCAGTCAGCCCACGCGCGGTCAGCAAGCGCTTAAGCGCGCACGCAAGTGTCAACAGTGAGCTCAAGCGAACGTATAAATGAAGTACCCGAGTATCAACAGTACAGCCAACTTTCTTATCTCTTAAACCAATATCGGGTCGCCTTACCCCGCCGTCTCATCTATTCATCTCCACATCAGAGGAGAAAACCATGAAACACAAATTCCTACCCATGCCAACAGAACAATATCTCGAATTCATCAATGGCGGCCTAGACGCCCACGGCAACAAACCAACTCTCGCCATATCAGACGGCGGCGGCATGCCCTGCCGCCACTGCCTAGATGACATCGCCAAAGGTGATGAATTCCTCGCCCTCGCCTATAGCCCATTCACAACAAAACACGCCTACACCGAAGTCGGCCCGATATTTCTGCATGCAAAAACCTGCAAAGCCTATGATGCCGACACCTTGCCCCCATCATTTCTAACCCGCGAACATTATATGATACGCGGCTACAGCAAAGCCACCAAGGCCATAATGTACGGCACAGGCCAACGCGTAGCATCGGCTGACATTGGAGCTAAGGTAGAAAAAATATTCGCCAATGAAGACTGCGAATACGTACATGTACGCAGCGCAACCTACACCTGCTTTGCCTGCCGCATCGAACGCAATTAGAAAACGACAATTGGCACTCCTGCCTATGCTCTGGAAGTCTGCATTTATACGTTCGCTACGCTCTCTGCTGACACTTGCGTGCGTTCGCTACGCTCTCTTGCCTACCGCGCGTTAGACGGCAGCGGCTTCGAACGGCCGCTATCGCACTCACTGAATGGCACGTTATTTGGATAACAGGGGCAGATGGAAATGTTGAGCTATTTAGAAATGCCGTAAACCACATGGTCAACAATTTTGCCATGCAGGTTTTCGGCATTTTTGATAACGCCTTCTTGCTCAAAGCCTGCCGCCAAAATCACTTTTTGGCTCGGCACATTACCCACCGCATGCGCGGTTTCTATTTTTTCCAAACCCAATTCATCAAACCCATATTGGATGAGAAATTTCACCACCCGGGTCATAATGCCTTTGCCCTGAAATTCAGAACCTAACCAATAGCCAATAAGCGCTTTTTTCAAAGTTGGCGTAATCGAGTTAAAACCACCCGCACCAACCGCCGCGCCATTATAAACAATCGCGCAAGTCATCGATTTGCCATCAGCAAATTCTTTGATACTCTCAACCGCAAATTTATTTAAATCATCATAAGTTTTGGTATCTTTAGGCCAATATAACCACTGATTCAGATAATCTTGCTCAGCCGCAATAATGTCATAATTCTGCCGCACATATTTAGGCACCAAAAGCGCCAATTCAAGCTCATCATCAATTCTAACGCTGAACAACATTTTAGTATCTACGCTCAACCATCATGGCCTTAATCGAGGCAATGGCTTTAGCAGGGCTTAGCCCTTTAGGGCAAGCTTTGGCGCAATTCATAATCGTATGGCAACGGTAAAGCCTAAATGGATCTTCCAAATCATCAAGCCTCTCGCCAGTCGCTTCATCACGGCTATCAATCAACCAGCGATAGGATTGCAACAAAATAGCCGGGCCTAAATAGCGATCGCCATTCCACCAGTAAGAGGGGCAAGAGGTCGCGCAACAAGCGCACAAAATACACTCATATAAGCCATCCAATTTCGCGCGGTCTTCGGGGCTTTGCAGCCATTCTTTTTCAGGCTCAACTGTGGTGGTTTTAAGCCATGGCTCGATAGACGCATGCTGAGCATAAAAATTAGTCAGATCGGGCACCAAATCTTTAATCACTTGCAAATGCGGCAACGGGTAAATTTTCACATCGCCCTTTACATCTGCAATGGCTTTGGTGCAAGCCAGTGTATTTGAGCCATCTATATTCATCGCGCATGAGCCACAAATGCCCTCGCGGCACGAGCGCCTAAAGGTCAATGTCGAGTCAATGTCGCTTTTAATCTTGATAATCGCATCCAAAACCATCGGCCCGCAATCATCCATATCAACATGATAAGTATCCATGCTCGGGTTTTTGCCATCATCAGGATTCCAACGATAGACTTTAAAGGTTTTGGTATTCGACACGCCTTCGGCCTTCGCCCATTCTTTGCCGCCTTGTAACACCGAATTTTTAGGTAGAGCTAGTTCAACCATTTATTCTCTCCCTTAGTAAACACGTTTTTTGGGTTTGATATAATCAATCTCATCAGTCATGGTAAAATCATGCACAGGACGATAAGTGATTTTGACTTTTTTCTTTTTAAAATCAATTTTGGTCAGCGTATGCTTCATCCATTTTTTATCATCACGTTCCGAGAAATCTTCACGCGCATGACCGCCGCGGCTTTCCTTGCGGTTTTCGGCCGCAACCATTGACGCTGCCGCTTGAATGATCAGGTTATCATATTCCAAACATTCAATAAGATCACTATTCCAGATCAAGCTTTTATCGGTCACTTCGATATCATCAGATTCATTCCACAATTCAGAAATCAGCTCAACGCCTTCTTTCAAAATCGGGCCATCTCTGAACACCGCGCAGTTAGTTTGCATAATTTTTTGCATACTTAAACGCATTTCGGCGGTGGATTTTGAACCCGATTTAAACCGCGCTTCATGCAAACGTTTCATGCCAAATAAATGACCATCGTCTTTAAGCGGAGCGTGTGGGCTGTTGGCAGTCACCGTCTCGCCCACTCGCAGGCCAGCAGCACGGCCAAATACCACAAGATCGATCAGTGAATTACTGCCCAATCTGTTGGCACCATGTACCGACACACAAGCCGCTTCACCAATCGCCATAAGCCCTGGCACGGTTGCGTTCGGGTCATCTTTAGTTGGGTCAATCACCTCACCATGATAATTGGTCGGAATGCCGCCCATATTATAATGCACAGTTGGCAAAACAGGAATCGGCTCTTTATTAACATCAACACCCGCAAAAACTTTAGCCGATTCTGAAATACCCGGCAGGCGTTCAGCTAGCAAAGCAGGGTCTAGATGGTCTAAATGCAGATAAATATGATCTTTATTCGGCCCAACACCGCGGCCTTCTCTGATCTCAATGGTCATCGCGCGCGACACCACATCGCGTGAGGCCAAATCTTTAGCGCTTGGTGCATAGCGTTCCATAAAACGCTCGCCTTCAGAGTTAATTAAAATACCGCCTTCACCGCGGCTACCTTCAGTAATCAAGCAACCAGCACCATAAATGCCAGTGGGGTGAAATTGGATAAATTCTGGGTCTTGCAAACCAAGGCCTGCCCGCATCACCATGGCATTACCATCGCCTGTGCAAGTGTGAGCTGATGTACATGAGAAAAATGTACGGCCATAACCGCCTGTCGCCATCATCGCCACGTGTGAGCGGAAAACATGAATTTTGCCATCATCTAAATTGATGCAAACCACGCCTTTACATTCGCCGTCTTCCATAATCAAATCGATGGCAAAATACTCAATAAAGAACTCTGCATCGTAGCGCAAGCTTTGGCCGTATAATGTATGCAACATAGCATGACCCGTACGGTCAGCCGCAGCACATGTGCGCTGAGCTTCAGGCCCTTCGCCAAAATTCTGCATCATACCACCAAATGGCCGTTGGTAAATTTTACCTTCTTCGGTACGCGAGAAAGGAACACCAAAATGCTCCAGCTCGTAAACCGCTTTAGGAGCGTTACGGCATAAATATTCAATCGCGTCTTGATCACCCAGCCAGTCCGATCCTTTGACCGTGTCATACATATGCCACTTCCAATTATCAGGGCTCATATTGCCAAGTGAAGCCGCAACCCCGCCTTGCGCCGCAACCGTATGCGAGCGTGTCGGGAAAACTTTAGTGATGCATGCAGTGCGCAAACCAGCTTGTGCCGCACCCAGTGTAGCACGCAAACCAGCGCCACCAGCGCCAACCACAACCACATCATACTCATGCTCTACAACATCATAATCATCTAAATTAAATGGTTTAGTTTCTGCTTTTGCCATTGATGATTATCCTCCAAAACTGATTTTTAAAATTGAAAAGATACAAGCCAAGGCCACTGCTGCCGAGAAAAATATATTTAGCATAAGCATTAGGATTTTTTTCTTCTCACCTGATACATAATCTTCAATCACCATTTGCATACCTAATTTCATATGATAAGTGCTTGAAACCACAAATAACAGCAACATCACCGCCACAAACGGGTGAGCAATAAATGCCATGGCTTCATTGTAAGATTTACCCGCCATCGCGAAAACCGCATACATAAAAAACAATGACAAAGGAATGTTAGCAAACGCCGTTAAACGTTGTTCCCAAAAATGGCTCGTGCCTTCTTTGGCACTGCCATGGCCACGCACTTTACTAAGCGGGGTGCGCATATCTGTTTTGTCAGAGCCGCTCATAATGCACCTCCTGAGGTTAGCATCAATCCAAATGCCCAAACGATAATGGTGGCACACACGGGCACAACCACAGCGAGTTTTGCCACATGCTCAACCGTTTCAAGCTCAAAGCCTTTGCCAAAATCCCAGAAAAAATGTTTAATGCCGCCAAACATGTGATGAAATAACACCCAAGTAAAACCAACCAACACAATCATGCCAACCCAGCTGCCCATAACCCATGCGAAAAACTCATAAGCTTCAGCCCCCATCGCCATTGACATAAACCACCATGCCACCACCAATGTGCCGAAATACATAGCCATGCCCGTTGCCCGATGAATAACCGATAAGGTCATGGATAACATAGGCTTATAAATGAATAAATGTGGGGAGAGAGGCCGTTCTGTTTTTTTAGATGCCATAGGAGCTTTGTCCTTTTAGAATTTTAGTAATGCATACGCCCATATGCAGTCATTTATTTTTAGACTTAGTTTAGAAGGATTGCAATCTTTACTCAATTGTAACCACATGATTTTTACTATTTGTATGATTTATAAACTAATATTTCATTAACCATAACGCCAAATGTTCAGTTTTCCGAATCAGCCACACAACACACTCAGAATTTCTATCTACCCCTTGTTTCCACAACTTCCATACATTTCAGTGAGTGCGTGTTCGGCCATTCGCAGCTGCTGCCGACCAACGCGCGGTCGGCAAGAGAGCGAAGCGAACGAGCGCGCCCGAGCGAAGCGACAAAGTGCCCTTGGGGTGCAAGTGTCAACAGCATGCCGAAAGGCGTGCGTATAAATGAAGTACCCGAGTATAGGCAGGACTGCTAACTTTCTTATGTCTTTACAACGGTAAACGCTGGTTCATACGCTGAAACTTCTGCACAAAATTTCAAAGCCACAACTTTTCAGCTTTCACTGGGCGGTCTCTTGCCTAAGCTCTGGAAGTCTGCATTTATACGTTCGCCTTAAGGCTCACTGTTAGCACTTGCGTGCGTAATCCCAAACAAGTTGGGCTTACTAGCTGGCCGCGCGTTCGTCGGCAGCGGCTTCGAATGGCCGCACTCGCGCTCACTGTATGGCACGTTATTTGGATACGAGGGGTAGATGGAAATTCAGAGTTAGTTATTTTGGAGGGAGGTTGAGATTTGGTTTAGTTTGGTTGGGGGGATTTTGCCGATTAGGACATAGCCGTAATTGCCTTGATGCCATGTGTTGAGGTTCCATTTTGGGGTTTGGGTGGCGCCTTCGGTGGTTGATTTTGAGCGTGCCATATAGTATGCGATTTGTTGGTCGTCGTCATTTATATATAGTAGATAGGCTGCGGGCTTGCCTTCGGCTGCGGTGAGGCGAGCGCCTTTGAATTCGAAATCGAAAGCTTGGAGGTTCGGGACTTTGAAATTGGTTTTAATGCTGTTGTTGAACCAATTTTCAATGGCGGGTTGGTCGATTGCTTCTAGCTCGATGGCGTGAAATTCTTGGCTGCCGTAGACTTCGTGGGCCTGTAATGCCAACTCGTTAATATCACGAGTGGTTTTGCCGAAAGTGGTTTCGACCAATCGGTTGGCTGAATAGCCGATTAGGCCGCCGACGACGAGGAATATTGTCATGCCAGCGCGTTGGTTGGATGTCATTTTTTGCTTTTTCTCGCCTTTGCGAAAAGGGCGAGCGTAATTGCCTTTATATTTTTTGGGTTCTTGCGCCATATATTGTGTCCGAATCATCTTAACTCTATTATTTATTTATAATATAAGTTACAGGTGGCGTTTTAAAGCGTAATCGGTTAAATAAGCCCCATGTTAAATATTCTTGATCTGACTTACCGCATCGAAGGCCGCATTCTGTTTGATGGTGCGACCGCAAATATACCCTCTGGCCACAAAGTTGGCCTTGTGGGGCGTAATGGCGTGGGTAAAACCACCTTGCTAAAAATATTAAATAAAGAGCTGCATGCCGAAGGTGGTCACATCACCACATCGCGCGGCGCTAAAATCGGCATGGTGAGCCAAGAAGCACCCGGCGGGCCCGAAAGCCTGATCGAATGGGTGCTTGCTCAACATACTGAAATGAATGATTTATTCGCCGAAGCCGAAACTTGCACCGACCCTGAGCGTATTTCTGACATTCAGTTACGCTTGGTGGATATTGACGCCCATAGCGCCAAATCCCGCGCTGGGACTATTTTGTCCGGCCTTGGTTTTGACCATGATGCCCAACAACGCCCCTGTGCTGATTTTTCAGGCGGTTGGCGGATGCGTTTGTCGTTGGGAGCTATCCTATTCCTAGAACCAGATATTCTAATGCTCGACGAGCCGACCAACTATCTTGACCTTGAAGGCACAATGTGGCTTGAGGCATATTTAAAAACTTATCCCTATACTGTGCTGATTGTAAGCCATGACAGAGATTTATTGAACAAATCAGTCACTCATATTCTGAATTTAGAAAATAAACGCTTGCAACTTTACCGTGGTGGTTATGACGAGTTTGAAAAACGCCGCCGCCAGCATATAGAGCAGCAGCAATCGGCCAAGAAAAAACAAGACGAGCAACGCAAGCATATGCAAGCGTTTGTCGATCGCTTTAAAGCCAAGGCCAGTAAAGCCAAGCAAGCTCAAAGCCGCATGAAAATGATCGAGAAGTTAAAACCAATTGCCGCTATGTCTGAAAATGACGTCGCGCCATTTAATTTTCCTTCTCCTGAACGGACGTTTAACCCGCCGATGATGCGGTTCGAAAATACTGCTGTGGGTTATGGCAATGATTTACCGATCCTCAAAAACATTAATCTGCGTATGGACCCTGATGACAGGATTGCTTTATTGGGCGCTAACGGCAATGGTAAATCGACCTTTGCTAAATTGCTCGCTCATAAGCTCGAGAAAATGGATGGCGAATTTTACCATCATAAAAAAATTGTCATTGGTTATTTTGCCCAGCATCAGATGGATGAGCTAGATGGCAATGAAACGCCTTATCAAGTGATTAAAGGCCTGATGGTTGGCGCAACTGAAGCGCAAGTGCGGGCGCGTGTGGCACAAATTGGCTTTGATTTAGACCGCGCCAATACCAAGTGCGATAACTTATCGGGGGGCGAAAAAGCTCGCATGTTGTTCGCGTTGGCGACTTTCCATAAACCCAACCTGCTTATCTTAGACGAACCCACAAACCATTTAGACGTCGACAGTCGCCAAGCGCTTATTATGGCGCTTAATGATTATGAAGGCGCGGTGATATTGATTAGCCATGACAGGCATTTGGTCGAAGCCAGTGCGGACATTCTGTGGTTGGTCAACAATGGCACTGTCGAAGTTTATGATGGCGATATGAATGATTATCGCGATTTATTATTGGCTAGCCGTAAAACCGAAAAATCGGCTAAAAAGATAAAAATCAAAGTCGAAGACAAAACCTCTACACTCAAAGAAAAGCGCAAAAAACTGGCACAGGCGCGGGCGAAACTCGCACCGTTAAAGCAGAACATCGCCACCAGTGAAGCCAATGTCGCCAAACTAGAGCGCAAACTTAAAAAAATCACCAAAGCGTTGGCTGACCCAAAATTATTCAGCGATTTTCCACCTGCCAAGGCGGCGCAAATCAGCCGTATGCATGGCGAAACTAAAGTTTTGCTAAGTGAGTGGGAAGCCAAGTGGCTCAAATTCTTAGATGAACACGAAAAGGCGCAAACCTTTTTGGCCGAGAATGCTGATTAAATTTTTTCAAATTTGGTGGCGATTTTAAGGTAATCTTCAACGCATAAAGCATCGGCACGCAAGGTCGGGTCGATGTCTAAATCTGTCAAAAATTCTATCGCATTGGGCAATGTGCCTTTTAGGCTGGCGCGCAACATTTTGCGCCTCTGGTTAAATGCCGCCATGGTGATGCTCGACAAAGTCTTGAGCGACGGCGCATCAACCGCCAAAGCTTTTGGCACCATGTGAATGATTGCGCTGGTCACTTTAGGCGGCGGCATAAAATTGGCGCGGTCAACGCTAAACGCAATTTGGCAATCGCAACGCCATTGGCTGATGACGCTTAGCCGCCCATAAGCCTTTGTGCTGGGCTTGGCGACAATGCGCTCGGCCACTTCTTTTTGAAACATCAGCGTTAGGCTTTCAAACCAAGTTGGCCATGGGTCGTTCTCGAGCCAGTTGAGTAGCAACATGGTCGCGACGTTATAAGGCAAATTGGCGATGATTTTAACGCGGCCTGAGACTTGATTTTGAATGTCGGTTTTAAGCGCATCACCCAATATCACCTCTAACTTGCCATTATGATGCTCGGAGACTTCGGCCAATGCGGGTATGGCGCGTTCGTCCATCTCGATTGCCAAAACACGTTTGGCGCCTTCGAATAACAATGCTCGCGTTAGGCCACCTGGGCCAGGGCCAATTTCGACTACGGTTACGCCATCTAAGCTACCCGCAACACGTGCGATGCGTGAGGTCAGGTTTAAATCACACAGAAAATTTTGCCCCAAGGATTTTTTGGCGGCCAATTCATGTTTCGCAATCACTTCACGTAATGGCGGCAGGCCATCCATGGCTAATTTATCGCTCATATCAAGCCTCGTTCAGCATATAATTATTGGCCATTTTATGCGCCATTTTCAGCGCCGCAATCAGGCTGTTGGGGTTGGCAACACCCTTGCCCGCAATGTTAAACGCCGTGCCGTGATCTGGCGAAGTGCGGATGAAAGGCAAGCCAAGAGTAATATTCACTCCTTTGTCAAAATCCAAAGTTTTAATCGGTATCAATACTTGATCATGATACATGCCCAAAGCCACATCATATTGCGCTCGTGCGGCGGCATGAAACATGGTGTCAGCTGGCAATGGCCCTATGGCGTTAAAGCCATCAGCTTGCAAGCGCTGCACGGCTGGCAAGATTATATCGGCATCTTCATCGCCCATCGCCCTCGCTTCGCCCGCATGCGGGTTAAGGCCACAGAATGTCATTTTTGCGTTATCGATGTTGAAATATTTTTTCAAATCCTGCGCGACAATTTTGGCGGTGTCATAAATCAAATCGCCATCTAATTGATCGGCGACATCCATAAGGGGGATGTGAATGGTAATCGGCACCACACGCAACTGGCTACAGGCCAACATCATCACAGATTTGTAGTTTTTTTTGGGTTCGGCTTGGTTGGCCAAATGGGCTAAAAACTCAGTATGGCCGGGGTGGCTAAACCCTGCATCATAAAGCACGCTTTTGGCAATGGCGTTGGTCACCACGGCGCGGCATTCAACATTTTGCACCAGTTTCACGGCCGTTTCAATCGAGCTTATTACACACTCCGCATTGGCAGAATTGGGGTTTCCTAATATACTGGTTTGAGGCAGTTCTTGATGCAATACTGGAAGACATTCATTAAATATATCAACAGCTTTTGCTGGTTCACTAATTTTTTGAATCGGAATGTTAAATTGTAGTTTTTCGGCGGTTTTTTGCAAGTGATCAGCATCACCAATATAGACAAAGGGAGCAACGCCTTTAAGGGCTTTGTCTTGCCAAGCTTTGAGCGTTAGCTCGCCTGCTATAGACGCTGGATCACCGCAAGTTAATGCCAAAGGAGCAACCATAATTTCAAAACCTTATGTGACTATTTATATTGCACATTTGCCTCTGCAGTTAATTGTATCAAATAATCCGCGGCAAATTTTTCAAACTTTTTTTGCACCAATTGGCTTTGGGCAAATTGACGCGCTTTATCATTGCGGGCAGTGGTTTTTTTACACACTGCATACATTTCAACACCGCCTTTAATGGTGCGTGCGCCTGACACGCTGCCCACTCTGGTGTTGATGACCAATTTACGTTGCCCCTCGCTTAAATTGCTGAGGCTGACATTGCGCATGGTTGACACTTTCACCCGCCCCAAACCAGAGGTTAGAGTGCGGATGCGGCTGCATTTGCTAAAATTCGCCCGCACAGTTCTGGCGTCGGCCAAGCGTTGATTGCGTTTGGTTTTATTGGCATTAGACGGCATTTGCAGCACAATGTGTCGTAGGTCATAAACGGTTTGTTCGCCGCCAAATTTTTTGCCTAATTTTGCGGCTTCTTCATCAATCAATTTTTCACTAATTTGGGCGGTTGAGCCGAATTTAGAGCGAATTAAACTGCGCCATGCAATGCCCGATTTTTGTAAATCTCTCATCGAGTCGATGTGGCTGCCTTTAGATTTTAGAAAACTGGTTAGCTGGGTGACTGTCATCTTGGCGCCTTGGGCGATGGTTTCGATGCGTTTATTCACTTCTGCTTCGCCAGCCGTGATGCCATTGCGGGTTGCGGCTTGCAATTGGACTTGCTGGTTTACCAATTCCTTAATGGTTGCATTTCTAATGTCAGCGCGGTTGCTAGCCGAGGCTTGCTGGTTTTTAACGATGAGTAAAAAGTTAGATCTCACTTTCACGTCACCTTCGGTGATATTGACCTTGCCAACGGTGGCCAAGATATCGCCATCTGCAGCCAGTGCAGGCGCTATCACGGTGAATTGGGTGAATAGGAGAATAAAAAATGCAATGAATATTTTTTTCTGCGAACTTACCGTTAATTGCATTGTCTGCCTCAAACTTATGTTACTCATATTTGTAGGCTATTAATAAGGCGGCAATGCGACAAAGTCGAATCTAATTGCAAATTTAAGTTTTTTTTCAACATCAAGGCAGATCACGTAATATCGCTTGAACTCGGCTTGGATAAACGCCATGTTCAGTGGAAACTGAGAATCTTATGGAGATCTATTTTGAAATATACATTTAAAAATTTATCAGAAGCCCCGTCAAAAGGCGCTGCGGTCTATTTTGCCCGCCAAAATAACCAAGAAGAAGCCCTGTTGGATGCCCAAGGAAAATTGGCTGATGAAGCCACTGACAGGCAGTTAAGCCGCGCCATAAAGGCTGCCGATTTTAAGGCTGCAGCAGCTAGCACTTTGGAGCTTATTGCACCACATGGTTTGAAATTAGATGCGATTATTATTGTTGGTTTGGGCAAAGTAACTGAACTGAATGAAGACGCACTCACCGATATTGGTGCCAACGCATTTGGCGCCGCACAGAAGATATCCGAACGGGTGAATTTTGTGGTTGGGCATGAAAGCATTGAGGTTGACCCTATTCTTATGGGTGCTGCGTTGCGTGGCTATAAGTGGGATAAATATCAAACGGTTAAAAAAGTGACCAAAGGCCGTGCTAATGAAATTCATGTTTATTCGGATAACCAAGCTGCCGATAAAGCCGCGTGGGATAGCAAGCAGCATGTGGCTGAAGGTGTGTTATATGCGCGTGATTTGATCAATGAGCCATCCAATGAATTAAACCCCGAAACTTATGCGCAACGGCTCAGAGAGTTTTCGAAAATTGGCATCGAAGTTGAGCTATTGGGCGAAAAAGAGCTGACTAAATTAGGCTTTGGTTCGCTGTTAAGCGTCGGCCAAGGTAGCGCCTATGAAAGCCATGTGGTGGTGATGCAATATAATGGCGGCGATAAAAATGATGCGCCGATTGCCTTGGTTGGCAAGGGCGTGACGTTTGATACGGGCGGCATATCCATTAAGCCTTCGGCTGGTATGGGCGATATGAAAGGTGATATGGGCGGCAGTGCGGCTGTGGTTGGCGCGATACGCGCTTTGGCGGCACGTAAAGCTAAGGTCAATGTGGTTTGTGTGGTCGGTTTGGTGGAAAATATGCCAAGCAGCACGGCAACAAAACCTGGTGATGTTGTGACGTCTCTATCTGGCCAAACCATTGAAAATTTAAACACTGATGCTGAAGGCCGTTTGGTTTTGGCCGATATTTTGTGGTATACGCAAGAGCGTTTTAACCCCAAAGTGATGCTCAATGCCGCAACGCTGACGGGCGCGATTGTGGTGGCACTTGGGGTGCATTACGGTGGGTTTTTCACCAATGATGAAACGCTTGTGGCCAAAATGAAGACCGCTGGCGATCAAGTGGGTGAACCGATTTGGCAAATGCCGTTGCATAAATTTTATGACAAAAAAATCGACACGCCGAACGCTGATGTTAAAAACATGGCCGACCGTTGGGGCGGGGCTATTTATGCTGCGCAATTCCTGCAGAGGTTTGTGAATGACACGCCTTGGGTGCATGTTGATTTGGCGGGCACAATTATGGGTGCTGACAAAACACCGACCAATCAAGGCTGGGCATCGGCCTATGGTGTGCGGTTGTTTGAACGGTTTATTTCTGAATATGAGAAAGACTAAGCTATGACCGAGGTGTTATTTTATCATTTGGAACATAAGCCGTTAGATGTTGTGCTGCCAGAGCTGCTCGAGAAATGCTTTGAGCGCGACTGGAAGGTTTATATCCAATGCCAAAATAAAACCTCGGCACAGAAAATTGACAAACAGCTATGGAGCTATAAAGCTGACAGCTTTTTGCCGCACGGTTTGGATGACGCGCCACAAGGCCAACGTAAGAATTTTAGCAAAGAAGAATATGCGCAATTGCAGCCGATATTAATTGGCGCAGAGGCGCATAACCCCAATAGCTCATCGGTGCGGTTTCTGCTTGAGGGCAGTGACGTTGAAAGTGATGACATTGCGCAATATCAACGGGTGATTGTGATGTTTGATGGCGCAAGTGAAGATGCGGTTGCCACAGCGCGCCAACAATGGAAAAAATTTAAAGCCCTGCCTGCCGATATTTTATCGGCCATCACCTATTGGCAACAAGGGGCATCGGGCAGATGGGAAAAAATGGCTTAAGCCAAAACTATTGAAACCACTGCTTAGATTGTTTTGGCAAAATAACAGCCTGAGCGCATATGGTTTTTTTGCCATCATGGCTAAGTTTTGGATCGCCGTATAATCGATAGCCATCATCTAATGCATCACTCACCCGTTGGCAAAATGCGTCATCATCTGTGCCAGTAATAAACCGATAATTTTTCTTTTTTTTCACGTTGCTCATTGTCTTTCCCTAATTTTCGAATTTCAATCTTAATTCGCCCTGTATATCGCGGACAAATTCAACCATGCCTTGTTGGCGGATGCGTTTTTGTTTTTCGGCGTATAAAATGGCTTTTAACTTGGCTTCGGATTCTTTTAAATCGTCATTAATCACGATGTAATCATATTCCGCCCAATGCTCAATCTCGCGCGAGGCGCTCTTCATACGGGCATTAATCACCTCGATGCTATCCTGCGCACGGCTGTGCAAGCGTTGCTCTAGCGCACTGGCAGTGGGGGGTAAAACGAAGACTTTGACCACATCATCTTTGGCCTTGGCGTGCAATTGTTGGGTGCCTTGCCAGTCAATGTCAAACAACACATCTTTGCCAGCTTCTAGCGCCTCATAAACAGGGGTTTTAGGCGTGCCATATAGGTTGCTGCCATTTAACACCGCTGCCCATTCGAGCATTTCGCCATTGTCAATTTTTTTGCGAAATTCTTCTAGGCTTATGAAAAAATAATCGACCCCATCAACCTCACCAGGCCGTGGTGGGCGGGTGGTGGCCGATATGGACAGCATGATGTTATCATCCTGATGCATGAGCAATTTGGTGAGGGTGGATTTACCAGCACCAGAAGGCGATGAAATCACCAACATAATGCCGCGGTTTTTTATCTCACTTTTATCCATTTTATTCCTCTATTTCTCAGCTTTCTGGCGCGCAGCTTTATGGCTTATTAATTGGCCTTTTCTCTGGCGCGCAAATCTCTTACATTTTTCTGATGGGCTTTATAATTATTGGTGAAAGCATGGCCACCAGTGCCATCGGCAACAAAGTATAGATAATCAACTTTTGCGGGGTTTAAAACCGCCAAAATAGACGCGCGGCCTGGGTTGGCAATTGGGGTTGGTGGCAAGCGATCAATGTTATAGGTATTATAGCCAGTTTTTCTATTTTTTTCTGATTCACGAATGCCATGATCAAGCTTATATTTACCCAATGTGATGCCGTAAATAATCGTCGGGTCAGATTGCAATCTCATTTTTTTGTTCAAACGATTTATAAACACTGCCGCCACTTCAGGCCGCTCTGACGCCACACCAGTTTCTTTTTCAACAATAGAGGCCAATATCACCACCTCTTCCATATTCTCTAATGGCAAATCTTTCGCACGGGTTTCCCATAAATTGGCGAGGAATTTGGTTTGAGCCTGTTGCATTTGGATGATGAATGCATCACGGCTCATGCCGCTCTCAAACAGGTAAGTCTCGGGCATTAAACTGCCTTCTGCTGGCTCGATGCTAATTTGGCCTTTGAGCAAAGGTGCGACTTTTATTTTATCTATGATCTGGCTTATGGTTAAGCCTTCAGCAAAGGTGAGCTTATGTTGAATGCTTTGCCCACCGACAAATATATTCATAATGTCGCGCATGGTGGCGTTTGGTGGAATTTTATATTCACCAGCCTTTAGACGTCTGTCATTATTTTCATACGACACCATGAGGCGGTATAAATCTTGGCTTGAAACCAATTCCTGTTGCTCCAAGCGATTGGCGATGACGTTTAAATTGTCTCCCGGTTCTACCTTAAATAAAGTCTCAACATTTACATCATTTTTTACATCAAATAATTGAATGGTGGCTAGCCACAGCCCAGCAATCAATAAAACAACGATAAGCAACATTGTGATGAGGCTGCTCATCGCGCCCCAGACAGATGATTTTGATTTTTCACCTTTACGTCGCCCGCGCAAGGATTTCTGCTGTTTTTGGCGTCTCATGCTCAGCTTAAGCTGACGCTTCATTCTGCGGCGGGCAAAGAAACCTGGCCGCTCTTCGGCCTGTGGAACTTCTTCATCCACCAGTGTTTCAACATTATAAGGCTCTTGTTCGTCTGACATATTCATTGGCATATTCACTCATTTAAATGACTGCTGCTAGGCGTTAAACCGCCTGATGAGCAATGAAGCATTGGTGCCGCCAAAACCAAAACTGTTAGATAAAACAATATCAACTTGCTTATGTTTTTTCACCTTGGGCACCAAATCGGTTTTGGTATCCATGGAAGGGTTTTCTAAATTCAATGTCGGTGGCACGACATTGTCTCTGATCGCCAATGTGGCAAATATAGCTTCAATTGCTCCTGCGCCGCCTAACAAATGCCCTGTGGCCGATTTGGTCGAACTCATGGTCAGGCCTTCGCCTGAATTGCCAAACAAACGCTCAACAGCGCGCAATTCAATTTCATCACCCATTGGGGTCGATGTGCCATGAGCGTTGACATAGTCAATCTCACTCGGCTTAACCCCCGCCCGTTTAACGCAAGCTTGCATGGCACGATAACCACCATCGCCATCAGGCGCGGGTGATGTGATGTGGTATGCATCGCCAGATAAACCATAGCCCGTAATCTCGCCATATATTTTTGCACCACGTGCTTGTGCATGCTCAAGTGATTCGAGCACCATAATGCCTGCGCCCTCACCCATCACAAAGCCATCACGGTCTTTATCATAAGGTCTTGAAGCTTTGGTTGGGTCATCATTGTAGTTTGTTGAAAGTGCTTTACAGGCAACAAAGCCTGCAATGCCCAAACGGCAAATCGGGCTTTCGGCGCCGCCTGCTATCATCACATCGGCATCATCTAAAGCGATCAGCCGCGCCGCATCGCCAATGGCATGTGCGCCAGTTGAACATGCCGTCACCACACTGTGGTTTGGGCCTTTAAAACTGTATTTAATAGATACGTGACCAGAGATTAAATTGATTAACCGTCCCGGGATGAAAAACGGGCTGACCCGTCTTGGTCCACGTTCTTCCATCATCACTGCAGCATCGGCAATGCCAGACAGGCCGCCAATGCCAGAGCCAATCAATACGCCTGTGCGGCATTGGCTTTCATGATCTTCAGGCTTCCAATTCGCATCTTCGACCGCTTGGGTGGCTGCGGCCATGCCATAAATAATAAAATCATCGACCTTTTTTTGATCTTTAGGCAACATATAATCATCGGGGTTAAATGTGCCATTTGTGCCATCACCGCGCGGGATTGTACCGGCTATTTTTGCCGCTAAATCAGATGTATCAAAAGCTTCAATTTTGGAAACACCTGATTGGCCATCGAGTAAGCGCTGCCAAGTTTCTTCGACTCCATTTGCCAATGGGGTCACCATTCCGAGGCCTGTAATCACCACACGTTTTAACATAGACGCACCTAACGTTAAATTCTAGATATTCATAAATATGAACTAAGGTTAAAATAGGATATTTATAAAAATGTTGCAATTAAGATCGCCACTCGGGCAATTTTTTATACACATTCAGCGCTAAATTCCAAATTTTAAACCAAAAAAACAGCCCGTCTAAAAATAAGACGAGCTGCTTAAATAACAAATCAAATGAGATTATTTATTTTCTGTGATGAATTTAACTGCATCACCAACTGTTGAGATATGTTCAGCAGCATCATCAGGAATTTCCACCGAAAATTCATCTTCAAATGCCATAACAAGTTCAACTGTGTCAAGGCTGTCAGCACCAAGATCATCAATAAAGCTTGATGTATCGGTCACTTTGTCAGCATCCACACCAAGATGTTCAATTACGATTTTTTTTACGCGTTCTGCTACGTCACTCATTGTTTTTCCTTCAATTAACTGCGCTTAATGCATAATGCTTAGCCGCAAATATGGCCTAATTTATGACCTTACCACATAATCCAAACTTTAGGTGCATTTCGCATTCCTAAAATGCTTGCTCTCAGTTGCCCCCTTTTACAAAAAAAATCAAGCTAAGATTTCCTTTGAGGGCATAAAAAACATAAAAATTGCGTTTTATGTTCAATTTTGTTAAGGTTTCGCACAGGTTTTAAGCTGCGCTGGCCTATTTAAACCATCATCATGCCGCCATTTACATGCAAAGTTTGCCCCGTTACATAAGCCGCTTCGTCAGAGGCTAGATAAACGGCAGCGGCAGCAATTTCGGCCGCGGTGCCTAGGCGTTTGGTCGGAATGTTAGATAGAATCGCTTCGGTTTGTTTTTCGTTTAATGCATCTGTCATGGGAGTGGCGATAAAGCCTGGGGCGATGGCATTCACTGTGATGCTTCGATTGCCAACTTCTTGCGCCAGTGATTTGCCAAGGCCGATGATGGCAGCTTTTGAGGCCACATAATTGGCTTGGCCTGGGTTGCCAGCCACACCCACTACGGAAGATATATTGATGATGCGGCCATTGCGCGCCTTCATCATACCGCGCAGCACCGCGCGTGAGAGCCTAAAGGCGGCGGTTAAATTAACCGCAATCACATCATCCCAATCTTCATCTTTCATGCGCATGAACAAGCCATCACGAGTGATGCCTGCATTATTGACCAATATATCAATGCTGCCCATCGCCTCTATTGCGGCGGGCACAAGGGCTTCGACGCTGGTTTTATCAGATAGGTTACAGGGCACAAAATGCACACGCTCACCTAGCGCATCGGCAATCTCTTGCAACACAGCTTCGCGGGTGCCCGATAGGGTCACAGTGGCGCCTTGGGCATGAAAAGCCTCAGCGATGGCGCGGCCAATGCCACCTGTTGCGCCTGTGACCAGCACATTTTTACCGGTTAAATCAAACATATTTCTGCCTCTTCAAATATTATTGCTACGAATATAAGTTATCGCGTCAGAATTACAATGATTCTATGCCAAATTTTGCAAATATTTATGGCCATCATTATCTGGGTCTTGACGCACAATAAGTGCTTCAAGCTCTGCAATATAATCAGCATCCAAGCCGTGCTGCTTAGCACCTGCCAGACAAATATCACGATACCAATCTGTCGGCAGCAAGCCAATCTCTAGTTTGGTTTCAAGTACATAATAAGTGATGGTTTTATGGGATTGGCCATCCATAACCACTTCAAAATTATCATTGCGCTTATATTTTATCTCAAACTTATCTAAATCTGCAAGTTCCGTGCGCGCAAGTTCAAACACCACACCATGCACTTTATCGTCTTGGTTGTGAGTTTTTACAATCGCCGCCTTGCCACTGCCATCCCTACCCGCCAAACCAAAGCTCATATAATGGTGATGAACAACCGCCACGCCAATGGCTTTGGCGCTGGGGCAACGGTCGGTTAAACGTTGTGACAACATGTTGGAGCCATAGGCAAAATATAAAATTGTTTCACTTGGCATGGCTATTTTAACAATTCAACAATAGCTGCAATCTCTTCATCAGTGCCGCAAGCCATAGCAGTTAGCTCTTTGTCAATGCGGCGCACCATACCTGTTAGCACTTTGCCATTGCCAACTTCTACCAATGTTTTAATGCCGTTTTGCCCCATAAAGACAACTGATTCGCGCCAGCGCACTGTGCCTGTCACTTGTTCAACCAACTGTTTGCGAATGGTCTCAACATCCGATGTCGGGCTGGCGCTTACATTGGCAACTAATGGCACAATGGGGGCGTTCATATTAACATCAGCCAAAGCAGCTTGCATGGCTTCGGCGGCGGGTTGCATAAGTGAGCAATGGAATGGCGCGCTAACTGGCAATAATATTGCACGTTTGGCACCTTTGGCTTTGGCAATGTCTAAGGCACGTTCAACTGCGGCTTTATGGCCTGATATCACCACTTGGCCATTGGCATTGTCATTGGCGGCTTGGCAGACATCGTCGCCAGCGGCCTCAGTTGCCACTTCAATTGCGGCAGCGAAATCTAAGCCTAACAAAGCGGCCATGGCGCCTTGGCCCACAGGGCAAGATTTTTGCATCGCGCGGCCGCGAATTTGCAACAATTTTGCGGTGTCAGCCAAACTGAACACGCCCGCTGCGGTTAGAGCCGAATATTCACCTAATGAGTGACCCGCTATATATTGTACACTTTTGCTAAGGTCAACACCTTGCGCTTCTAACATGCGCATCACCGCAATGCTCACTGCCATTAAGGCGGGTTGCGCGTTTTCGGTTAATGTCAATTGATCTTCAGGGCCATTAAACATCAGCTCAGATAGGTTAAAGCCCAATGCCTCATTCACCTCATCATACACTTCACGCGCTATGTTAGAGCTACTGGCCAGTGCTTGACCCATGCCGACTTTTTGGCTGCCTTGGCCTGGAAATGTGAATGCTATTGTCATATTTTTACCTGTTTTATCTGCGATTCGAATTGACTCAAAATAGCCTGTCGCAAGGCGATGACAAACAATTATTTTGATAAAATCCACAAATTGGCCTATATTGCGCGCGTTAGGGCTTGCATTATAGCCAGAAACAGCTATAAAACGCCTGTTATGAAGCTCTAGTTGAGGGCTGAACGGAAGTCTAAAACTTGGATTTTTATCTAAGTATTAGGCAAAACCACTTGATTTTAAATGGTTTTACCTTCCCGTGTCCTCGCTCTTTTGACTTCCTCTTGAGTCTTTCCAAAAATGGCTCAAAAGGGGCTATGCGCTAGAGATATATTTTAAGGAAAGGCTAATCATGCCAAAATACGAACATATTATTCTTGCTCGTCAAGATATTTCTACTTCACAAGTGGAAACACTTATTGAAGATTTTACCAAAG